>DATCLC010000159.1:0-58186 GCA_036564135.1 Solirubrobacterales bacterium
GGTCATCGGGGCAGGTTACCCACGTGTTACTCACCCGTTCGCGGCTTTGCCCCAGGGCAAGCCCTGGTTCGTCGCTCCACTTGCATGTGTTAGGCACGCCGCCAGCGTTCGTCCTGAGCCAGGATCAAACTCTCCGTGAAAAGAGATAGGAGAAGCGCCAGCCGGCGAACCGGCTAGAGCCCTCCATCCAAACTCGGAAAGTTCGTCATGCGCTCTCGCGTCGCGCGGTACACCCGGCGACACGCATGACGGGGTCTGTTCAGGCCCGCCCGAGCACCGGCAAGCGGCACCCCGACGGGTCGAACCTGGACGCGACGGGACCTGGGCGGCCATCCGTCGCGCGCTGCTCAGTTTTCAAACACCGCGCCGTACGAGCTGCGAGGGGCTCTCGCCGCTCGACGGTCCGTCTCGAACGCGACCAGCAAGTATATCTGCGTCGGTTCGCCCCGTTCAAGGTCCGGACTCCCGGCCCGGAACCCTGCCCGTGGCGGCGGCAGAGTGTAGCGAACGCGCGCGCGTGCGTCAGGCGTCGGCGCTTCCGGCGGCGGCGCCCTCGGCGACGCGCACGAACCGCCGCTTGCCGACCTGCAGGACGCGCCCGGCGAGCTCGTCGATCGGCACGTCCAGGCGCTCAGCGGGGACGGTCTCGCCGTCCAGCTTCACGCCCCCGCCCTGGATCAGGCGCCGCGCCTCGCTCGTGCTCATCCCGAACTCCGCCTTGAGCAGCGCCGGCAGGTGCACGAGGCCATCGGGGTTCGGCTGCGCGGTCGTCGTCGGCACCTCGTCGGGGATCTCGCGGCGCTTGTGGACCGCGTCGAAGCGCTCCTCGGCGGCGCGCGCATCGTCGGCGGAGTGGAAGCGCTCGACGATCGCCCGCGCCAGCGCGCGCTTCGCCTCGTTGGGATGCGCGTCCGGGTCCCGCTCCCGGCCGAGCAGCAGCAGGTAGTACTCGTCCATCGTCTCGTCCGGGATGCTCATCAGCTTCCCGAACATCTCGGCGGGCTCGTCGGTCACCCCGACGTAGTTGCCGTAGCTCTTCGACATCTTGCGCACGCCGTCCGTGCCGACGAGGATCGGCATGGTGAGGATCGACTGCGGCTTCTGGCCGTAGGCAATCTGCACGTCGCGGCCGAAGAGCAAGTTGAACTTCTGGTCGGTGGCGCCGAGCTCGACGTCGGCCTCGACCGCCACCGAGTCGTACCCCTGGAGCACCGGGTAGAGCAGCTCCAGCGCGGAGATCGCCTGCCCCGCGCTCATGCGCCGCTGGAAGTCCTCACGCTCGAGCAGCCGCGCCACGGTGAAACGGCGCACGAGCTCGAACAGCTCGCCGCTCGTCATGTCGAGCCACTCGCTGTTGTGGCGCACCTCGGTGCGCTCGGGATCGAGCACCTTGAAGGCCTGCTCCTGGTAGGTGCGGGCGTTCGCCTCGATCTCCTCGGCGCTGAGCACGGGACGCGTCTGGTCGCGCCCGCTGGGGTCACCCACCCGCGCCGTGTAGTCGCCCACGATCAGCACGACCGTGTGACCCAGATCCTGGAAGGCGCGCAGCTTCGTGAGCACGACGCAGTGGCCGAGGTGGATGTCCGCGCTCGTCGGGTCCATCCCGAACTTCACGCGCAGCGCACGACCCTCGCGGAGCTGCTCCGCGAGCCTCCCCTCGGGCAGTACGTCGACCGCCCCGGCCAGCAAGCGCTCGAGCGCGGCGGCCTCGTCTGTGCCCCTGTCGGTCACCGGGCCCAATGCTAGACTGGCTCGCCGGCTGTGGGGGATGCGCTCTTCGCCCCCGGATCGCAGCCGGCCTCGTGGCCGGGCCGGCGCGCGAAGGTCATCCCTACGCCGACCCGGGACGCGTCGCCCGCCGCGATGTCGACCGCCGATCCACACTAAATGGGCCCCGAAGACACACGCAAGCGGCGCCGGCGAGATCAGCGCCCCCGGCAAGGGGTGTCCGGCGAGCGAGCGTCAACGCGCCCGCGCCCCGCACGCGTCCGCGCGAACGGCGCGCGCTCGACGAACGAGCGGGGCTCCGTGCCGACGATCCGCAGCGCCCCGTTCGACGCGAGCGCAAGCAACGGCAGTGCCGGCGGGACGCGCAACGGCGCCGGGCGCCCGCCGCGGTCGCCGGGCGGCGGCGGCCGCAACGGTCGGCGCGCGCGCCTCGAGGTGATCGAGGGCGGCGGCGACCCGAAGGCCCGGCGCCCCAAGCTCAAGAAGCTCCGCGCCCTGCTCGTGATCATGGGCCTCTCGCTGCTGGCCGCGGTCTCGTGGGTGTTCGGCGTGATGATGGCCGTCGCCCAGGATTTGCCCTCGCTCGAGAACCGGGCCCAGTACGAGGCGGCCGAGAACTCCGTGATGCTCGACATCAACGGTGAGGAGATCGGCACCGTCACGAACAACGAGGGCCGCATCCTCGTCTCCTCCAACGAGATCGCGCCGATCATGAAGTCGGCCGTCGTCGCGATCGAGGACGAGCGCTTCTACGAGCACCGCGGCGTCGACTTCCAAGGCATCGCGCGCGCGCTCTACCAGGACATCCTGTCCGGCTCCCCCTCCCAGGGCGGCTCGACGATCACCCAGCAGTTCGTCAAGAACGCCCTCGAGGCACAGGACAGCCGCACGATCTTCCAGAAGCTGCGCGAGGCCGCGCTCGCGTACCACCTCGAGCGCCAGTGGTCCAAGGACAAGATCCTCACCGAGTACCTGAACTCCGTGTACTTCGGCGAGGGCGCCTACGGCATCGAAGCTGCAGCTCAGACCTACTTCGGGTACGCCCATCCCGGTTGCGTCGAGACGACGAGCTGCGCCCAGGAGCTTTTGCCGTGGGAGGCGGCGCTGCTCGCCGCGATCATCTCCTCGCCCTCGGCGTACTCGCCCCGCGACAACCCCGAGGCCGCCAAGCGCCAGCGTGACGTCGTCCTGCGCAAGATGATGGAGCAGGGCGTCATCACCGAGGCCGAGTACCAGGAGTACATCGCCAAGGAGCTGCCCGTCCCGGCCCAGATCGAGCCGCCGGCCGAGGACTCGGAGGCGCCGTACTTCACCTCGTGGGTGCGCCAGCAGCTGGTCGACCGCTACGGTCCGGGCAAGGCCTTCGGCGGCGGCCTGCGCGTGCGCACGACGCTCGACCTCGAGTTCCAGCGCCAAGTCGAGCAGATCGCCTACAACCGAGTCGGCGCGGTCGGCCTCGACAGCGCCGTCGTGGTGCTCGACAACGAGACCGCCGGGGTGCGCGCGATGGTCGGCGGCTACGACTTCGAGAAGAGCGCCTTCAACCTGGCCACGAACGGCCAGCGCCAGCCCGGCTCCTCCTTCAAGCCGTTCACCCTCGTCACCGCCCTGCAGGAGGGCTACGGGCCTGAGGACGTGTTCGCCTCCCAGCCCAAGCAGTTCGCCTTCAAGGCCAAGGTCCGCAAGAAGAACGGCAGGAAGAAGGTCGTTACCGACATCTTCCGGCCGGCCAACTACGAGGACTCCTACCTGGGCTCCGCATCGCTCAGCTCGGCGACCACCTACTCCGACAACTCCGTGTACGCGGAGCTCGGCCTGCGGGTTGGCCTGAGCGACATCGCTGAGACCGCGCGCAAGATGGGCATTCGAACCGACCTGCGCACCGAGACCAAGTACAAGGTCGGCAACGGGAAGTTCGAGCCGTACAACCCGGCGATGATCCTCGGCGGCCTGAGCCACGGCGTCACGCCGCTCGAGATGACCCACGCGTACCTGACGCTCGAGGAGGACGGCGATCGCATCTCCGGCACGATGGCGGCGAGCCCCGGCGGGCCGGTCGGCATCGAGGAAGTCAGGGACGGCGACGGCAACCTTGTCGAGGACCGCACGGGCGCGAGCGGCGAGAACGAGTCCGTCAGGCGGCAGGTGATCGATCCGGAGATCGCGGATACCGCCACCGCCATGCTCGCGCGGGTGGTCTCGAGCGGTACGGGCACCAATGCGCAGACGGGCGAGCCAACCTGGGGCAAGACCGGCACCACCGACGACAACGGCGACGCCTGGTTCTGCGGCGCGACCCCGGACATCACTGCCTGCGTGTGGGTCGGCCACGCCGACTCCAACCAGCCCATGACGACCGAGTACGGCGGCTCGCCGGTCGACGGAGGCACCTACCCGGCGCTGATCTTCGCTGACATCGTCAAAGCCTGGGTCTCGCTCAGCGAGTCGCGCAACGCCGAGCGTGAGGCACGGAAGGCCGAGAAGGAGGCCGCCGAGGCGGAGGCGACCGAGGCGGTCCCGGCGCCAACCACCACGACACCCGCGCCCGAGGCGACGCCGGTCGCGCCGGAGCCCGAGCCCGAGACCCCCACCGCCCCCACCCAGCAGCAGCAGCCCGCGCAGCCCAACAACCAGAACCAGGGCGGCAGCGCGCCCCCGCCGTCAACGCAGGACGGCGCGCTGGAGGCGCCCTAGCGGCGGGCCCGCGAGCCGCCGCGTCCGCGCTGACTTTTGGGCTGGGGACGCGACACGAACGGGTTCCCGCGCGCGCAGAAGCGCCAGGGCAGCTCGGCCGCCCGCGTGATCCCGACCCGCGGGCCGGTGACGATCTCGGGCGAGCGCCACTCCCCCGTGCGCGCCCGCAGCTCGAAAGGCGCCTGGGTGAGCGGCGCGCGGTTGAGCTCGAGCCCGACGCCGAGCGCCTCGGTGAGCTTGCCCGGGCCCGAGCACAGTTCGCGCAGCTCGCTGCGCCCGCGGCGCTCGCGCATCCGCTCGATTCCCCAGCGCGGCTCGATCGCGCGGATCAGGACGGCCGCGGCCTCCCCTTCCGGCTCGGCGACGGCGTTCAGCAGGCTGTGGATGCCGTACGAGAGGTAGACGTACGCGCGCCCGGGCGGCCCGAAGAGCGGTTCGGTGCGCGGCGTGAGCCCCACGTACGCGTGGCAGGCCGGCTCGGAGGCGTGGTAGCTCTCGGTCTCGACGATCACGCCGCCCACGCCATCGACGAGCAGCGCACACCCGATCAGGTCACGGGCGACGTCATGGACGGACCGCGCGTAGAACTCCTCGGGCAAAAGCTCGCCGACGGGGACGCTTTGTGTCGCCGCGTCCGCGCTCACCCGAGATCCGCGAGCACCGCCCGCGCGGCCTCGAGCTGCTCGCGGACGCGCTCCGACGACGTCCCGCCCGGCGAGCGCTTCGACTCGAGCCACTCGCCCGCCCGCAGGACGGCGTAATACTCGTCGTCCAAAAGCTCGGACTCCGCGCGGATCTCCTCGGGCTCCAGCTCGGACAGGCGGCGTCCGCTGGCGAGCGCCTTGCGCACCAGGTTGCCCACGACCCCGTGCGCCTCGCGGAACGGCATTCCCTTGCGCACCAACAGGTCCGCGACGTCGGTCGCGGCCGGGAATTCGTCGGCTGCCACGGCGGCCAGCCGTTCGCGGTTGAACGTGATGCCCTCGAGCATCCTGTTTGCGGCCGCCAGGCAGGTCTCGAGCGTGTCGACCGCGTCGAACAGCGCCTCCTTGTCCTCCTGCAGGTCCTTCGAGTACGCCAGCGGGAGGGCGTGTAGGACACCGAGCAGGGTCTGCAGCGACGCCACCACGCGCGGGGCCTTGGCGCGCAAGAGCTCGGCCGCGTCCGGGTTCTTCTTCTGGGGCATGATGCTCGACCCCGACGAGAAGTCGTCGGCGGGCTCGCAGAAGCCGAACTCCTGGCTCGACCAGAGCACGAGCTCGCTGCCCAGCCGTGAGAGATGGGTCGCGCAGATCGCGGCGGCCGACAGGTAGTCGAGCACGGCGTCGCGGTTGGAGACGGCGTCGAGCGAGTTGGGCGACGGCGCCGCAAAGCCCAGCTCGGCGGCCGTCCCCTCGCGGTCGAGCTCCCAGTTGAGGCCGGCGAGCGCGCCCGAGCCCAGCGGCATCTCGGCGGCAGCCGCGTCGCGCGCCGCCGCCAGCCGACGGGCGTCGCGGCGCAGCATCCAGAAGTAGGCGAGCAGGTGGTGGCCCAGGTAAACGGGCTGCGCCCGTTGCAGGTGCGTGTAGCCGGGCAGCGGCCAGTCGGCGTGCCGCTCGGCGAGCTCGAGCAGTGTGCCCATGAGCTCGCGGACGAGCCCCAGCGCGCGCTCGGCCGCCTCGCGCACGAACAGGGCGACGTCGGTCGCCACCTGGTCGTTGCGCGAGCGCGCGGTGTGGAGCTTGCCGCCGAGCGGGCCGATGATCTCGGTCAGCCGACGCTCGACCGCCATGTGGATGTCCTCGTCGTCCTCGCGGACCGGGAACTCGCCACGCTCCAGCTCGCCGGCGACGGCCTCGAGCCCCCGCTCGAGCTCGGCGAGCTCCTCGTCGGTGAGCACGCCGGCGCGGCGCAGGGCGCGCGCGTGCGCCAGCGAGCCGCGGATGTCCTGCGGCCACAGGCGCCGGTCGAAGGAGATAGACGCGTTGATGCGCTTAAACAGCGGGTCCTGCGGCGTCTCGAAGCGTCCCATCGGCTACGTCCAGCTCCCAGCCAAAGCCTCCGCGAGCGCCTCGCTCACGCGCGCGACTTGTTCCTCGGTCATGGCCGGGAAGAATGGCAGCGCGAGCGACCGCTCGGCGACCTCCTCGGCCACGGGGAACTCGCCGCCGCGGAAGTTGAAGCGCTCCCGGTAGTGCGGCATCAGGTGGATGCAGGGCAGATACGCCTTGGCGGCGATCCCGCGCTCCGCCAGCGTGGCGATCACGGCGTCGCGGTCCGCGCCGAGTGGCAGGCGCACCGGGTAGACGAACCAGCTCCGCCGTTCCCGCCCACGGTTCGCGCAGGGCAGCACGAGCCCGTCGAGATCGGCCCCGGGCGCCGCGGGCACGCCGCCGAGCTCGCCGAGCGCCTCGGCGTAGAGCGCCGCCACCCGCGCGCGCTGGGCGAGCAGCTCGTCGGCGCGCTCGAGCTGGGCGACGCCGATCGCAGCCTGGAGCTCGGTCATCCGGTAGTTGAAGCCGAGGCGGTCGTGATCGAGCCAGTCCATGTCCAGGGCCCGCCCCTGGTTGCGCTCGCTGCGCGCAATGGCGGCCTCGTCGGCGGAGCGGGGCACGAGCACGCCCCCCTCTCCCGTCGTGAGCTGCTTGTTGGCGTAGAACGCGAAGCAGGCGAGATTCCCGCGCGCCCCCACCGGCACGCCGTCGGCGTCGACCGCGCCCGGCGCCTGGCAGGCGTCCTCGAGGATCCCCAGGCCGCGCGCCTCGGCGAGATCGGTGAGCTCGGGCAGCGCGGCCGGGTAGCCGAAGATGTGAACGGGCAGAAGGCCCGCGGTCCGCTCCCCGACCGCCGCGCGCGCGGCGGCCGGATCGAGGTTGAGCGTGACGGGGTCGATATCGGCGAACACTGGCGTCGCGCCCTCGTACAGCAGGCAGTTGGCCGACGCCACGAAGCTGAACGGGGTCGTGACGACCTCGTCGCCCTCTCCCCAGCCCAGGCGCCGCACGCCGAGGTGCAGCGCCGCGGTCCCGGAGGAGACGGCGACCGCGTCCGGGGCGCCGAGCCACTCGGCGAACGCGCGCTCGAACCGCTCCTGGACCGGGCCCAGCGACAGGCGCCCGGAGCGCAGGACCTCGAGGACGAGCTCCTCCTCCCGCTCCCCGAGCTCGGGCTTCGCGAGGGGTATCCCCTCCGCCCCGCTCAAGCGCCCGTCTTGAGGGTCTCGCGCTCGGCGGACTCGCGGTCGCCGCGAGCGCCTGGACGCGGCTGGAACGCGTACTCCAGCGAGTCGACGAGCGCCTCCCAGGAGGCTTCGATGACGTTCTCCGAGACGCCGATCGAGCCCCAGGTCTCCTGTCCGTCGGAGGAGTCGAGCAGCACGCGCGTGACCGCGCCGGTGCCGTCGTGCGAGTCGAGGATGCGAACCTTGAAGTCGGTGAGCTCGATGTCCGCCAGGTGCGGGTAGTGATCGGTGATCGCCGCGCGCAGCGCCTTGTCGAGCGCGTTGACCGGGCCGTTGCCCTCGGCGGTGCGCACGTAGCGCTGCCCGCCGACCCAGATCTTGATCGTCGCCTCGGTCTCCACCTTCCCGTCGGCGCGCTTCTCGGTGATCACGCGGAAGCTCTCCAGCCGGAAGAGCGGCTCGTACGCGCCAGCCTCGCGGCGCAAGAGCAGCTCGAACGAGGCGTCCGCGGCCTCGTAGTGGTAGCCGCGGTGTTCGCGCTCCTTGACGCGCGCGACGGCGCGCTTCGCGGTCTCCTCGTCGAGCTCGATCCCGGCGCGCTCGGCGCGCGAGAGCACCGAGCCCTTGCCCGAAAGCTCGGAGATCAGCACGTCGCGCGAGTTCCCCACGAGCTCTGGATCGAGGTGCTCGAACGTGCGGGCGTCGGCCTGGACGCCCGCGACGTGCATGCCGCCCTTGTGCGCGAACGCGTTGCGCCCGACGTAGGGCTGGTCGGGGTTGGGCGCGACGTTGAGCAGCTCCGCGACGAAGTGCGAGGTCTCGGTGAGCAGGCGAAGCTGCTCGGGCGAGACCACGTCGTAGCCGAGCTTGAGCTGAAGCGCCGGCAGGATCGAGACCAGGTTCGCGTTCCCACAGCGCTCGCCGTAGCCGTTGATCGTGCCCTGCACCAGGCGCGCGCCCTCGCCGACCGCGGCCAGCGCGTTGGCGACCGCGCACTCGGCGTCGTTGTGGGTGTGGATGCCGACGTCGACGCTCTCGCCCAGCTCGGCGACGACGCGCTTGGTGGCGGCCGCGACGTCATGCGGCAGGGTGGCGCCGTTCGTGTCGCAGAGCGTGACGTTCTCGGCCCCGGCGGCCGCGGCGGTGCGCAGGCACTCGAGCGCGTATCCGGGATCGTCCGCCCAGGCGTCGAAGAAGTGCTCGGCGTCGTAGATCACCCGCTTGCCGCGCTCGCGGCAGAAGGCCACGGACTCGGCGATCATCGCGAGGTTCTCATCGCGGCTCACCTTCGTGACCTTCTCGAGGTGCAACGCCCAGGTCTTGCCGACGAGCGTGACGACCGGGGCGAACGAATCGGCCAGCGTGCGCAGCGCCGGGTCCTCCTCGGCCGAGACGTCGCGTCGGCGCGTCATGCCGAACGCGCACACCGAAGCCTGCTCGAGCGGCACGTCGGCGAGCAGCTCGAACAGCTCCTCCTCCTTGGGGTTGGAGCTCGGGAAGCCGGCCTCGATGAACTGGATGCCCAGCCGGTCGAGCGCCTGTACCACGCGCACCTTCTCCGCCGCCGACAGGGACATGCCCGGCCCCTGCATGCCGTCGCGGAGGGTCGTGTCGTAAAGCTGGATGGTCGTCACGGATGATGCCTTTCGGGTTTCGAGGGGTGCGAACTACGTCACTCGCGCGCCTCGGCGGGACGCGCCGGCCACGGGGCCTGTTCAGGCCGCCGTGGCGCTGCTAATTCGCTCGATCGCCTCGAAACCCGGACGCATCAGGAACTGACTTTACTGGGGACTTCCACGACGTCCAGCCACTCCCGGTACTCCTGAGCGCGTCCGTGCAGGGCGTCCTCGAACTTCGCCTGGATCACGCGCGTGATCTCGCCGGGCTCGCCGATCTCGTGGTCGTCGACCTCGCGCACGGGCACGAGCTCCGCGGCCGTGCCGCAGAGGAAGATCTCGTCCGCCAGGTACAGCTCCGCGCGGGCGATGTCGCGCTCCTGGACCTCGTAGCCCAGGTCCTCCGCGATCTGGATCACCGACTTGCGCGAGATCCCGTCGAGGATCGAGTTCGTGTGCCCGGGCGTCGCGAGCACGCCGTCGCGGACGACGAAGACGTTCTCGCCGGACCCCTCGCACACGTGCCCGTGCTCATCGAGGAGGATCGCCTCGTCGTAGCCTGCCTTCGCGCTCTCGGTCTTCGCCAGGATCGAGTTCAGGTACTGCCCCGACGCCTTCGCCGCGGGGATCAGGCCCGCCGGCGAGATCCGCCGCCACGAGGAGACCTTGACGCGGACGCCGCGGCGCTTGGACTCCTCGCCGAGGTACGCGCCCCAGGGCCACGCCGCGATCATCACGTTGACCGGCGCGCTCTGCGCGTACAGCCCCATCTCGCCGTACCCGCGGAACGCGAGCGGGCGGATGTAGCAGCTTTCCAGGTTGTTGCGCCGGATCAGCTCGTGCGTAGCCTGGCGCAGCTCCTCGGTCGAGTACGGGAGCGGCAGGTAGTAGAGCTCCGCCGACCGCGCGAGCCGCTCGAGGTGCTCGGCGTGCCGGAAGATCGCCGGCCCGAGCTCGGTCGCGTAGCAGCGGATGCCCTCGAAGACCCCGGTCCCGTAGTGGAGGCCATGCGAGAGTACGTGGACCTGGGCGTCGTCCCAAGCGACGAATTCGCCGTTCATCCAGATCCACTCAGACTTCTCCACGATTCCCTCCGTTGCGGTTTACAGGGTCGGGAAAGTATGACCCACGCATCAAGCGGAGTCGAGCGAGGGCGGCGCGCCGATCGCCGGGCAGGTGGGTTCCGGAAGCGCTAGTCGAGCGCCCCGAGCACGGCCTCGGTCATCCGCTCGGTCGTCGCGGCCTCGCCCTCGGGTGCGCCGAGGTCCGCGGTCCGCAGGCCAGAGTCGAGGGCGGCGTCGACGGCGCGCTCCACGCTGGCCGCCTCGTCGCCGAGACCGAGCCCGTCGCGCAGGAGCATCGCGACCGAGAGGAAGGTCGCCAGCGGGTTTGCGATGCCGCGCCCGGCGATGTCCGGCGCGGAGCCGTGCACGGGCTCGAACAGGCCCGGCCCGTCGCCGCCGAGGCTCGCCGACGGGAGCATTCCGAGGGAGCCGGTGAGCATCGCCGCCTCGTCGGAGAGGATGTCGCCGAACATGTTCTCGGTGACGATCACGTCGAAGCGGGTCGGGTTGGCGACGAGCTGCATGGCCGCGTTGTCGACCAGCATGTGGTCGAGCTCGACGTCCGGGTAGTCGGCCGCGACGCGCTCCACGGTCTCGCGCCAGAAGCGCGAGGTCTCGAGCACGTTCGCCTTGTCGACCGAGGTGACCTTGCGCCGCCGCCGCTGGGCGGCCTCGAAGGCGACGCGCGCGATGCGCTCGACCTCCTCGGTGGTGTAGACGCACAAATCCGAAGCCGAATCGTCCGTCCGGGTCTTGTCACCGAAGTAGATGCCGCCGGTGAGCTCGCGGACGACGAGCAGGTCGGTGCCCTCGATCCGGTCGCGCCGCAGCGGGCTCGCGTCGAGCAGCGCTGGGCTCGGGCGCACCGGGCGCAGGTTCGCGTAGAGGCCGAGGCCCTTGCGCAGGCCGAGCAGGCCCTGCTCGGGGCGCGGAGCGTTGGGATCGGTCGTGTCCCACTTGGGGCCGCCCACGGCGCCGAGCAGCACGGCGTCGGCGGCCTTGCAGGCGGCCAGGACCTCGTCGGTGAGGGCCGCGTTATGCGCGTCGATCGACGCGCCGCCGATCGGGTGCTCCTCGTATTCGAACTCGCCGACCGCGTCGAGCACGCGGCGTGCGGCGGCGACGATCTCGGGGCCGATGCCGTCGCCGGGCAGCAGGACGATCTTGGGGGTGTTCATGCGGGTTTCCTCGCGGAGATGTTCAGGCGTACGTATTCCAGGGTCAGGGGGCGCGCCATCGAGCCCAGGACCGCGTCCACGAACGTGTCGTGCAGCTCCTTGGGCAGGCGCGCGAGATGCTTCGTGAGCCCCACCGAGCGCACGAACTCGCGGGGCTCCGGCGGGACGTATCGCTTGTTCTGAAGCCACACCCGCTCGACGTCGAAACCGGATCGCTCGAGCCGGTGGCGGGTGTCGTCCACCGAAGCGAAGTAGTGGGAAGCGGGCATGCCGCGCAGGTAGGGCGCGAAGCGCTCGTCGCCCTCCGCGGCCTCGATCGCGCGGGCCCATTCGGCGACGTTCCCCTCTCCCCCGCACTGGGCCTCGAGCCGCCCGCCGGGACGCAGGGCGGCGAACAGGCGGTCGAAGAGCCGCTGATGGTTGAGGATCCAGTGGAACGTCGCGTTGGAGAAGATCGCGTCGACCTCCTCACCGAGCTCGAGCTCGGTGAGGTCACCGACCCGCAGCTCGACGCGATCACCGTAGCCCGCGAGGTTCTCGCGCGCGAGCGCGATCATCGACTCCGACGCGTCGACGCCGATCACGCGCCCGCGCGGCACTCGGTCGACGAGCAGGCGGGTGAGCCGGCCCGAGCCGCACCCGGCGTCGAGTACGGTCTCGTCGCCCGCGAGCTGGAGCCGCTCCATGACCTCGCGGCCCCACTCCTCCTGGGGATCGGCGACACGGTCGTACGTGGCCGCGTCCCAGTCGACCGTGCGCTCGCCCACGATCAGCTCGCGAGCGCAGTGGTGACTGGCCCCGGGTAGGCGCGGTCGGAGGACTCGTAGGCGTCGATCGCGTCGACCTTCTGCAGCGTGATGTCGACGTCGTCGAGCCCGTTCAGCAGGCGGTGCTTCACCTCGGGGTCGATGTCGAAGCTCGCTTCGCCGCCGTCCCAGGTCACGGTCTGGGACTCAAGCTCGATCCGCGCCGAGCCGGCAGCGGCGATCTGCTGGCAGGTGTCGGCGGGCAGCACGACCGGCAGCAGGCCGTTCTTCGTGCAGTTGCCGTAGAAGATGTCCGCGAACGACGGCGCGATGATCGCGTCGAAGCCGAAGTCCTGCAGGGCCCAGGGCGCGTGCTCGCGCGAGGAGCCGCAGCCGAAGTTGGGCCCGGTGACGAGGATCGGGTTCGGCTCGAGCTCGATCTCGCCGTCGCGGATCCAGTCGTAGAAGAGGAACTCACCGAAGCCGGTGCGCTCGATCCGCTTCAAAAACTGCTTGGGGATGATCTGGTCGGTGTCGACATCGGCGCGGTCCAGCACCGACACGTTCCCCTCGATGACGTTGACGGGCTCCATCTTCTAGCTCCAATCACGAATGTCGACGAAGTGACCCTCGATGGCCGCCGCGGCCGCCATCTTCGGGCTGACTAGGTGGGTGCGACCGCCCTTGCCCTGGCGCCCCTCGAAGTTGCGGTTCGAGGTCGACGCGCAGCGCTCGCCCGGGCTCAGGATGTCCGGGTTCATGCCCAGGCACATGGAGCAGCCCGCCGAGCGCCAGTCGAACCCGGCGGAGCGGAAGACCTCGTCGAGGCCCTCCTCCTCGGCCTGCTTCTTCACCTGGGCGGAACCGGGGACGACCATGCCCTTGATGTGGCTCGCGATCTTCTGGCCGTCGAGCATCGACGCCGCCTCGCGCAGGTCCTGGATGCGCGAGTTCGTGCACGAGCCGATGAAGACGCGGTCGAGCTTGATCGACTGCATCGGCGTGCCCGGCTTCAGGTCCATGTAGCGCAGGGCGCGCTCCTCGGTCTCGCTGCGCGGCTCGGGCACGACGCCGGTGACCTCGACGACCTGGCCGGGCGTCGTCCCCCAGGTCACCATCGGCGAGATCTCGCTGGCGTCGATGTCGACCTCGGTGTCGAACGTCGCGCCCTCGTCGGTGGGCAGCTGGCGCCAGCGCTCGAGCGCCTTCTCCCACTCGTCGCCCTTGGGCGCGGCGGGGCGGCCCTTGACCCACTCGAAGGTCTTCTCGTCGGGCGCGACCATGCCGGCGCGGCCACCGCCCTCGATCGTCATGTTGCAGATCGTCATCCGGTTCTCCATCGAGAGCCCCCGGATCGTCTCACCGGCGTACTCGACGGCATGGCCAACCATCCCACCGGTGCCGAGGCGCCCGATCGTTGCCAGGATCAGGTCCTTGGCGGTGACGCCGTAACCCAGCTCGCCCGAGTAGTTGATCCGCATCGTCTTCGGGCGGCGCTGGTTCAGCGTCTGCGTCGCCAGGACGTGCTCGACCTCCGAGGTGCCGATGCCGAAGGCGAGCGCGCCGAACGCGCCGTGCGTGGAGGTGTGCGAGTCGCCGCAGACGATCGTCATGCCCGGCTGCGTCAGGCCCAGCTCGGGGCCGATCACGTGGACGATGCCCTGCCGGTCGGAGCCGATCGTAAACAGCGGGATGCCGAACTCCTCGCAGTTGCGCTCGAGCGCCTCGACCTGTTTGCGGGAGAGCGCGTCGGCGATCAGGCGCGCCGCCGGGGTGCCGTCGGTGGGCACGTTGTGGTCGGCCGTCGCCACGGTCTTGTCGGGGCGACGCACCTTGCGACCCGCGAGGCGCAGGCCCTCGAACGCCTGCGGCGAGGTGACCTCGTGCACGAGGTGGAGGTCGATGTAGAGCAGCCCCTCCGCTACCTCGTGCGCCTCCCAGATCTTGTCGAACATCGTCTTTGGCATTGGCGACTCCCTAGCTGCGCCGAAGTCCAGCGGCGACGACCGCGATGAACTCGGCCTGTTCGTCGGTGCGGTTCTCGAAGTGATGCGGCAGGTCGGCGTCGAAGGTGACGCTGTCCCCGGCCTTCAGGGTTTGGGTGCTCCCGTCGATGACGAGCGTGACCTCGCCCATCAGCACGATCGCGGTCTCGCGCGACCCCGGTTCGTGGATGGGCGGGTCGTCGGGACCGCCCGTGCTCGCGCCCGCGGCCAGCACGTGCCGCGACACGTCCGCGCGCTGACCCGGCAGCGGCGGCGTGAGCTCCTCGGTGCGGTGCCCGTCGCGCTCACGCGACCGCCCCTCCCCCGCGCGCACGACGACGACGTGATGCGTCTCGTCGAGGCGCAGGAGCTGCGAGAGGGTGAGGTCCAGCCCGGCGGCGATGCGACCGGCCACGGCCAGCGTCGGGCTCGTCTCGCCACGCTCCACCTGCGAGAGCATCGGCGCGGACACCCCGCTGCGCTCGGCCAGCTCGCGCAGCGAGTAGCCCATCGACTCCCGCAGCGCGCGAACCCGCGCCCCGATGGCCCCGTTTTCGGTCGCTACCGCCACTCTCGGCGCTGTACGTTATCACATACGTTTGTTTACTCCCCCGGCCACCCCGGCCCCGCTGCCGCCCCGCGACTTCGCAGTTTCGTTGGATCAACCGTCGAAATGCCGCCCTCGCAGGTCCGGCCGGCGCGACTTCGACCTTGCGTGGGATCAACCGTCGAAAAGTCGAAGTCGCGGGTGGGGCCCAAAGCGAAAGGGCGGCCCGCGGCCGCCCCTTCGCTGATCCGTACTCCGCGACCGCTAGGGGCCCGGGGTACGCTCGGTCGCCGCGTCGGCGATCACGCCCTCGGCCTCGCGGATCGCCGCGCCGTCCAGTGCGTTGGACAGGGCGCGGATGTAGGCGCGGGCGGACGCCTCGAGGATGTCGGTCGCCACGCCCTGGCCGGACGCGAGACGCCCGTGCGCGTGCAGGGTGACCGTCACCTCGCCGAGGGCGTCCTCGCCCTCGGTCACGGCGGAAACCGTGTAGGACCGCAGCTCGCACTCCGTGTCGACGGCGTCGCGGATCGCGCCGAAGATCGCGTCCACCGGCCCGTCGCCGTGGGCTACGCCGACGGACTCCTCGCCGTTCGGCATGCGCACCGCCACCCGCGCCGACGGCTCGCGGCGCGAGCCCGCCTCGACCTCGAACCAAGACAGGGCGTAGGTGTCGACCCGGTCGCGCATCTCGTCCGAGACGATCGCCTCGAGGTCGAGCGCGGTGACCTGCTTCTTGCGGTCGGCGATCTCCTTGAAGCGCTTGAACGCCTGGTTGAGCGCCTGGCCCTCGACCTTGAAGCCGAGCTGCTCGAGCGCGTCCCGCAGCGCGTGGCGCCCGGAGTGCTTGCCAAGCACGATCGCGTTGGACTCAAGCCCGACGTCCTTCGGGTCCATGATCTCGTAGGTCGAGCGCTCCTTGAGGACGCCGTCCTGGTGGATCCCCGACTCGTGCGCGAACGCGTTGCGGCCCACGACCGCCTTGTTCGGGGGTACCTGATAGCCGGTCAGGCGGGACACCATCCGGCTGGTGCGGGCCAGCTCGCGCGTGTTGACGTTGGTGTCGACGCCGTGGATGTCCTTGCGGGTCCGCAGGAGCATCACGATCTCCTCGAGCGAGCAGTTGCCGGCCCGCTCGCCGATCCCGTTCACCGCGCACTCGACCTGCCGCGCGCCGGCAAGGACGCCCGCGTACGAGTTGGCGACTGCCAGGCCCAGGTCGTCGTGGCAATGCACCGAGAGGGTCACGTTCTCGAGCCCCGGGATCAGCTCGTACAGCCGCTGCAGGTATGCCGCGTACTCCTCGGGGGTGGTGTAGCCGACCGTGTCCGGGATGTTGATGACGGTCGCGCCCTCCTCGACGGCGATCGCGCAGACCTCGGCCGTGAACTCCACGTCCGCGCGCGTCGCGTCCATCGGCGAGAACTCGACGTCGTCGCAGTAGGACTTGGCGAGCGCGACCGCGGCGCGCGCCTGGCCCTTGACGTCCTCGCGAGTCGTCTTGAGCTGGTGCTCGATGTGGATGTCGGAGGTCGAGATGAAGGTGTGGATCCGCGGTCGCGCCGCGTCCTTCACCGCGTTCCAGGCCGCGTCGATGTCCGCCTTGTGCGTGCGCGCGAGAGCCGCGATCACCGGTCCCTCCACCTGGCGGGCGATCGCCTCCACCGCCTCGAAGTCGCCGGGCGAGGTGATCGGGAAGCCAGCCTCGATCACGTCGACGCCGAGCCGCGCGAGCTGCTGCGCGATCTCGACCTTCTCCTGGGTGTTCAGCGAGATCCCCGGCGACTGCTCCCCGTCGCGCAGGGTCGTGTCGAAGATCTGTACTCGGTCTTGATTGTCCTGCGAGTTGCGTCCCGCGACGCTCATCGAAGTGTCTCCTTCTCTAGTCCGAACCGATGACCTGCTGTGTGCTCGCGGCTATCGCGCCGCCTGGCGATTCACTCCCCCAAACGGGGGAGGAGAAGGAGAAGGGCCAGGCTGTCGGGCCGAAGGATCATCGGTCCCGGGCAGAGTAGCAGCGACGCGCCGCCCGTCAAGGCCCCTTCGCCTCGAGCGCGGCTCGGTCGGACGAGCCCTTCCTCTTTTCCTTCTTCGCGAACCGGGCCCGCGCGCGCTCACGCTTACCCTCCCCGTAGAGGTGGTGCGCCCACAGCGACGTGGGCTTGGCGAGGCGCACCGCGCCGACGACCCCGACCGGCCAGATGAACAGGGTGGCGAGCGCCGTCCACCACTTCTCCTTCGCCGCGTTGATGAGCGCGATGATCACGCCGATCAGGCCGGCGGAGCCGACGATCGCGAAGACGCCGCGCTCGACGGTGTCGGCGACCTCGACCCACGCGCCGAAACCGACAACGGCGAGCCCGGAGAGCGCCGCGACCACGATCACCGCGTCGATCGAGCGCCGCCCCTCCTTCTCCCAGTAGACGTCGCGCAGATTCAGCCACAGGGCGAACTCGTCGAGCGTGAGCCCCGCCCCCACGCCGAACAGGATGATCGCGATCTCGTGCCACGGCGAGGGCGGGTCCATGACCGCGCCGACGTAGCCGAAGATGAGCAGGAGCAGGATCCCCCACACCAGGTGGTGGATATGGGTCCCGCCCACCTCCACGTTCCCCGGCCACCAGCGGACCTGCGCGCGGATCAGGTGCGCGCTGGTGCGGATGAACCCGAAGCTCAGAAGGAACGAGACGAGGAAGAGGAACTCCGGCTCGCGCCCGGTGTCCTCGATCGCCCGCTGATAGAGGCTGCCGATGCTCGCCAGGATCACGGCGTCAGCACCACCTTGCCGATATTGCGCCGCTCCGCCAGGTAGCGGTGCGCCTCAGCCGCCTCCTCGAAGGGGAAGGTGGCGGCGACCACCGGCTCGAGCTTTCCGGCGGCGAGCAGCTCGCGCAACGGCGGCAGCAGGCGGGCGAGCCCCTCCCGGTCCCACCACTTGAGCACGTTGAGCCCGAAGACCCCCTTGTTCTCGTTCATCATCGCGAGCGACTTCCACCATGGCATGGTCGCGAGCGGCATGCGGGCGAGGCCTTTCACCAACGCGCCCACGTCGCGGCGCGGCCCAGTCTGGGTTTCGGCCAGGCCGAACATGATCAGCCGCCCGCCCTGGCGCAGGACCCGGTAGCTCCGCCTGAAGCTGGTCGGGCCGATCGCGTCCAACACCACGTCCACGCCCTCGCCGCCGGTGAGGCGCATGACCTCCTCGGCGAAGTCGACCCGGTGGTAGTCGATCGGGTGGTGGCAGCCCTGCGCGCGGATCGCCTCGTGCTTGCTCGCCGACGCCGTGCCGAAGATCTCCGCGCCGACGTGCCGCGCGAGCTGGATCGCCGCGATGCCCACGCCGCCCGCGGCCGCGTGGATGAGGATTTTCTCGCCCTCCCGCAGGCCGCCCATGTGGATCGCGGCGGCGTAGGCGGTGGCGTAGTTGACGGGGACCGCCGCACCCTGCTCGAAGCCCATCGACTCGGGGAGCGCGACCACCGAGCCGACGGGCACCACGACCAGGCTGGCGTAGCCGCCGAAGCGGGTCGCGGCCAGCACCCGGTCGCCGGGGGCGAACTCCTCGACGCCCTCCCCGACGGAGTCGACGACGCCCGCGACCTCGTAGCCGACGACGGCGGGCAGCGGCGGCGCGTCCGGGTAGGTGCCCGCGCGGGCCATCAAGTCAGCGAAGTTGACGCCCGCGGCCCGCACCTCGATGCGCAGCTCCCCCGGACCCGGCACCGGATCGGGGCGCTCCTCCACCCTGAGCACCTCGGGACCGCCGTTGCGCGTGACCACGACCGCCCTCATTGGTTGAGCACCCTAACCGCAAGGCTGGCGGCGCGCTGCCGATCATGCGAAGCTGACGCCCATGGAATCGCCCACCCGCCCCGAGGGCGCCCCGGCTTACGAGCCGCGCACGAGCGCCGCGTCCGCCGCGCTCTATGAGCCGATCATCGCCCTCGGCGAGCGCCGCGGCATGCGCGCGCGTCGCCGCCGGCTGGTCGGCGATCTAAAGGGCGACGTGCTCGAGGTGGGGGCCGGCACCGGCCTCAACCTGCCCCATTACGGAAGCGACGCCCGCCTGGTGCTCGCCGAGCCGGAGCCCGCGATGGCGGATCGGATGCGCCGCCGCGCCGCCGAGCTCGGCCGCGAGGCGGAGATCGTCGAGGCGCCCGCCGAGAGCCTGCCCTTCCCCGGCGACTCCTTCGACGCCGTGGTGTGCATGCTCGTGCTCTGCACCGTGAAGGATCCAGCCGCCGCGCTCGCCGAGATCCGCCGAGTGCTGCGGCCGGGCGGCGCGCTCCACTTCTGCGAGCACGTGCGTGCCGACTCGCGCGTACTCGCCGCCTGGCAGGACCGGTTGCGGGGCCCGTGGGCCGCCTTCGCCGAGGGCTGCCAGTGCAACCGGCCGACGCTCTCGCTGCTCGGTGAGGCTGGCTTCGCGCTGCGCGAGCTGCGCCGGGAGGAGTGGCGCGGGATGCCGCCGATCGTGCGCCCGCTCGCCTACGGCGTCGCGGTCCCGAGGCTGCGCTAGCGCTCGAGGTCGACGGCCCGCCCGGCAGTGAAGCCCTCGAGCTGCAGGATGCGCTCGATCGTCTCGGAGCGCACGGGCGCGTCGGTGGTGAGCACCATCACGGCCTGGTCGCCCTCCGACTCGGCGCCGACCGCCGCCGAGACGATGTTCACGCCCTCCTCGCCGAAGACCGTGCCGACCCGGCCGATCATGCCCGGCTGGTCGGTGTAGCGGAAGACGGCGAGGTGGTCGGCGAGCGGCAGGTAGAAGCCCTGCCCCCAGACCGAGACCAAATACGGGACGTTGCGCGGCCCGACGCCCGTGCCGGAGACCTCGACCGCGTCCTTGCCGTGCCCGACGCGGACGGTGATCAGCTCCGTGAAGTCCTCGGAGGTCGCGTCCTTGATCTCGGTGAGCTCGATGCCGCGCTCCTCGGCCAGCGCGGTGGCATTGACGAGGTTGACCTGCTCCTCGGTGTGACCGGCGAGCACGCCGGCGAGCGCGGCGATGCCGAGCACGCGCGTGTCGTGATCGACGAGCCTGCCCCGGACCTCGAGCTCCACGCGGTCGATCCCGCCCTCCGCGAGGCCCTGTGCCAGCGAGGCGAGGTCGCGGCAGAGCGGGACGAACGGCGCCACCGGCTCGGGGAGCGGAGCGCCGAGGTTGACGGCGTTCGTGACCACGCCGCCCGTGAGCGCCGCCTTCACCTGTTCGGCCGTGATCGTCCCAGCGCGGTCCTGCGCCTCCGAGGTCGAGGCACCGAGGTGCGGGGTGACGACCACGTCGTCGCGCCCGAACAGCGGGTGCTCGGTGACGGGCTCGCCGGGGAAGACGTCGAGGGCGGCGCCGGCGACCTTGCCGGAGTCGAGCGCGGCCTCCAACGCCTCGAGGTCGATGAGCTCGCCGCGCGCGCAGTTGATGATCCGCACGCCGTCCTTCATCCGCGTGATCGCCGTCGCGTCGATCCAGTTGATCGTCTCCGGCGTCTTCGGGAGGTGGATCGTGATGATGTCGGAGCGCTCGTACAGCTCGTCCGTCGTCTCGACCCCCTCCACGCCGAGCTCGCGGAAGCGCTCGGGGGCGACGAACTTGTCGAAGCCCAGGACGGTCATGCCGAAGGCGAGCGCGCGCTGGGCGACGAGCTGCCCAATGCGGCCGAAGCCGATGATCCCGAGGGTCTTGCCGTAGAGCTCGACGCCCTTGTAGCGGGAGCGCGCCCACTCGCCGCCGACGAGCGCTGCGTGCGCCTGCGGGACGTTCCGGCAGAGCGCGAGCGCGAGCGCGAGCGTGTGCTCCGCGGCCGCGACCGAGTTGGACTCCGGCGCGTTGACGACCAAGACCCCGCGCTTCGTCGCGGCCTCGAGGTCGACGTTGTCGACGCCGGTGCCCGCGCGGCCGACGACCTTGAGGCGGCCGGCGCGCTCGATCAGCTCGGGGGTGACCTTCGTGGCCGAGCGGACGATCAGCCCGTCGTACTCGCCGATGCGCTCGGCGAGGTCCTCGGGGCTCAGGTCGAGCAGCACGTCGACCTCGAAGTCCCGCTTGAGCAGCTCGATGCCGCTATCGGCGATCTTCTCGGCGACGAGGATCCTCACGAGCGCACCCCCGGGGCGTTCTCGACGACCCAGTCGATGCAAGCGGTGAGCGCCTCGAGGTCGGCGGGATCGATCGCCGGGAACATGCCGATCCGAAGCTGGTTGCGGCCGAGCTTGCGGTAGGGCTCGACGTCCACGATCCCGTTGGCGCGCAGCGTCGCGGCGAGCGCGGCGGCGTCGACCGACTCGTCGAAGTCGATCGTGCCGACGACGAGCGAGCGCTTCGCGGGATCGGATACGAACGGCGCCGCGAACTCGGCGGCGTCCGCCCAACCGTAGAGGTGCGACGACGAGCGGGTCGTCCGCTCGACGCACCAGTCGAGGCCGCCCTGCTCGAGCATCCACTCGAGCTGGTCCACCAGAAGCAGCAGGGTGGCGACCGCCGGCGTGTTGTAGGTCTGGTCCTTGCGGGAATTGTCGAGCGCCGTCTGCAGCGAGAGGAAGCCGGGCTGCCAGCGATCGTCGGCGCCGTCGAGCTCGGCGATGCGCTCGATCGCCGCCGGGCTCAGGACCGCGATCCACAGCCCGCCGTCCGAGCCGAAGCCCTTCTGCGGCGCGAAGTAGTACGCGTCCGCCTGCGCCAGGTCCACGGGCAGGCCGCCCGCGCCCGACGTGGCGTCGATCAGGACGAGCTGGCCCGCCGAGCCCTCCGGCCGGACGACCGGGAGCATCACGCCCGTCGAGGTCTCGTTGTGCGCCCACGCGACCACGTCGGCCTCGGGCACCGTCGCCGGATCGGGGGCGTCGCCGGGCTCCGCCTCGATCAGCGCGGGGTCCGCCAGGAAGGGCGCCCCGGCGGTCACCTTCGCGAACTTGCTCGAGAACTCGCCGTAGACGAGGTGCGCCGCCCGCTCGCGCACGAGCCACGCGGCGGCCGCGTCCCAGAAGGCGGTCGTCCCACCGTTCCCGAGCACGACCTCGTAGCCCTCGGGCGCGCCGAGCAGCTCGCTCACACCCGACCTGACCCGCCCGACCAGCTCCTTCACGGGCTTCTGGCGGTGCGAGGTGCCCATCACGTCGGAGCGCTCGGCGAGCCGCGCGAGCGCGTCGCGGCGCACCCGCGAGGGCCCACACCCGAAGCGCCCGTCGGAGGGCTTCAGTTCGGTAGGGATCCGGACGGCGGTTTCAGTCATCGATCGAAGAGCAACCGACGGCGGGCGCCGTCGGCGCGCGCAAGGTTATTAGGTCGGGTGGCGAAATCAGGTCGCCGGTCGCCGGTCGCCGGTTCCGCAGCATCAAGCGCCTGGCGGCGCGGCCGGGACGTGAGCCGGAAACCGTCGGCTAACCAACGGGCGACTGGCGACCGGCGACCGGGAGCCGGATCAGAACTCCTGGTTGATCCAGGGCATCATCGACCGGAGCTCCTTGCCCACCTTCTCAATCGGCGCCTGCTTCGCCTCCTCGCGCATGCGCTGGAAGTTCTCGCCGCCCGCGCGGTTCTCGGCGATCCACTCGCGCGCGAAGTCGCCGGACTGGATCTCGTCGAGGATCTTGCGCATCGCGGCCTTGGTCTCCTCGGTGATGACGCGCTTGCCGCGGGTCATGTCGCCGTACTCGGCCGTGTTGGAGATCGAGTAGCGCATGCCCTGGAGCCCCTTCTCGTACATCAGATCGACGATGAGCTTGAGCTCGTGCAGACACTCGAAGTAGGCGAGCCGCGGGTCGTAGCCGGCCTCGACCAGCGTCTCGAACCCCGCCTGGACGAGCGCGGTCGCGCCGCCGCAGAGCACGGCCTGCTCGCCGAACAGGTCGGTCTCGCACTCGTCCTTGAAGGTCGTCTCGATGATCCCCGCGCGGCCTCCGCCGATGCCCGCGGCGTACGCGAGGACGAGGTCGCGCGCGTTGCCCGTCGCGTCCTGGTGGACGGCCATCAGGCACGGCACGCCGGCGCCCTCCTCGAACTGGCGCCGCACGAGGTGGCCCGGCCCCTTCGGAGCGACCATGCCGACGTCGACGCCCGGCGGCGGCTCGATCTCGCCGAAGTGGATCGTGAAGCCGTGGGCGAACATGAGCAGGTTGCCCTCGGCGATCCCGTCGCGGATCTGCTCCTCCCAGACCTGCGCCTGGCGCTCGTCGGGGAGCAGGATCATGACCACGTCGCCGCGACTCGATGCCTCGGCGATGTCGTAGACCTCGAGGCCGGCCGCCTCCGCCTGCTCGCGCGAGGGCGACCCCTCGCGCAACCCCACGATCACGTTGTAGCCCGAGTCCTTGAGGTTGAGCGCGTGGGCGTGACCCTGCGACCCGAAACCGAGGATCGCGATGGTCTTGTCCTTGAGCGCGTCGGGGTTCGCGTCGGCGTCGTAGAAGATGTCCTTGGAGGCGGCGTTGTCGTTCATAGCCGCGTGACTTTAGCTACAGCGCGCGCCTTGCAGGTGGCTCAGCGCAGCGCCCGGCGCAGGAGCTTCCCGGAGCTCGTGCGCGGCAGCTCGGACGCGAACTCGAAGCGCTTCGGGACCTTGAACCCGGCCAGCCGCGCCGCGCAGTGCGCCCGCAGGCCCTCGGCGTCGGCCTCCGCCCCGTCGCGCAGGACGACGACCGCGGTCACCGCCTCCTGCCACTCGGCGTCCGGCCTGCCCACGACCGCCGCGTCCGCGACCGCCGGGTGCTCGCGGAGCACCTCCTCGACCTCGTCGGGGATCACGTTCTCGCCGCCGGTGACGATCACGTCGCCGAGCCGGCCCTCGACCCAGAGGAAGCCCTCCTCGTCGATGCGGCCGAGGTCGCCGGTGTGCAGCCAGCCGTCCTCGTCCGCGGTGCCGGGCGCAACCGTCGGGCCTTGGACGAGGATCTCCCCGTCGGCGATCCGCAGATGCGTCGTGAGCAGCGGCCTGCCGGCCGAACCCGCCTTGCGGCGCGCGTCGGCGGGCGCGAGCGTCGTCACCTGCGAGCACGTCTCGGTCATCCCGTAGGTCTGGACGACCGAGGCGCCCTGCGCGGACGCCTCCTCGATCGCCGCGAGCGGCACCGGTCCGCCCCCGACGAGCAGGACCCGGGGGCCGGAGAGGTCGACACCCGCCTCCAGCAGGCGGATCAGCTGCGTCGCCACGAGCGAGACCAGCGTGATCCCGTCGTTGGCCAGCGACTCGCGCACGCGCTCCGTGTCGAAGCCGTCGTGGATCACGGCGCCGGTGCCGTAGATCACCGAGCGCATCAGGATCGAGAGCCCGCCGACGTGGTGCAGGGGCAGACAGCAGAGCCAGCGGTCCTGCGGGTCCACGCCGAGGTTGAACGCCGAGCCGACTGCGCTCCACATGAAGTTCCCGTACGTGAGCCCTACCGCGCGCGGCGTCCCGGAGGTACCGCTGGTCAGAAGCCGGCAGTGCAGGGCGTCCATGTCGTGCTCGCCGAGCAGCGGCAGGTCGGCCTCGGGCCCCTCGAAGTCGGCCGGCGAGCGCACCACCAGCGCGGGCTCCGTCCGCGAGAGCTCGCGGGCGCGTTCGCGCTCGGTGAGGCGCGGGCTCAGCGGGTACGCGACCGCGCCCAGCTTCATCAGCGCGTGCAGCAGGATCGCGAAGTCGAGCCCCGGGCTCAGCTCGATCGCCACGGTCGAGCCCCGGCGCACCCCGCGTGCCGCCAGGCGCCGCGCCGCGGCCTGGGCCTCGAGCTCGAGCTCCGCGTAGGTGAGGTCGACGCCGTCGGCGCGCACGGCGAGGCGGTCGGGACAGCTCGTCGCCCGCTGCGCGAGCCAGTTGTCGAGTGTGCTGCTGCTCATTGCGCGCGGCATGGATAATCGCGGACGTGCCTCAACGACACAAAGACGCACCGCCCGAGGAAACCCTCTACGCCCCCATCGAGTGGCAGCGGGCCGCGGAGTACCGCGACCTGATCTACGAGAAGGCGGACGGGATCGCGAAGATCACGATCAACCGGCCCGAGGTTCACAACGCGTTCCGCCCGCAGACGCTGGCCGAGCTGCGCGATGCCTTCGCCCGCGCCCGCGACGACACCGAGGTCGGCGCGATCATCTTCACCGGCGCCGGCGACCGCGCCTTCTGCTCAGGCGGCGATCAGCGGATCCGCGGCGACGACGGCTACATCGGCGACGACGAGGTCGCGCAGCAGGGCATCGGCCGTCTCGACGTCGGCGACCTGCACGTGCAGATCCGCCGCCTGCCGAAGCCGGTCGTCGCGATGGTTGCGGGCTACGCGGTGGGCGGCGGCCACATCCTGCATCTGGTCTGCGACATGACGATCGCGGCGGACAACGCGATCTTCGGCCAGACGGGGCCGCGCGTCGGCAGCTTCGACGGCGGCTTCGGCGCGTCGCTGCTCGCGCGCAACATCGGCGTCAAGCGCGCCAAGGAGTTCTGGTTTCTGGCGCGCCTCTACAACGCCCAGGAAGCGCTCGAGATGGGGCTTGTGAACGCCGTCGTCCCGCTCGCCGACCTGGAGCGCGAGACCGTCGCCTGGTGCCGCGAGATGAACGCCCTCTCCCCCCTCGCGCTGCGCCTGCTCAAGGCGAGCTTCAACGCCGACGAGGACGGGATCACGGGGATCCAGCAGCTCTCGCACGACGCGACGCTGCTCTTCTACATGTCCGAGGAGGGCCAGGAGGGGCGCAACGCCTACCAGGAGGGGCGCCAGCCGGACTTCTCGAAGTTCCCGAAGCGACCGTGAGAGACATGCGGCCAAATCCGCTTCGCGTCCGGTTTGGCCGGGTCGGGACGCGTTACCTGACCCGGCAGGCCGCAAGCGTACGACCCGGGACTTCGTCCCCAGCCCGAGCGTGAGGATCTGGCTGATGGCAGCGCGGCCGCGCACCTTGCCGGCCGCGGTGGCGCCGGTGCTCGTCGGGAGCGCCACGGCGCTGTACGTGAGCGACGAGTTCCGCTGGCTCGCCTTCCTCGCCGCGCTCCTCGGCGCGATCTTCATCCAGATCGGCACGAACCTCGCGAACGACTACTCGGACGCCAAGCGCGGGGCGGATACGGCGGACCGCCTCGGCCCCGTGCGCGTGACCTCCTCTGGGCTCGTCGCGCCCCGGCGCGTACTGATCGCGACCTGGGTCGCGTTCGCGGTCGCGTGCGCGGCCGGCGCGTATCTGGCGGCGGTCGCGGGCATCGAGATCATCGCCATGGGCGCCGTCTCGATCGCGGCTGGCGTGCTCTACACCGGCGGGCCCCGGCCCTACGGCTACGCGGGCATGGGCGAGCTCTTCGTGTTCCTGTTCTTTGGGCTGGTAGCGGTCAACGGCTCCTACTACGTCCAGCTCGAGCGGCTCGACTGGCTGCCCTTCCTCCTCTCCATCCCGATCGGGTTCCTCTCGACCGCGATCTTGGTCGTCAACAACCTCCGCGACATCGAGACCGACCGCCGCGCCGGGAAGCGCACGCTCGCCGTGCGCATGGGGCGCGACCGCACGCGTATCCTGTACGTCGCCCTGCTCGCGGGCGCGCTCGTGCTCCTGCCGGTCGCGCTGATCGGGGGCGACGGGCCGCTGGCGGGCATCCTGGCCTGGCTCAGCGCCCCGCTCGCGCTCGTGCCCACGCAGGCGGTGCTGACGCGCACCGACGGGCCCGCTCTGAACGCCGCGCTCGCCGGCACCGGCACGCTGCTCGCGGTCTACAGCGTCCTGCTCTCGGCGGGATTGCTCCTGGGCTGACCGTGCGGATCGAGCGCGTCGAGACGATCCCCTACGCGCTGCGCTTCCGCGAACCGTACGTCACCGCCCGCGGCCGGCTCGAGCGCCGCGAGATGGTGCTGCTCCGGGTGCGCACCGCCGAGGGCGTCGAGGGCCTCGGCGAGGCCGTGCCGCTCAGCCTGCGCGGCGGCGCGACCCTCGAGGAGGTCGAACGCGCGCTCAGCGACGCAGCGACCCGCCTGGTCGGGCTCGAGCTGGACACCGAGCGCGAGCCCGCCCTCGACCTCGCGATCGCGACCTTCCTCGAGCTCGCCCGCCCGAAGCGCCTGCCCCCGCCCGCCGCAGCGGCGCTCGAGTGTGCGATCTTCGACCTCGCGGCGAAGGCGGACGGCAAGCCGTTGTGGGCGCTACTCGGCGCGGACGAGGCGAGGCCGGTGCGCTGCAACGCGACCCTGACGGCCGGCGCCCCCGAGGGGGTGGCCGAGCAGGCGCGCTCCTGGGCCGAGCGTGGCTTTCGCACGCTCAAGCTCAAGCTCGGCGCCGGCGACGACGTCGAGGTGGTGCGCGCGGTGCGGGCGGCGGTGGGTCCTGAGGCGCGCATCCGCGTCGACGCCAACGAGGCGTGGAGCGTCCGCGACGCCGAGCGCGTGCTCGCCGAGCTCGAACCGCTTGGCATCGAGCTCGCCGAGCAGCCGGTGAGCGGCCTGCGCGCGCTGGCGAAGCTCTCCCGCTCGAGCGCGATCCCGCTGGCCGCGGACGAGGCGGTCAACTCCGTGGCCGACGCTCACCGCGCGCGGCAGCGACGCGCCTGTGCGTACGTGACGGCGAAGCTCTCGAAGGTCGGCGGGATCGGCGCGGCCAACGCGATCGCCGAGGTGATCCCCACCTACCTTTCGAGCGCGCTCGACGGACCGGTCGGGATCGCGGCCGCCGCGCACGCCGCGCAGATCATCCCGGACGCCGGCGTCGACCACGGCCTCGCCACCCAGCGGCTCTTCGCCGAGGGCGTCGCCGCGCGCGAGTGCGAGCTCGACGGCCCCATGCTCAGCCCGCCCGCTGGGCCGGGGCTGGGCGTTGAGATCGACGATGAGGCG
The DNA here is from genome assembly GCA_036564135.1 of Solirubrobacterales bacterium. Lineage (GTDB taxonomy): Bacteria > Actinomycetota > Thermoleophilia > Solirubrobacterales > 70-9 > RSA11. The sequence continues at coordinate 27,490 of DATCLC010000159.1, forward strand.
CTCCAGCGCGCCCGGCTCGCGTAGGTTCCCTGGGCGCATGGACAGCACGAACCGCAACACCGCCCTCGCCTCGGCGCTCGTCGAGGAGCTCGCGCGCAGCGGCATGCGCCACGCCGTGATCTGCCCCGGGTCGCGCTCGACCCCGGTGGCCCTCGCCCTGCTGCGCGAGCCAGCGATCTCGACCCACTCGATCGTGGACGAGCGCAGCGCCGGGTTCTTCGCCCTCGGCGCCGCCAGCGCGACCGGGCGCCCCGTGGCGATCGCCTGCACGTCGGGCACCGCGGCCGCGAACCTCCACCCCGCCGTCGCCGAGGCGGCCGAGGCCGACGTGCCGCTGATCGTGATCACCAGCGACCGGCCGCCGGAGCTCCGCGACGTCGGCGCCGGGCAGACGATCGACCAGATCAAGCTCTACGGGACCGCCGCGCGCTGGTTCTGCGAGGTCGGTACCCACGAGGCCGACGACGCTGGCCTGCTCCATATGCGGTCGGTCGCCTGCCGGGCCTACGCGGTCGCCGCGGGCGACCCCCGCCCCGGGCCGGTCCATCTCAACCTCTCGTGGCGCGACCCGCTGGGACCCGAGCCCGGTGCGGGCGACGTGAGCGCACGCTCCGCGCTCGCCCGTGAGGGCCGCGGCAACGAGCCGCTCACGCGCGTCGCGCGCGGCCGGGTACGCGCCGACGAGGCCCTCGTGGACGCGCTCGCCGAGCGCATCGCCGGGACGGAGCGCGGCCTGATCCTCGCCGGGCGCGGGACCGACCCGGCCTGCGTCGCGGCGATCACCGCCCTCGCGGCCGCGAGCGACTACCCGATCCTCGCCGAGCCGACCTCCGGCCTGCGCCTCGGGCCGCACGACCGCGAGCGCGTGGTCTGGACGTACGACGCGATCGCGCGCTCCCGCCCGGCGGAGCTCGCGCCCGAGCTCGTTCTGCGCTTCGGCGAGCTCCCTACGTCGAAGGCCCTGCGCATGTGGCTTGCGGACCTGCCCGGCGCGGCGCAGATCCAGGTCGACCCCGTGGGCTCCTGGAAGGAACCCACGCGCACGGCGGAGCTCGTCGTTCGCGGCGACGCCTCCGACCTCGCGGCCAGGCTCGCCGACCGCCTCTCGCCGCGCCCGAGCGAATGGACGCGGAGGTGGCTCGGCGCGAACGAGGCAGTGGCCGCCGCGCTTGGCGAGGGCATCGCCTCGGAGCCCGGCCTCAGCGAGCCCGCGGTGCTCGCCGCGCTAGCCGGGGCGCTGCGGGACGGCGAGCTGGTCTACACCGCCTCGTCGATGCCGATCCGCGACCAGGAGTCCTTCCTGCCGTCCGGGCCCGCGGACGTGCGCTTCCTCGCCAACCGCGGCGCCAACGGGATCGACGGCACGGTGTCCTCGGCCGCCGGCGCGGCCGCCGCGAGCGCCCGCCCGACCTGGCTGATAACCGGCGATCTGGCTCTCCACCACGACTCGAACGGGCTCGCCGCCCTGCGCGACTGCGATGCGCCCGTGCGCATCGTCTGCCTCCACAACGACGGGGGCGGGATCTTCGAACTCCTCCCGCAGGCGGGCCAGGTCCCGCGCGCCGAGTTCGAAGCGATCTTCGGCACGCCACTGGGACTCGACCTCGAACGGCTCGCCGCGCTCCACGGGCTCGGGTACGCGCGTCTCGAGCGCGCCGAGGATCTCGTGGCGCTGCCGGCCGCGCACGTGATCGCCGAGGCGCGGGTGGAGCGCGCCTCGGCGCCGCAGCTCCGCGCCCGGATCTTCGAGCGGGCGCATGCGGCGCTCGCGGGCCTTGGTCTCAACGCGCCCTCAGCGTGAGCGGACCCTGAACCGCGCCCTCGCGGGCGTCCCGTCGCGGTTGCCGGCGCCGTCGATGGCTCGCACCTGGAAGACGTACTTGCGCTTGCGCGCGCGGACGCTGTAGGTGCGCGGCGACTCGCACGCGCGCCAGCGTCGCTGGCTGCGCTTGCCGCCCCGCAGCCGGCACTCAAACTCGGACATCCCCTCCGATGAGGTGAAGCGGAAGCGGGCGAGTCCCTTGCGACCCGGTACCCGCAGCACGCGCTTGGGCTTGCGCGTGATCCGGGTCTGCGGCGGCACGTCGAACTCGTAGGCGCCGATGTCCACGCCCTTGCCCTGGACGCGGGCGACTCGGCCCAGATCGAGCGTCCCCACCGGCTCCGACGTGGTCCCGGCGTCGCGGGTCGGCGAGCCCTTCAGCGTCCGGAAGTCGCCCGGCGCCGGGAAGGCTGCCGCGAAGACCGGCTCGGCGGCCTGATTGCCCCCTCCGTCGATGATCTGACCCCCGGAACCGATCTGTGTCGTGCTGTAGTTGGAGTTCCGAAGGGTCACGCGCGCCGTCGCGCTACCGCCGCCCGGCGCGCTGACGAACACGTCCTCGGCTCCCTGGGCGATCGTGTTCACGGCCTCGAAGCGCAGCTGCTGGTTCATGCCTTCCTGCACGGCGCGGATTCCGGTGCCGAAGTCGCTGTAGGGCGCAACCGCGGTCACGTTGACGGCCCGCGGGAAGGTGCTCGCGCTGCCGGAGAAGACGTCGAGTGCAGCCCCGTCCGCGAGCTGGACGCAGAGCGAGTTGCGCAGGAACGAGTCGTGGTTCATCTCGCAGGCTGCCTCGCCGTTCGACTTCACGCTGACACGCTCCGCGACGTCCCCGTTCACGAGGACGAGCGCGCTGCCGCTGCCGTTGTGCTCGATCTCAAGGTCGACGAGCCTGAAGGATCCCGCAGCGATCTGGCGCACGATCCCGCCGGTGACCAGGACGGGAGGATCATCGGGATTCTCGGCGCGGATGGTTACCGCCTCGCCCACGGACAGCCCGGACGGCAGGATGTACTCGCCCCCGAGCAGGCGGATGACGTCGCCCTCACGCACGTCTCCGTCCGCGTGGCCGTTGACGGCGGCGCCGATGCCGCACGGCTCGTCGCGCGTGCAGGGCTCCGGTCCCATCGCGCCCGGCTGGGCGTAGCGCACGGCGCCGTGCGCGGTGCCGCCCACCACCGCCGCGCAGGCGATCCCTGCCAGACAAGCGTGCCACACGGCCCCCAGCGCTCCCATCTGCTCGACCCACCGTATGGGGAGCCGCGGAGCGCGTCAAGTCATTGCTTAAGCAGCGGCAACAGCGCGCCCAGCTTGAGCTCGGTCTCCGCGAGCTCGGAGGCGGGGTCGCTGTCGGCGACGATGCCCGCGCCGGCGAAGAGGTGGGCGGTACGGTCGCGCAGGAGCGCCGAGCGCAGGGCAACGCAGAACTCGCCGTCCTCGGCAGCGTCCATCCACCCCACCGGCCCCGCGTACCAGCCGCGGTCGAAGCCCTCGAGCGCGGCGATCGCCGGGACCGCGCGGTCGTTCGGCTCCCCGCCGACGGCGGGCGTGGGATGCAGGACGCCGGCGAGCTCCACCGCGGAACGGGCGTCGGCCAGCTGCGCGTGGATGGGTGTCGCGAGGTGCTGGATGTTGGCCACGCGGATCAGCTCGGGCGCACGCGCGCGCGCAACCCAAACCGCCAGCGGGCGCAGGGCGCGCTCGATGCGCTGCGCGACGATCTCGTGTTCCTCGGCGTTCTTCGCCGAGCGGCGCAGCTGCTCGCCCAGGTGGCTGTCGACGGCGGGGTCGGCGCTGCGCCGGGTCGAGCCGGCGAGGGCCACGGTCTGGGCGCCCGCGCCCCGGCGCCGCACCAAAAGCTCCGGGCTCGCGCCGATGAATGCCGCCTCCGGGGTACCCACGCAGAAGCAGAAGCAGGAGGGAAAGAGGTCGCGCAGGGCACCGAAGAGCGCCGCCGGGTCGTGCGCGCGCGGTGCCTCGGCCCGCACCTCCCGCGCCAGCACCACCTTGCGGAACTCCCCCGCCTTGATGCGCTCCACGGCCCGCGCGACGGCCTCCTCGTACGCGCTCGGGTCGGCGGCGCTCTTGACTCGCACCGGGCCGACTGGGTCGGGATCGAGCATCGGCAGGGCACTCGCGCGCAGGCCCGCGAGGCGCGCGCGGGCGCGTTCGGCGAGCCCGTCGGGGTCGTCGCCCGGCCGGTACTCGGCCGCGGCCGTGACGTACGTCGTCCCGTCGACCCTGGCGACCGCGACTTCGGGCACCACCATCAGCGCCGGCGGCAGCGAGGCGAAGTGCGGTGCGGTACACCCGTCGGGGTCGAACGCAAATCCGCCCACCCAGACCAGCCCGGCACCGGCGGGCAGGCCCATGGGCTCGTCGGCGAGCCGCCCCGCCCCGAGGCGCGCGCAGCTCGCGGCGACGTCGGCGAAGCGCCCCGTGCCCCGCGCGATCACCTCGGCCACGGTGCCGACGCCCGCGAGCGCGAACCCCGCGTCGGGCTCCTCCCACGCGAACCAGCGGTCGGTCGCGAGCCGCGTCGCGAACGCCCAGGCGACGGGGTCGTCCAGCTCCACCTCGCGGGTCGCGCTGAGCAGCGCCGGGCGGCCGCGGCGCTGCGCGGCACGGGCAAGCTCGCCGAGCGCGTCGGCGACCGCGGAGGCAGCGACGAATTCCGAGGGGGGCACGCCCCGCTAAGGCTATTGCCGGATCTCGGCGCCTAGCTGTCGGACCGCGCCTTCGAGATTGCGACCTCGCCCGTCCGCGCCATCTCGATCAGGCCGTGCGGGCGGATCATGTTCTCGAACTGGTCGATCTTGTCCGCGGTGCCCGTCACCTCGATGGTCAGGCTGCGGCGCGAGACGTCGACGATCTTCGCGTCGAAGATCTCGGCGAACTGCATGATCTCCTGGCGGTTCTCGACCGCGGCGTTCACCCGGAAGAGCGCCATCTCCCGGGCGACCGTCTGGTCGGGCTCCATGTCGCGGATCTTGATCACGTTGACCAGCTTGTGAAGCTGCTTGGTCACCTGGTCGATCGGGTGCACCGCCCCGTCGAGCGTCAGCGTGATCCGCGAGATGTGCGGGTCCTCGGTGGGGCCCACCGCGAGCGTGTCGATGTTGAAGCCGCGCCGGCTGAACAAGCCCGCGATGCGGGCGAGCACGCCCGGCTTGTTCTCGACCATGAGGCTGAGGATGTGCTTGCGACCCGTGAGGGTGCGGCTCGCCTCGAGGTCCTCGAGCTTGACGACTTCGGAAGTGCCCGGCTCGCCCATCGCGCTCACCCCACCATGTCCCGCGCGGCGTTCCCGGCGGGGATCATCGGGAAGCAGTTCTCGTCCTTGGTGACGTGCACGTCCAGCAGCGCCGGGCCGTCGGCCTCGAGCGTCGCGGCCATCGCCTCGCGCAGCTCCGTCTTGTCGGTGCACTGCATGCCCTGCCAGCCGAAGGCCTCGGCGAGCTTGGGCCAGTTCGGGCTCGGCCCCATCTCCACCGCGGTGTAGCGGCCGTCCCAGAACAGCTCCTGCCACTGGCGGACCATGCCGAAGTGGCCGTTGTTCATCAGGAAGACCTTCACCGGGATGTTGTGATGGGCAGCGGTCGCCATCTCCTGCGCGGTCATGATCAGGCTGCCGTCGCCGCAGAGCGCGACCACCGTCTCGTCGGGCCGCCCGACCTTGGCGCCGATCGCGGCCGGCAGGCCGAATCCCATCGTGCCGAGGCCGCCGGAGTTGAGCCACCGCCGCGGCTTGGAGAAGTGGTAGTACTGCGCGGCCCACATCTGATGCTGGCCGACGTCCGAGGCGATGATCGCGTCGCCGCCCGTCGCCTCGTACATCGCCTCGATCATGAACTGGGGCTTGATCTCCGAGTCGTCGGTGTCCTCGTAGCGCAGCGGGTAGGTCGTCTGCCACTCCCGGATGCGCTTCCACCAGTCGTCGAGGCGGCTGGAGTCGGCCTTGAGCGCGCGGTACTCGCGGTTGAGCTTCGCGAGCACGTCCTTGGCGTCGCCCACGATCGGGATGTGCGCCGGCACGTTCTTGCCGATCTCGGCCGGATCGACGTCGATGTGCACGAACTTGGCGCGCGGCGCGAACTCCGAGAGCTTGCCCGTGATCCGGTCGTCGAAGCGGGCGCCGACGGCCACGATCAGATCGGCCTCATCCATCGCGTAGTTGGCGGCGCGCGTGCCGTGCATGCCCAGCATGCCGAGCCACTGCTCGTGCGGCGCCGGGAACGCGCCCAGCCCCATCAGCGTGAGCGTGACGGGGAAGTTGTCCGCCGTGCAGAACTCGCGGAACTCCTCGGAGGCGTTCGCGTGGATGATGCCCCCGCCGCCGTAGATCACCGGCCGGCGCGCGTTGGCGAGCGCCTTCGCCGCCAGGCGGATCTGCTTGATGTTGCCCTCGAGCGGCGGCTTGTAGCCCGGCAGATCCGGCGTGCCCGTCGGCGGCTCGTAGTCGACGTCCGCGCGGACCAGGTCCTGCGGGATGTCGACGAGCACCGGCCCGGGCCGCCCCGTCGAGGCGATGTGGAAGGCGGCGTGGATGTACTCGGGAATCTGGCGCGGGTCGGTGACCAGGAACGAGTGCTTGACGATCGGCATCGTGATGCCGGTGACGTCGGCCTCCTGGAAACCGTCCGTACCGATCAGGTCGGTGCGCACCTGCCCGGTGATGAACACCGTCGGCACCGAGTCCATCATCGCGTCGGCGATCGGGGTTACGAGGTTTGTGGCGCCCGGGCCCGAGGTCGCGAACGCGACGCCCACCTTGCCGGTGGCCTTCGCGTAACCCTCGGCCGCGTGCCCGGCGCCCTGCTCGTGGCGGACCTGGATGTGATCGAGCTCCGCGTCGTGGAGCGCGTCGTACACAGGCAGGTTTGCTCCGCCCGGGATTCCGAAGACGTGGTTGACTCCCTCCGCCTTCAGGGCCTCGAAAACCGCATCAGCCGCACGCATAGGGCGATGGTAGCAGTGGTTTTTGGAGGGGATTAACCCTCCGAGGCGGCCGGCATCTCAGCGACCAACTCGCCCGGATTCCATTTCGTGGTGGGCAGGATGGCGCGCTCGATGACCCGGTCCTTGTAGCGCTCGATCGTCTTCAGGATCGAGCGCAGGAGCTCCTCGCCCAGATAATGGGGCTTCAGGCCCAGATCGCGGAGCTTGGTGTTCGCGGCGTTGTAGTAGTGGCTCTCGGCCTCGACGCGCGGATTCGGGAAGTTGCGAACCTCGACGTCGTAGCCGAGCTCGGTGCCGGCGCGCTGGACCAGCTCAGCGAGCTCGCGCACCGAGAACTGCTCGGTGAACTGGTTGAAGACGCGGAACTCGCCGAGGTCCGCCGGGTTGTTGACCGCGAGCTCCACGCACTGGAGCGTGTCGCGAATGTTGAGGAAGCCGCGCGTCTGGCCACCCTCGCCGTACACGGTCAGAGGATGGCCGATCACGGCCTGCACGCAGAAGCGGTTGAGGACCGTGCCGAAGTACTGGTCGTAGTCGAAACGGGTGATCAGCCGCTCGTCCCGGGCGGTCTCCTCGGTCTCGATGCCGTAGACGACGCCCTGGTTGAGGTCGGTGGCGCGCAGCCCCCAGGTACGGCAGGCGAAGTGGATGTTGTGCGAGTCGTGGACCTTGGAGAGGTGGTAGAGCGAGCCCGGGACCTTCGGGAACGGGAGCGTGTCCTTGCGCCCCTTGTGCTCGATCTCGATGAAACCCTCCTCGATGTCGATGTTGGGCGTCCCGTACTCGCCCATCGTGCCCAGCTTCACCAGGTGGCAGTCCGGCACGTGATCGCGCATCGCGAACAGCAGGTTGAGCGTCCCGATCACGTTGGTGTACTGGGTCTCGACCGCGGTCTTGCGAGACTTCATCGAGTACGGCGCGGACGGCTGCTCGCCGTAGTGCACGACCGCCTCGGGCAGGACCTCCGCGATCACGGAGTCGAGGAACTCTCCGTCCTCGATCGAGCCGATGTAGGCCTTGATCTCGTTGCCGGAGATCTCGCGCCAAGCGTCGATGCGCTCCTGCAGGGAGCGGATCGGGGTAAGCGAGTCAGTCGAGTGCTCGAGATGCCAGCGGCGGCGGGAGAAGTTGTCGACGATCGAGACCTCGTGGCCACGCGCGGAGAACCGCATCGCGGTCGGCCACCCCAGGTATCCGTCGCCACCCAGGATCAGGATGCGCATGTCCGCGAGGGTACCCCATGCGTGGGTCACTATCGGCGTGCCGACGGCTCCGACAGCCCCTCGGCGCTGATCCCGAGCCGGTGCGCGGCGGTTGCCGCTTCGACGCGGCTGCGGACGTCGAGCTTGCTGAGGATGCGCGAGACGTGCACGCTCACGGTCTTCCCGGTGATGAAGAGCCGCTCGCCGATCTCGCGGTTCGTGAGCCCCTCGGCGAGTAGCGCGAGGACCTCGCGCTCACGGGCCGTCAGGCCGAGCGCTGCGGCGGGATCGCTGTCGCCGTCGGCCGCGGGCGCCCCGGCGGGCTCACCCAGGCGCGCGCGGCGCGCCAGCTTGTCGATCGTCCCCGCCAGCCAGGCCGCGCCGTGCTCGCGCGCGGTGCGCGCCGCGCTGCCGAGCAGCTCGGCGGCGCGCTCGCGCTCGCGCGCGAGGACGAACGCCTCGGCGCCGCGCATCTGGCTATAGGCGGCGAAGACCGGGCGATCGAGCCGCTCCCAGGTGGCGGCGGCCGTTTCCCAGGGCCCGGGGTCGGGATCGCCGAGGCGGGAGATCTCGGCGCGGACGTGGGTCTCGCAGGCCAAAGTCTCCGGCGGCGGTGAGCCCGGCGCCTCGAAACGACGCGCCCGGCGGGCGAACGCGGCCGCGGCCTCGCGCGCCTGCCCCGCGCGCATCGCCGCGCGGTCGGCGTCGCCGGCAGCCCGCGCCGCCAGCGCTGCCTCGACCAGGGCGCGCACGCCGCGCAGGTGCACGAGCGCGGTGAAGTACGGGTACTCGCTCTCCTCGTCGATCGTCCGCAGCGAGTGCAGCGCGGCCTCGGCGGCGCGCTCGGCCTCGCCCCGGGCGAGGTGAAGCTGGACCCGCGCGGCCGCGACCATCCCGAACCACATCGTGTCGGTGAGGCCGCCGAGGGCCCGCTCGGTCGCGATCAGCGCCTCCTCGGCCTCGTCCACCCGCCCGGCGACGAGCAGCGCCTCCGCCCGCGCGTTGTGGACGATGACCGCCGACATGCCGTCGGGCTCGCGGCCGTCGAGCTCTGCGAGCTTGATCGCCTCGTCGACCCGCCCGAGGCGCAACAGGCGGCTCGACGCCTCGCCGGCGAGGAAGTCGCCGTAGTTCCGTGCGCCGAGGTCGTACGAGGCGCGCGACCACTCGATCGCGAGTTCGGCCGCCTCGCGGGTGCGCCCGTCCTGGTCGACCGCGTCGGAGTAGTTCACGTAGGCGCGGCAGATGTCGTCCACCCGCCCCAGCTCTTTCGCGATCTCAAGCGCCTCGCCCAGGAGCTTTAGGCCGCGCTCGCGATCGCCGATCCCGACCAGGCAGCTGCCGAGCGTGTTGGCGGCGTGCCCCTCCTCGGCACGGGCGCCGGCGGCGCGAGCGACCTCGATCGCGCGCTCGCAGTAATCGCGCGATTCGCGCAGGTGCCCGCGCAGCATCAGGATCTGGCCCAGCGAGGCGAGCGCCTGCGCGAGCTCGGCCGTGGGCGGCGACTGCGGCAGCGCCTCGACGGCGGCGCGGTAGGTCCGCTCGGCTTCGTCGGCCGCGCCCGAGGTCCACAGGTAGCGGCCGAGCCGCTCGCGGACAGGCGCGTCGCGCGGGTCGCCCGGCTCAAGGCCCGCGAGCGCGTCGCGAGCGAGCGCGACGGCGCGGGTCGAGTCGCTCGCCAAGTACGCGCTCTGCGCGGCGCGGGCCGCCAGGTCGACCCGATCGACGTCGGCGGGCCGCTCCTCGGGGGCGACGCGATCCCAGAGCTCGAGCGCCTGCTCGAAGTGGGCGAGCGCGGCCGCGGGCGCAAGCGAGCGCTCCGCCGCGCGGCCGGCCTCGTAGGAGGCGTTGAGCGCTCGCGGCAGGTCGCGCGCCTCGCGCCAGTGGTAGGCGAGCTCCGCGCTCGCCCGCTCGTGGGGGTTCTCGGCGAGCGCCTCCGCGAGCTCGGCGTGCATCAGCGTGCGCTGGTGAGGCAAAAGCTCCTCGTAGGTCGCCTCCCGCACGAGCGCGTGGCGGAACTCGAAGCCGCCGTTGCGCTCGACGAGCACCTGCCGGCCCACCGCCTCCCGCAGGGCCTCGCCAAGCTCCTGCGCGCCCAGCCCGCTCAGCCGCGTCAAAAGCTCCGGCGTCACCGACCGACGGGCCACGGCGGCGTAGTCGAGCAGGCGCCGCGCGGAGGGGCTGAGGCGCGCGAGCCGGACCAGGAGGGTCTCCCGGAGGCTGGCGGGGAGCTCGTCGCCGTCCCGGGCGGCCGCGACCAGCTCCTCGGCGAAGAACGGGTTGCCGTCGCTGCGCCGGAAGACCCGGTCGACCACATCCGGCGGCAGCTCCGAGCCCGTGATCCCGGCGAGCATCGCGGCGAGCTCGTCCCGGGTGAGCGGCTGAAGCTCGAGCACCTCCACCCCGCGCCGCCGCGCCTCGGCGAGGAAGCCGAGCAGCGGGTGGCGGCGGTGCAGTTCGTCGGTCCGGTAGGTGCCGACCAAGAGCACGCGGCCGGCCAGGTTGCGCCCGAGGAAGGCCAGCAGGTCACGCGTCGCCTGGTCGGACCAGTGCAGGTCCTCGACTGCGAACACGACCGGCGCCTCCTCGCCCATCCGCTGCAAAAGCAGGAGCACCGCCTCGAAGAAGCGGGCGCGGGCGAGCTGCTCGTGCAGCGCCGAGTCGGCCCCATCGTCGGTGGCGGCGCTCGCGCCGAGCTCGGGGAAGAGCGGCGCCAGGTGGTGTCGGCGCTCGCCGAGAAGGTCCGCGAGGTCGTCGCGCTCGCTCAGTACGGGGCGCAGCGCGCCGAGCAGCGGCGCGAATGGGAGCTCGACCTCGGTGAACTCGACGCACTCGCCGACGAGGACCGCGGCGCCGCCGTCGCGCGCGCGGGCGGCGAACTCGGCGAGCAGGCGCGTCTTGCCGATCCCGGCCTCGCCGCCGACGATGATGAGCCCGGGCTCTCCCGCGGTCGCGCGCTCAAGCGCCGAGGAGAGCAGCGCGAGCTCCCCGGCTCGACCGCTCAGGTGGGGACTGGAGACCCGCCGGGCCACTCCCCCATTATCCCCCCGAGCCGGGACCTCGGGGGATTGCAGATCCCCCCAGGCTCCCGCCTCGAAGGTGCGCGACATGTGGGGTTAAGCGGGCCGCGCGCGCCGGGTCCACAGGCGCGCCCGCGTGCGCTTGCGCTCAGCCGCCCGCATCGCGCGAGCGCGGCCGGCCAGCTGCGCCCGCCGGGAGGCTCTGCGTAGCTCGTGCACGCGCTGGTCGTGGATCGTCATCAGGAATCGGGGGTCCATAGGGCCTTCCTTTCGCTCATGATCGACCGTAGGCGTAAGGGGCGCCCCCGCACATCGGGCGAACGCCCAATTCGAGGCCTTACGCGGCCAGATGGCTTCGCAAAGCGGGTTGCGGGACTCCCTCGGCAGCCTCGTTTGGGCCGCAGCCCCGGCCCCCCGGTCTATCCTGCCCCCCGCCGTGTTCCCATCCCTGCCCGTCGCCGACCTGTTTCCCGAGCAGCTCACGGCCCTGCGAACCGTGGGGCTCGTGCTCGCCGTGCTCGTCGCCGGCTTCGCGATCTGGCGCCGGCATTCGCTGCGCAACGGCGACGTGCTCATCCTGCTTTTGGTCGCGCTCGGCCTCGCGCTCGTCTCCGGCACGGAGCTCCTCGACGCGCTGCTGCGGGCGTTCTCGTTCCGCCGCGAGAACGGCACCCGCATCGTGGGCGTCGCGGTCTTCGCGATCCTGCTGCTCTTCATCCTCGTGGTCCGGGCGCTGCACCAAGGCGCGCGGATGCAGCGCGAACTCTCCGAGGTGCTCGAGGGCCTCGCCTGGGAGCGGTTCCGCCGCGACGGGCACCCCGAGCGCTTCCGCGGCAAGGTCGCGGTGCTGATCCCCGCCTACAACGAGGCGGAGAACATCGGCACGGTGCTCGAGCGGATCCCCGACGAGGTATGCGGTCAGCCGATCGCCGTGCTCGTCGTCGACGACGGGTCGCGCGACGGGACCGGTGACGTCGCGGAGGCCGCCGGCGCCGTTGTCGCCCGGCACGTGATCAACCGCGGCGGGGGCGCAGCGCTCCGCACCGGCTACCGGCTGCTGTCGGAGTCCGGGGCCAACATCGTCGTCACGCTGGACGCCGACGGCCAGCACCTGCCGTCCGAGATGCATCGCCTCGTCGAGCCGGTCCTCAGCGGCGAGGTCGACGTCGCGCACGGCTCGCGGGTGCTCGGCGAGGCCGAGCCGAACGCGTTCGCGCGGGAGCTCGGGATCATCTTCTTCAACCGGCTCGTCTCCTTCATCACCCGCACCAAGGTCACCGACTGCTCGAACGGGTATCGCGCGGTCCGCGCCTCGGTCCTCCCCCAGCTCGTGCTGCGGCAGGAGCAGTTCCACACCTCCGAGTTCATGATCGAGGCGATCAAGCGGGGAATCCCGGCGAAGGAGGTGCCGGTCACCGTGGTGGCGCGGCTGCATGGGCATTCGAAGAAGCCGGCGGTGCTGCGGTATGGGGCCGGGTTCGCGAATGCGATCGTGCGGACCTGGCTGCGGTAGGCCTCGCGGCGCGGCCGAGGCGCGGCGCACCGCGGATTGGAGTCGCAGCGTTCAGCCCTCGTTGCCGGAAAACGGCAGTCAGGGCTGAACGGACGGGGGACCCGGTCGCGCTTTCAGCCGTGGTTGCCGGAAAGCGGCAACGTGGGCTGAAAGTAGGTGTCCGCGCGCATCCGTTAGTTGCGGCGGACGTTGATCGCGATGGCTTCGATTTGCCGCTGGCCGTACGAGCCGCGGTAGACCGGGCCGGCAGCGGCGATCTGGTCGCCGATGCTGGGCAAGGGCCTTGGCCGGAGATCCTTCCTGACGTCGATCACGGAGATGCCGGGGCCGGTGATGCTGTCCTTGCTGGCGAGGACGAAGTGCGCGTCGCCGTCGCCGTCGGGATCGACCCGCTCGACGTAGACGACCCGCCCGCTCGCCTCGGCGCAGTTGCTCAGCTCGGGCGGACAGCGCACCGGCTCGAGCGGTTCTGCCCGCTTTCGCCGCGGCTTCGCATCCGACGGGTCGGAGCTCTCCACGGCGGCCGGAGCCGGCACCTCGGGCTGCTCGCCACCGCACCCGGTCAGCGCCAGCAGCGCGACCGCGAACAACCCGACCAGCCGCGCACTCACGCTGCCGGAGCCCTCACGACTCTCACCCACTGGCGGCCTCGCGACGGGTGAAGGGCGGCTACCTGACGCCCGGATGCCGCACCTCAGCCGGATCGGGCAAGTACATGTCCTCTCCGCAATAGCGGCAGACCTGCACGTAGAGCTTGTGCACGTGGCCGCAGCGCGGGCAGCGCCGCTCGGGCTCGTCCTTCTCGACGCGGTAGAGGACGACCGCGATCAGGCCGAGCAGCGGCAGCACCGCCCCGACCAAAAACCAGATGAAGAAGGAGCTGCCCTTGGCCTTGCCGATCAGCGCCGTGGCCAGCCCGAAGGTCGTGAAGATGATGACGGCCGACACCTCAACCCATTATGCGCCCCTGGGCGGGCGCTGGCGCCCGGGTCCGGGGCTGCGGGTCAATCGACCGGGCGGTGCGTGCCGCCCTTTTCGTAGATCTCGTCCCTGAGGGGGCGCGGGCGGCCGATCGAGCCGACCTCGGCGACGTCCCGGCTGAACGGCAGCCCGACCGTCCAGTCCGCGATCGCCCTGACCTTGCGCGCGACGCCCGGCACCTGCGCGATGTGGTACGTGCGCGCCATCCACCAGGCGGGGAAGCCCTTGAACCGCTGCTGGGCGAGCTGGCCGACCGCCTTGTAGCGGCCGAGGTTCACAAACGCGGCCTTGGCCTCGTAGGTGAACGGGCGCGGCCCGTCGCCGATCCCGAGCTCCGCGGCCATGTTGCGCGCGACCAGCGGCCCCTGGCGCACGGCGTGCTGGGCGGTCGGCGGGCAGGGCCGTCCGTCGTCGTAGCGGGGGTCGGGCACTGCGGCGCAGTCGCCCGCGGCCCACACGCCCCTCATGCCCTCGACGCGCATGTACTCGTCGACCTTCACGCGGCCGCGGTCGTCCAGCGGCAGGTTGAGGTGCGCAAGGCTCGGGTGCGCCTTCACGCCGGCGGTCCACACCAGCGTGCGCGTGGGGATCCGCTCGCCGGTAGAGAGCACGACCGAGTCGGCGTGCGCCTCCTCGACGCGAGTCTCGAGCCGGATGTCGATGCCGCGCCCGCGCAGCTGCTGGAGCGCGTACTCGGCGAGCCCCTCGTCCACCTCGGGCAGGACCCGGCCCATGGCCTCGACAAGGATCCAGCGCATCCCGTGCAGGCGGGCGCGCGGGTAGCGGTCGATCGCGTCGGCGGCGAAGTCCTGCAGCTCGGCGAGCGCCTCGAGGCCCGAGTAACCGCCGCCGACGAACACGTAGGTGAGCAGCTCGTCGCGTCGCTTCGGGTCGTCGGTCGCGTTCGCCCGCTCGAGCGTCTCGACGACGTGATTGCGAAGCCAGATCGCGTCGGCCAGGCTCTTGAAGCCGATCGCGTGCTTGTCGAGGCCCGGCACCGGCAGGCTGCGCGATACCGACCCGACGGCGACCAGGAACTGGTCGTACGGAATCTCCTCGCTCTCGCCGAGGTGCGAGTGCATCGTGACCGTGCGGTTTTCGGGGTCGTGCCCGCAGATCGCGCCGATCCGCAGATACGTGCGCCGCAGCACGTCGCGCAACGGGGTGACCACGTGACGCGGCTCGAGCATGCCCGCCGCCGCCTCGGGCAAGAACGGCGTGTACAGCAGGAAGTTGACGTCGTTGATGAGCATGAGCCGCGTCGACTGGCGCGGCATGAGGCGCTCGAGCTCCCGCGCCGCCGACATGCCGGCGAACCCGCCACCCGCGATCACGACGTTCCAGGCCATGACCCCAGTATGCCCGAAATCTCCGCCTTGTAACAGTTTGTTACAAGCCGTACGAACGCCGTTTCAGCCGGGCGCGCGCAACGGCACACGTCGAAGCCTGGCCGGGGAGGCCAGGGCCACTGGTGACCGGCGACCGAAAGCCGGTAGCCGGCAGCTACCTAACCCGCAGCTCGCCCTCCATGCCGGCCTCCCGATGGCCGGGCACGGAGCAGTAGAAGACGTACGTGCCGGGCTCCAGCTCGTAGCTGACCGAGCTGACGTCGCCGCCGGTGACGACGTCGCCCTCGGCTACGGTCTCGCCCTCGACCTCGAGCGCGACGTTGTGGGGCACGTCGGAGGGGTTCGTGTAGTCGATCGTCACCGAACCGGCGGCCGCCTCAAGCGCCTCGGGATCGAAGACGAGCGAGCCGTCCTCGGGCGAGGTGAGCTCGATCGTCTCGCCCTCGCCGCCGGCCTGATCGCCGCCCTCGGTTTCGAGGTTCTCGCCTTGGGCACCGCCCTCCTCGGCGGTCGCCTCGGACTCCGGATCGGCCGCGGCCTCGGTGCCCTCCTGCTCCTCGGCGTGCTCCTCGCGCCACTCGGCCCACTCCTCCTCGCGGTGTTCCTTCTCCTCGCGGGCGAGGACGACCGCGTAGGTGCAGGTCAGCGCCACCAGCAGGGCAAAGGCCGTCAGGCCGCCCAGGACGACGCCCCGCGAGCGGGGGAAGTCGTGCATCCGCAGGCCCACGGCGGTGACCACGAGGGCCAGGACAACGAGGACGATTCCGATCACGTAGAACAGGTCCGACATGCGGGGCCGGATCCTATCGGGAGACGGCGCGGAGGCGGGGCGCTCGCGGTCAGCCGGCGTAGGACACCGCGCGGCTCTCGCGGATCACCGTGATCTTGATGCGTCCCGGTTGCTCGGTCTCCTTTTCGATCGCGGCCGCGATCTCCTGGGAGATCACCGTCGCGGTGTCGTCGTCGACGATCCCGGGGTCCACGACCACGCGGATCTCGCGGCCCGCGCGCATCGCGTACACCCGCTCGACGCCGTGGTGGCGCGAGGCGATCTCCTCGAGGTCGCGCATGCGCCCCACGTACTGCTCGAGGGAGTCGCCGCGCGCGCCCGGGCGCGCGCCCGAGACGGCATCCGCAGCCTGCACGATCACGGCCTCGACGGTCTTCGGCTCCACGTCGTTGTGGTGGGCTTCCATCGCGTGCGCGACCGCCTCCGACTCGCCGTGCCGGCGCGCGATCCGCGCCCCGATAAGCGCGTGCGGGCCCTCGACCTCATGCGTGACCGCCTTGCCGATGTCGTGCAGGAAGGCGGCGCGGCGCGCGGTCTCGGCTGACGCGCCCAGCTCCTCCGCGAGCACGCTCGCGAGCTTCGCGCACTCGATCAGGTGGTCGAGCACGTTCTGCCCGTAGCTGGTGCGGAAGCGGAGCTGCCCGAGGAGCTTGATGAGCTCCGGGTCGAGGCCGTGGACGTGCGCCTCGAGCGCGGCGCGCTCGCCCTCGTCGACGATGCGCTTGTCGAGGTCGCGCTTGGCCTGCTCGTAGGTCTCCTCGATCAGCGCCGGGTGGATGCGGCCGTCGGCGATCAGCCGCTCGATCGTCATCCGCGCGATCTCGCGGCGCACCCCGTCGAAGCTGGAGAGCACGACCGCTGACGGGGTCTCGTCGATGATGATGTCCACGCCCGTGAGCGCCTCCAGGGTGCGGATGTTGCGGCCGTCGCGGCCGATGATCCGCCCCTTCATCTCGTCGGACGGCAGCTCGACGAGGCGCGTGGTGGTCTCGCTCGCGTGCTTGGCGGCGAGCCGCTGGGTCGCCACGGCGAGGATGTTCCGCGCCCGGCGCTCGCCCTCCCGGCGTGCCTCCTCCTCGATCTGCCGGATCTTGAGCGCCGCCTGGTGCCGGGCCTCCTGCTCGACCTCCGCGAGCAGCATCTGCTTGGCCTGCGCGGCGCTGAGCCCCGAGATCCGCTCGAGCTCGCGACGCTGGATGCGTTTGGCGCGCTTCAGCTCATCCTGCTGGCCGATCAGGTTGCGCTCGCGATCGTCCAGCGCCTGGGCGCGGCGCTCGAGCTCGGCCTCGCGGATCTTGAGCGACTCGGCCTGGCGCAGCGCGCGCTCCTCCATCCGGGCGATCTCCTCGCGACGCGCCTGTAGCTCCGCGGCGAGCGCCGCATCGCTGGCGTGCGAGCTGGGCGCGGCGTTCCGTGCGGCCGGCTCGCGGCGCCGCCACGGAAACAGCAACGCGCGTGTTCCCATCGTTCTCTCTCCTCAGTTTCATCCGCATGCTTTCGGTTTCATTCGAGTGCCGCGCAGGGACCGCGCGGCCTGCGGGCCGGCGCTGCGCGTACGCGGATGCCTGTTGTGGCGATTCGCCCCGAGAACGGTGGGGCCGTCTTGGTCCGCCGCCCCTCTAGACGGCGCACCTCCGCACCGGTGCGGTGCGATCGAGAAACTCTTGACGGTTCAAGCTCATGCCGGTTTCTTCGCCAGATGGGTCACTCACGTCGCGACGCGCCGGCCGCCATCCACATCGTACGGATAGGTCCTTCGCCTGGCAAGGAATCCGGCCCGCGCAACGTGGCCTTCACGCCGCCCGCCGCTCTGCGAGCCGGATCGCGGCGTACGCGACCTCGTAGTCGTAGCCGCGGCGCGCGAGGAATTCCAGCGCGCGCGAGCGCGCGCGGTCGTCGGTGAGCGGCTGGCCGCGCTCGCGCAAGAGCCGCGCGGCGCGCTCGGTCTGCTCCGCGTGGCCCTGACCCGCGACGGCGCGCTCGATTGCGTCCTCCGGGACGCCGCGCTCGGCGAGCGCGGCGCGGATGCGCTCCGGCCCCCAACCGCGAAGCTCGCGCTTGTCCTCCGCGAAGCGCTCGGCGAAGCGCTCGTCGTCCAGCTCGCCGATCTCGACGAGGCGCGCAATCGTTCCCTCGACGTGCTCGGGCTCGAACCCACGCCCCTCAAGCAGGGCGCGCATCTCGGCCAGCGTGCGCTCCTTGCGGGCGAGCGCCCGGACGGCGAACTCGAACGCCCGCGCGCCGTCGTCACCGCGCGGGCGCTCGCCGTCCACGGTCTACGGCGCGGCTAGGCCGCCTTGCGCTCGGGCTCGGCCGCCGCTTCCTCGCCGCCGGCCTCCGCCTCCGCCTCTGGGGCAGCGCCGTCCTCGCCGCCCCCCTCGACTACCGAGATCGGGCGCGGGGCGCGCTCGATGCCGAGCTTGCTGAGGATCTTGGCCTCGATCTCCGCCGCGAGCTGCGGGTTCTCGGCGAGGTAGGCCTTCGTGTTGTTGCGGCCCTGCCCCAGGCGCAGCTCGCCGTAGGAGAAGAACGAGCCGGACTTCGTGACCAGCTCGTGCTCCAGGGCCAGATCGAGCAGACAGCCTTCGTGCGAGATACCGCGCCCGTACTCGATGTCGAACTCGGCCTGCTTGAACGGCGGCGCGACCTTGTTCTTGACGACCTTTACGCGGCAGCGGTTGCCGACGGCCTCGGTGCCCTCCTTGAGGGTCTCGATCCGGCGGATGTCGAGGCGCTGCGAGGCGTAGAACTTGAGCGCCCGGCCGCCCGGCTGCGTCTCGGGCGAGCCGAAGCTGACGCCGATCTTCTCGCGGATCTGGTTCGTGAACAGGCAGACCGTCTTCGCGCGGTTCAGGTTGGCTGCGAGCTTGCGCAGGGCCTGCGACATGAGCCGCGCCTGGAGACCGACCTGAGTCTCCCCCATCTGGCCCTCGAGCTCGACCCGCGGCGTGAGCGCAGCGACCGAGTCGACGGCGACCACGTCCACGGCGCCGGACCGCACGAGTACGTCGACGATCTCGAGCGCCTGCTCGCCATAGTCGGGCTGGGAGACGAGCAGCTCGTCGGTGTTGACCCCGATCTGCTTCGCGTACACGGGGTCGATCGCGTGCTCCGCGTCGACGAACGCGCAGACGCCGCCGCGCGCCTGAGCCTCGGCGATCACGTGGTAGACGAGCGTCGTCTTACCCGAGGACTCCGGGCCGAAGATCTCGATGATCCGGCCGCGCGGGACGCCACCCACGCCGAGCGCCAGGTCCAGTGAGAGCGCCCCGGTCGGGATCGCGTCGACCTCAAGCGCGTTGTTGTCGCCCAGGCGCATCACCGCGCCCGCGCCGAACTGCCGCTCGATCTGTGTCACGGCCGCGTCGAGCGCGGCCTGGCGTGCCTTGGCCTCCTTCTCGGCTGCCTTGGCGGTCTTTGCTTCTGCCATGTTCTTCATCACCTCGGTAAGTCGCGGGTGGCCAGGGGGATGTATTCCGCGCCCGTGGGCCGCAGGATCGAACGGTAGAGAGCGACGCGGACGGAATCGAACGTACGTACGAGGCCCTCGGGAAGCTCCGGCGGCTCGATCCCGACCCGTTGCGGACGCCGCTTGCCGCGCTCCCCGCGGACCTTGGCGAGGGTCAGGTGCGGCCAGTACGGGCGCTGCTCCGGCTCGTAGAGGCCGCGCTCGCTGAGCGCGGCGCTGAGCTCGGCCTGCAGCGCGGTCGCGGGCTGCGAGGAAAGCTCGAGCGCGAAGAACCGCGGCCGCGACGGCGGCTTGGCGGCGAGCCGCGGCGCCGGCGCGAGCGGGACCGCCCGCGGCTCGAGCGCGTCCAGCACCGCCTCGATCTCCGGGATCCGCCGCTCGGGCACGGAGCCCAGAAAGCACAGCGTCACGTGCAGCGACTCGCGCGGCAGGAGGCGAACGGCCGGGTCGGCAAGCGCCCCAGCGGCCCAGTCCGCCAGCTTCGCGCGCAGCTCCGCAGCCACGTCAAGCGCGACGAACAGTCGAGCGCGCGGTTCACGTTCTGCATCACGGCCCACCCCTGCGAGATTAGGCGGCGGGGATGCGCCAAACGCGCGCGCTGTGTGGCGGCTTTGGGGCGGATTTGGGGCGGATGTGCGGCGTTGGGTGGTCTCCCCCGGTTTGCCGGCAGTGTGGGCGGCGTGGGGCGCGGCGCAGGCGACTTAAGGAGCGCCCCGCCGCCGACCTCAACGTTTCGACGGTTGATCCCACACCAAGTCGCCCTCGCGGCGGGCGCGGGCGCGACTGCGACCTATCGACGGTTGATCCCACGAAAGGCCGATGTCGCGCGACCGGGCCCGCGCAGAGCCCGAAGCCCGCACCGAACGCACGCGCCGTGCGCCGCAACGCGCGCGAGAGACACGGCGACCCCGCACCCCCACCAACCTCCCTCCCCCTTACCGCCAAACGACGCGTCCCGGGCCCGCGCGAGACACACCGGCCCCGCCACCACCCACGCCCTCACCCCCCGGCCGAGCGCGCGAGAACGTCGGCGACACCCACGGAATCGCAAGCTCGGCGAACGGGCGACCGCCCGGGTGGGCCCGCGCCAGACTCGCGGGCCCAACGGCCCCCACGCCCCACAGCCCCACCCAAGCGTGCGAAACGCCGGCGCCAGCGGCGAATCTCGCGCTCGGCGGAGAGCGCGGACCGAGCGGCCGCGAGCCCGCCGCGCGCGGGGCGCGGGACGAGTGGTGGCGGAGCCCCCGCGGCCCGCCGCGGGGCCCTCGCGCCCCGAGTAACCCCGCCGTCCCGCCGCCAACCGCCCGAACTGCTACCGTCAGCTGTGCCGCTGACGGAGGCAAAGAGCCCCGGCCCGGAAGCCGGGCGGCCCTCATCGGGTCGCCGGCGAAACGGCAGCGTATGCAGACCAGTACAGGAGGGCTCTTATGCCTACCGGAACAGTGAAGTGGTTCAACACCGAGAAGGGCTACGGGTTCATCGCCCCCGACGAGGGCGACCGGGACCTCTTCGTCCACCAGACCGGTGTCGACCCCTCGAACTCGATCAAGGAGGGTGACCAGGTCACCTACGAGACCGAGTCGAGCCCCAAGGGTCCGCGCGCGATCAACGTCCGCGTCTCCTAGGGACCACTTTCAGCGACGAGCTTCAGGGCGCCTGCGGGCGCCCTTCGTCGTTTCAGGGCTCCCCTTCGGTCTCGCCGCGCAGCACGCGGCGCAGCATGTGCATCGCGATCAGCGTGGCGCGCTCGCGCACATCGGCGCGGTTCCCGGGGATCACCGGGTCGCGTTCGAGCTTCGCGCCGTCCCGTGTCTTCACGCACAGGCAGACGTACCCGACGGGCTTCTCCTCGGTGCCCCCGCCGGGCCCCGCGATGCCGGTGATGCCCACGCCCACGTCCGCGGAGAAGCGCTCGAGCGCGCCATCGGCCATCGCCTCGGCGACCTCGGGAGACACCGCTCCATGCGCCTCGATGAGCTCGGACGGCACTCCCAACAGCTCGGTCTTGGCCTCGTTTGAGTAAGCGACCACGCCCCCGGCCACGTAGGCGGACGATCCGGGCCGGTCGGTGAGCCGGGCCGCGAGCCCGCCCCCGGTGCACGACTCCGCGAGCCCGATCTTCTTCCCGGAGAGCAGCCCGGCGACCTGCTCGTCGATCGTCGACCCGTCGCGGGAGAACAGCCGCGGCCCGTGGCGCCGGGCGATCCCCTCGATGAGCGCTTCGCGCTCATCCTCGGCGCCCGGACGGTGCCGGATCTCCACCTCCAGCTCCCCGCGGCGCAGGCACGTGGTGATCTCGAGCCGCCCCAGGTCGACGCCCTCCGCCTCGATCTCGCGCAGCGACTTCGCGATCTCCGACTCCGGCACGCCGAACAGGCGCAGCACGCGGTAGGTGTAGGGCTCGGCGCGGTCGAGCACGGCCCGCAGCGCCGGCACCTCGAGCGCCGTCGGCCACATCGCCTGCAGCTCACGCGGCGGCCCGGGCAGGACGAGCACCGTCGGCCCGCCCTCCTTCGGCACGACGAGCCCGGGCGCGGTCCCGACCGGGTCGAGCGGGGTCGCCCCGCGGGGCACGAGCGCCTGCTTGCGCGTGCCCGCGCGCATCGCCTCCTGGTCGCGCCTGAGATGATGGGAGAAGCTCTGGACGATCTCCGTGATCCGCCGCTCAAGACGCTCGTCGAGCACGAGCTCGCGGCCCGCGAAGCGCGCGACGAGCTCCGCCGTCAGGTCGTCCGCGGTCGGGCCGAGCCCGCCCGAGGTAACGATCAGGTCCACGCCCTCGGCCTCCAAAAAGCGCAGGACCGCCTCGAGATCGTGCGGGCGATCGCCCACGCAGGTGATGTGCGACACCTCGACGCCGAGCTCACCCAGCCGCTCCGACAGCCAGGGCCCGTTGCGGTCCGCGATCGTACCGGTGAGGACCTCGGTGCCGGTGACGACGATCCCGGCCCGCACCGGACCGCTCACGGGCACCCCGCCCGGTCGCGCTGCGGGTATGCGGCCGGCCGCGCCCCGCGGCTGGTGACGATGTAACGCGCCGGCTCCCGCGAGGACACGCGGACGCGCCGGCCGTCGAGCTCGAGGAGCAGCGTGCCGCCCGACATCACGTCGAGCCGGAACTCCTTGCCCTGGAACGGCCCCTCGCTGCTGTCCGCGCGCACCGTCTGCGCGTCGATCAGGGCCTGCCTGCGCCCCTTCACCAAGCACAGCTCCACGTCCTCGCGCGCCTGGAGGACGAGCTCGAACCGCTTCGTCCCGCCGCGTGGCTCACGCCGCTGCTCGCCGCGGTTCCCGGGGCCGACGACCTTCACCGAGCCGGGGGGCGACTCCTCGTCCCCGGAGATCAGGTCGCGGAACGCGATCCCCGCGACCGCAACCAGCACGATCACCGCCACGATCGCGAGCGGCGCCAGGCGCCCCGAGGGGCCGGAACCCGGCCGCCGACGTTCCTCCAAAACCCGGTCCCCGATCGGGTAGGCGCGCTCGGAGTCGGGCAGGCGCGACTCCACCTGCCGGCGGAACTCGTCCACCAGCTCCTCCGCGTCGAGGCCGAGCTCCGCCGCGTAGGTCCGCAGGAACCCCTTCGCGTAGGCGGGACTCGGGATCACGTCCCACGCTTCCTCCTCGAGCGCGCGCAGATACCGGCCGCGGATCTTCGTCCGCTCCTCGAGCTCGCGGATCTCCAGCCCGAGCTCCTCGCGTGCGCGCGTGAGCTCGGCGCCGATCGCCAACCCGCCGACCTGTCCGGTGCTGCTCACGCCACCATCTTGGCGAGTCCGGCGCCGCACGCGACCGCTCGCCCTACCGCGACTCGACCGCCTCGGGCTCCTGCACGTCGGCGGATTCGCCCTCCGCGGGCGCCTCGCCACCCAGGATCCGGGGTAGATCGGCGGCGGAGACCAGCACCTGGCGCGGCTTGGAGCCCTCGTAGCCGGAGATGATCCCGCGGCGCTCCAGCATGTCGATCAGGCGCCCGGCGCGCGTGTAGCCGACGCGCAGGCGGCGCTGGATCATCGAGACCGACGCGGTGCCGCTCTCCACCACGATCCGCGCCGCGTCCTCGAGCAGGTCGTCCTGGTCCGGCGAGAACTCGTCCTTGTCGACGTCGCCGCCCTCCTCCTTGCGCTCCTCGAGCAGCTCCTCGTCGAAATCCGGCTCGCCCTGCTTCGCCCAGTGATTCGTGAGCCGCGCGATCTCCTCCTCGGTGAGGAACGCGCCCTGAATGCGCTGCAGCTTCGACGTGCCGATCGGGCGGAAGAGCATGTCCCCCTGGCCGAGCAGGGTCTCCGCCCCACCCTGGTCGAGGATCACGCGCGAGTCCACCTGCGAGGCGACCGCGAACGCGATCCGGGCGGGGATGTTGACCTTGATCGTGCCGGTGATGACGTCCGTCGACGGCCGCTGCGTCGCGAGCACGAGGTGGATGCCCACAGCGCGCGACTTCTGGGCGAGGCGGATGATCGAGTCCTCGACCTCGGCCGGCGCGACCATCATCAGGTCGGCGAGCTCGTCGATCACGCACAGGATGTGCGGCAGCGGCCGCTCGCCGGAGCGGCGGCGCGCCTTGTTGAGCTCCACCAGGTTGCGCGCCCGCGCCTCGCCCATCACCTGGTAACGGCTCTCCATCTCGCCGATCAGGTTGGCGAGCACGTTCGACGCGAGCCGCGGGTTGGTGACCACCGGCGTGAGCAGGTGCGGCAGGTTCTCGTAGTGGTTGAGCTCGACGCGCTTCGGGTCGACCAGCACGAAGCGGCACTCGTTCGGCGACGCGTGCAGCAGGATCGACGAGAGGATCGCGTTGATGCAGCCGGACTTGCCCGACCCCGTGGTGCCGGCGACGAGCAGGTGCGGCATGAGCGCGATGTCGGTCCATACGGCCTGGCCGGAGACGTCCTTGCCGAGCCAGCAGACGAGCGGCGAGGAGTTCTTCGGACGACCCTCGTAGATGTCGCCCAGGCGTACCAGGCGCCGCCGCGAGTTCGGCACCTCGACGCCCACCGCCTTCTTGCCGGGGATCGGCGCCAGGATGCGAATGTCCGTGGAGGCGAGCGCGTAGGCGAGGTCGTCCTTGAGCTGCGCCACCTTGCCCACCTTCGTGCCGGGCGCGAGCTGCAGCTCGTAGCGGCTCACGTGCGGGCCGCTCACCATGCCGAGCATGCGCGCTTCGACGCCGAAGTGCGCGAGCGCCTCGAGCAGCGCCTTGGCCGTCGCCTCGCTGTCGCGCGGGTCCGGGCCCATGTCTCCCTTCCCGCGTTCGAGCAACTTCGGAGAGGGCAGCTTGTAGTCGAGCTCGTCGGAGGTCGTGATTCCCTCCTTGCGCTTGCCCATCGGCGTGCGCTCGACGTCGCCGTCGTCGATCGGCGGCGCGGGTTCCTCCTCGGGCTCGTCGTCACCGTGCACGACCTCGTAGGCGAACGCGCTCGTCGCCGCCGAGCCCGCGGCCTCCTCCTCGGCGTCCTCCGGGTCGTCGTCCCACTCGGGCTCGCTGGCCTCATCCGGCTCGTTGAGCGCCTGCGTCGTGAAGTCCTGGGTCTCGCTCACGCGCGTGATCGCGATCTCGTCGCCGGGGGCATCGCCCCACTCGATCGGCGACGCCTCGCGGACCGTGCGCGCCATCTCGCGCGTCGACTCACGCGCCCGCCGCGCCGCGCCGCTCGCCCCGTGCAAGAGGCTCGCGATCGTTGTCCCGCTGGCGAGCAGCGCGCCCCAGATCAACAGCAGCACGGCGAGGATCTGCGCGCCCAGCCGCTGGAAGAGCTGCGTCGAGGCCCAGTACAGCGTCTCGCCGAGGATCCCGCCGTGGGTCCGGTAGAAGCGCGGCTCGAAGTAGCCGTGGCGCGCCGGACGATCGGGCCCCAGGCCCAGGGTCTCGGCCGCGAGCGCGAGGGCGATCGCGAGCAGGATCAGCGCCGCGCCCGCGCCCAGGGCGCGCGGCGCATCGATCATCGGCCGCGCGATCAGCGCCACGCCGCCTGCGAACAGGGCGATCGGGGCGAGGAAGGCGAGCTTGCCGACCGCGTACTCGAGCGCGGTCACGATGCCCTCGCCGACCGGGCCGCCATCCCAGTCGAGGTACAGCACGAAGGCGCAGTAGACGCCGGACGCGACGAGAGCCAGGCCGATCAGGTCGTAGTGGCGCTGCTCGAGCCCGCCGACGGCAGCGCGGAGCCCGCCCCCGCTGCGCTTCCCGCGAGCCGGGGCGCGCTTGCGCGACGCGCTCGCACGAGCGCCTGTCTTGCGTGCACGCGACATTTACGGCCCATCCTTCGACGCGGGCGCCCCCTACCCTTTCCAGCGGAAGATGCTCTCAGCGGAAACTGCCACGGGGCGCGTCCTGGTCGTCGAGGACGACGCTGAGATCGCCGAGGTCCTGCGGCGCACGCTGCGACAGGAGGGCCACGACGTGCGCATCGCCGCCGACGGCGAGGCCGCGCTCGAGGCGGCGGCGGAGTTCGTCCCCGACCTCGTGATCCTCGACCTCGGCCTGCCCAAGCTCGACGGCGTCGAAGTGCTGCGCCGGCTACGGGCCGACAGCGACGTGCCCGTCCTGATCCTGACCGCGCGCTCGGAGCTCTCCGACCGCGTCGAGGGCCTCGACACGGGCGCCGACGACTACCTCGTGAAGCCGTTCGAGCGCCAGGAGCTGCTCGCTCGCCTGCGCGCGCTCCTGCGCCGCCGCCCGCCACGCGGCAGCGCCGCGCTCGTCGTCGGCGATCTGCGCCTCAACCCCGACACCCGGGAGGTCTTCCGCGGCGACCGCGAGATCGAGCTCACCAATCGTGAGTTCGAGCTGCTCGAGTACCTGATGCGCAACGAGCGCATCGTGGTTTCCCGCGAGCGCCTGCTCGAGGAGGTCTGGGGCTACGACCCCCTCGCGATGACGAACACGATCGACGTCTTCGTCTCGAACCTGCGGCGCAAGCTCGAGGAGGGCGGCGAGCCGCGCCTTTTGCACACCAAGCGCGGCGCCGGGTACGTCCTGCGGGCCGCCAAGGAGGAGTGAGCCGGTGGCCTGGCTGCGGGGAGTCGTCTGGCCCTCCCTGCCGCCGCCCGCCCGCTGGCCGGTTCGCTGGCGGCTGACAGCGGTCTCGTCGCTGCTTACGTTCGTGATCCTGATCGTGTTCGCCGCCGTCGTCGGCAGGCTCGCCGAGCAGCGCCTGCAGAGCGACTTCCGGAACGAGGTCGCCGCCACCGCCTCGGACCTGGCGACGCGTCTGGGCGTCGAGTGCAAGGTCGATCCCTCGGGACTGAGCTGCCACGGCGTACAAAAGGTCGACGAGCTGCCGCTCCCCAGCTCCTCCGAGCTCCGGATCATCTTCAACGGCGGCGTGGTCGAGCAGACCCCGGGGGCGGCGGCGCTGGGAGACCTCTCGCCGAAGCCCCGCAGCGCCAGCTACGAGGTCGCCGTGCGCGAGGTCCAGGTCATCAACTTCGTCGGCCGCGCGTACCTGCAGTACGGCCGCGACAAGGCGGTCGTCGAGCGCACCATCAACCGCGTCTGGCTGTTCCTCGGCGCGGGCGTCCTCGGTGGCACCGTGCTCGCGCTCCTCGCCGGCCTCGCGGTCGCGAGCCGCGCCATGCGCCCCATCGCCGCGCTCACCAGGGCCGCGCGCCGCATCGCCTCCACCCGGGACCCGTCGCTGTCGATGCCGCGGCCCGAGACCGACGACGAGATCGCCGAGCTCGCGCGCACGCTGGACGAAATGCTGGGCGAGCTCGACCAGGCGCGGAGCGAGACCGAGCAGATGGTCCAAGCACAGCGCGAGTTCGTCGCGGACGCCTCGCACGAGCTGCGCACGCCGCTGACCAGCATCCTCGCGAACCTCGAGCTGCTCGAGGAGGCGCTCGCCCGGCGCCAGGGGGGTGGCGGCGAGGAGAGCGAGATGGTGGCCTCCGCCCTGCGCTCCTCGAAGCGCATGCGCCGTCTCGTGGGCGACCTGCTGCTCCTCGCGCGCGCCGACGCCGGGCGTACGACGCAGCGCGCGGAGCTCGAGCTGGCCGACGTCGTCGAGGCCGCCTACGCGGAGGTGAAACCGGTCGCCGATGATCACGAACTGGTACTGCGCCGGCTCGACTCGGCGAGGGTGATCGGGAACGCCGACGAGCTCCACCGGCTCGTCGTCAACCTCCTCGACAACGGCATCAAGCACACGCCCGCCGGTACGCGGATCGAGCTCGAGCTCGCCCGCAGCAACGGCACCGCGGTCCTCGAGGTGACCGACGACGGCCCGGGCCTCCCTGACGGCATGGAGGAGCAAGTCTTCTCTCGATTCGTCCGCGGCGCCGGCCCCTCCGACATCGCGGGCGACGGCGGCACCGGGCTCGGCCTGGCCATCGTGCGCGCGGTGGCCCAGTCGCACGGCGGCGGGGTGACGGCCGGGCGCTCCGAGGCGGGCGGCGCGCGGTTCGTCGTGACCCTCCCGGCCCTCGGAGGCGAGCGTGAGGGCTCTGCTAGGGAAATCTCAGCGAACCTTTAGGGATCCTTTACACTCGCTATCTATCGTCCCCCACCGGACGAGACACAAGCCGCCCGTCGGAGTCTCCCCCCGATGACACCGCTTCGGCGGGCGCATTGGCCTAACTGAGCCAAGCATGGCCCGCCGGGTTCCCCCTCCCTGACCCGGCGGGCCTTAACTTTGCCCGGAGCCGCGAGCGGATACCCTGCCCGACGGTGAGCCCGGTCGAGCCACTCACTCCGGACGAGCTGCGGAGACGCTGCGATCCGGCGAGCCTCGGCTTCGAGACCTCGGCCGAGGTCGAGCCGCTGGCGCGGACGGTCGGCCAGCCGCGCGCGCTCCGCGCCCTGGACTTCGGGCTGGACATGCGCCAGCCCGGCTACAACGTCTTCGTCACGGGTCCGGCCAGCACGGGGCGACGCACGACGGTCGAGAACTACCTGCGCGCGCGGGCCGCCTCGCAGCCCGCGGCCGACGACTGGGTGTACCTCTTCAACTTCGACGAGCCGCGCGCGCCGCTCGTCCTGCGCTTCCCCGCCGGCGAGGGCAAGCGGTTCGCGGAGCGCCTGCGCGAGGTGGTCGACGAGGCGCGCCGGCGGATACCCGCGGCCTTCGAGAGCGACCAGTACGACGAGCGCCGCCGGGAGCTCGTCGCGGAGGTCGAGCGCCGCCGGGAGGAGGTGATCCAGGGGCTCCGCGAGCGGGCGCAGTCGCTCGGCCTCGCGCTCGAGGTGACCCCCGCCGGGCTGGTCACCTTCCCCGTCGTCGGCGGCAAGCCCATCCGCCGCGATCAGATGGCGGCCCTGCCGCCCGCCGCCCGCCAGCGGATCGAGGCCGCGATCGAGCAGCTCGACGAGGAGATCCCGCCGGCGCTCAAGCGCGTCCGCGAGCTGGAGCGCGAGGGCACCAAGCGCATCGCCGAGCTCGATCGCGAGGTCGCCCTGTTCGCCGTCGGCCACCTGCTCGACGAGCTGCGCGCCGAGTTCGAGCACGTCGAGGACGCAGGCGCCTGGCTCGACCGGGTGCGCGAGGACATCGTCTCCCACCTCCATCACTTCCGCGGTGACCCCGACGGGGAGCCACCCGTGCCCGCCCCGATCGCCGCGGCGGCGCGCGAGGCGCGGGCGGCGTTCTTCGCCAGGTACGAGGCGAACGTGCTCGTCAGCCACGCCGGCGACGGGGGCGCGCCGGTCGTCTTCGAGACCAACCCGAGCTACTACAACGTCTTCGGGCGCATCGACTACGAGTCGGTGCTCGGCTCGATGAGCACCGATCACCGCCACATCCGCCCGGGTGCCCTGCATCGCGCCAACGGCGGGTACCTGATGCTCGACGTCCTCGACGTCCTGCGCCAGCCGCTCGTCTGGGAGAAGCTCAAGGAGGTGCTGCGCACGCGGCGGCTCGCCGTCGAGCCGCTCGGCTCCCAGTTCACCGCCCTGCCCGTCGCCTCGCTCGAACCCGAGCCGATCGACCTTGACGTCAAGGTCGTACTGATCGGCCCGGCACTCGTCTTCCAGCAGCTCTTCCTCCTCGACGAGGACGTGGGAAAGCTCTTCAAGGTGCGGGCCGACTTCGACGTCGAGATGCCGTGGGAGGAGAGCGAGCACCGCAACTACGCCGCCTTCGTCGCGAACCGGGTTCAGGAGCACGGCCTCCTCCACTTCCGCAACGACGCGGTCGCCCGGCTGATCGAGCACGGCGCGCGCCTCGCGGGCGACCAGCGCAAGCTCTCCGCCCGCCTCGGGGAGATCAACGACGTGATCTGCGAGGCGAGCCACTGGGCCGAGCAGGAGGAGCGCGACGTCGTCACCGCCGCCGACGTCGACCGCGCCGTCGAGGAGCGCATCTACCGCTCGAACCTCTACGAGCAGCGCATCCTCGAGCTGATCGACAACGGCACGCTGATGATCGACGTCGCCGGGGAGCGGACCGGGCAGGTGAACGGCCTCTCGGTGAGCCAGCTCGGCGACTACGAGTTCGGCCACCCCACGCGGATCACCGCGACGACCGCGCTCGGCGAGGGCGAGATGATCGCCATCGACCGCGAGGTCGAGCTCAGCGGGCCGATCCACGACAAGGGCTTCCTCATCCTGTCCGGGTACCTGTCCGAGCGCTTCGGGGCGAAGCGGCCGCTGGCCCTGCACGCGCGGCTCGTCTTCGAGCAGAGCTACGGCGGGATCGAGGGCGACTCCGCCTCATGCGCCGAGCTGATCGCGCTGCTCTCCAGCCTGGCCGACGTGCCGGTGCGGCAGGGCATCGCGATCACGGGCTCGGTGAACCAGCACGGCCAGGTGCAGGCGATCGGCGGCGTGAACGAGAAGATCGAGGGCCACTTCACGGTCTGCAAGCGCGCCGGGCTCACCGGCGAGCAGGGCGTCGTGATCCCCAGGGCCAACGCGCGCAACCTGATGCTGCGCGACGAGGTGGTCGAGGCCGTGCGGGAGGGCAAGTTCTCGATCTGGGCGGTCGAACACGTCGACGAGGCGCTCGAGCTTCTCACCGGCCGCGAGCCGGGGAAGCCGGGCCCCGACGGCAGCTACCCGGAGGGCACGATCTACCGCGCCGTCGAGGATCGGCTGGAGGAGCTCAGCGAGACGCGGCGCAGGCTCTCGAACCCGCCCCACGAGGAGAGGGCAGACCAGGACGGCGAGGGCGGCGGCGAGGACCGCGCCGGCTCCTGAAGGGCCTAGACCTCGACCACCACGGGCAGGACCATCGGCCGCCGCCGGAGGCGCTCGTAGATGAGCTCGGCGACCGCGTCGTGCACGTCCTGCTGGATCAGGGCGCTCTCGCGCACCCCGTCCTCGGCGGCCTCGGCCACCACGTCGCTCACCAGCTCACGCAAATCCTCGACCAGCGCGGCGGCCGCCTCGCCCTCGATGAACGGCACCCCGCGGAAGAGCACCTCGGGCGGCGCGACCGATTCGCCGTCGTCCGAGGAGATCGTCGCCACGACGATCAGCACGCCGTCGGCCGAGAGCGTGCGCCGGTCGCGCAGGGCGACGTCGTTGGGGTCGCCGATGTCGACGCCGTCCACGAACATCATCCCCGCGTGCGTGTCCTCGCCCCAGCGGGCGCCGTCCTCGTCGATCACCAGCGGCAGGCCGTTGCGGCCGCGGAAGATGTTCTCCGGCGG
>DATCLC010000160.1:0-38123 GCA_036564135.1 Solirubrobacterales bacterium
CTCCCCCTTCTGCTCGAAGTGCGCGATGAACCGCGCGAGCGCGTCCTCGCGGCGGTTGAAAACCAGATCGTCGGCGAGCGCGCGCTCCGCCTCGGGGATCTCGCCGTAGGGCGTGATGTGGTTCGGGTTGACCATCGCGAGGTCGAGGCCCGCCTCCACGCAGTGGTGCAGGAACACCGAGTTGAGGACGGCCCGGGCCTGCGGGCTCACGCCGAACGAGACGTTGGAGACGCCCAGCGAGGTCTTCACCTCGGGCAGCTCGCGCTTGATCAGCCTGATCCCCTCGATCGTCGCGATCGCGGAGTCGCGCCACTCCTCGTCGCCGGTGGTGAGCGTGAACGTGAGCGCGTCGAAGATGAGCAGCTCCCGCGGGTAGTCGTGCTCGTCGGCGATCCCGGCGATCCGCTTCGCGATCTCGAGCTTGCGCTCGGGAGTCTTCGCCATCCCCTCCTCGTCGATCGTGAGCGCGATCAGCGCGGCGCCGTGCGCCTTGGCGAGCGGGATCACCCGGTCGGCCTTCTCGCGGCCGGCCTCGAGGTTGATCGAGTTGACGATCGCGCGCCCGGGGATCGACTCCAGCGCGGCCTGGATCACCTCGGGCTCGGTCGAGTCGACCTGGATCGGCGCGGGCTGGGTGAGCGAGATTCGCTTGACGACCTCGCGCATCTGCTCGGCCTCGTCCTGGCGCTCGGTGAGCGCAACGCAGACGTCGAGCACGTGGGCGCCGCCGGTCACCTGGTCCTCCGCCACCTGCACGAGGCCGTCGTAGTCCTCGGCGAGCAAGAGCTCCTTGGCCTTGCGCGAGCCCTGCGAGTTGACGCGCTCGCCCACCAGCGTCGGGCGCGGCTCCTGGACGAGCGGCGTCGCGGTGATCATGCTCGCGACCTGCACCGGGCCCGGCGCCGGCCGAGGCGCGGGCTTGCGGCCCTCCCCAACCCGCTCGCGGATCGCGCGGATGTGGTCGGGGGTGGTGCCGCAGCAGCCGCCGACGATGCCCACGCCGTAGCGCTCCACGTACTCGCCGAGCGTGTTCGCGAGCGGCTCCGGCTCCTCGGGGAAGATCGTCTCGCCGTTCGGGCCCTGGCGCGGGATGCCCGCGTTCGGGATGCAGTGCACGGGCACGGGCGAGTGCTCGCCCAGGTACCGGATCGCGTCGCGCATGTCCTCGGGCCCGGTCGAGCAGTTCAGGCCGAGGACGTCGACGCCGAGCGCGTTCAGCGTGGTGGTGAGCGCGGGCAGGTCGGTGCCGAGCAGCATGCCGCCCGACTCGCGCAGGATGAACATGCTCGCCATCAGCGGCACGCTGCGCCCGACGCGCTTGAAGGCCTCGCGGGCGCCGAAGATCGCGGCCTTGGTCTCGAGGATGTCCTGCTGGGTCTCGATGATCAGCAGGTCGACCCCGCCCTCGAGGAGCGCCCCGGCCTGCTCGTC
Organism: Solirubrobacterales bacterium; assembly: GCA_036564135.1. Taxonomy (GTDB): domain Bacteria; phylum Actinomycetota; class Thermoleophilia; order Solirubrobacterales; family 70-9; genus RSA11. The sequence goes on from DATCLC010000160.1 coordinate 1,432, forward strand.
GAACACCTCGACCAGCTCGCGGAAGGTGATGTTCCCGAGCGTCGGGTCGTCGGAGGCGGGCAGAAAGCCGGTCGGCCCGATCGAGCCGGCGACGAACCGGTTCGGGCCCGCGGCCTTGCGAGCGATCTCGGCGGCCCTGCGGTTGATCTCGACGGTGTGGTCGGCCAGCCCCCACTCCGCGAGCTTCAGCCTGCTGCCCTGGAAGGTGTCGGTCTCGACCACCTCCGCCCCGGCGTCGAGCATGGATGCGTGCACGCCCTCGATCACGTCGGGGCGGTGCAGCACGAGCGCCTCGTGACACTTCCCCTGGAGGCCGCCGTAGTCCTCGGCCGTCAGGTCGAACTGCTCCAGGGTCGCGCCCATGCCGCCGTCGAAGACGACAACGCGCTCGCGGACGGCAGCTAGGAAGTCACGATCGCTCATCCGCGCTGATCGTACGGGTGTGGGGTAATTGCGGACGCAGTCAAGGGTTCACCTCCATCGATCCCGGCTGTAGCACCCTGTCCGCGGATCACCGCGAGGCGGGTTGCTGCGACGTCACAGGGCCGGGTCCCTCGGCCGCTCTTGATGGATGCCCAGAGAGCATAGAGGGTGGCGCGACCGCCCCTTGATCGGCGGCCGCCCGTCGGCTAGCGTGCGCGCGCTGAGACGCTTCTTCGGGTGGGCGACCTAAAGGGGGTTCCTATGGGAAGGCGAACGTTGGCGCTTCTGGCCGTCGGGGCCGCACTCGGCCTGGCGCTGCCGGCCGCCGCGCAGGCGGAGAAATTCTGCGTGCAGAAGCCGAAGTGCGTGGCCGCAGGCGGCACGGCGCACCCGTCGATCGGGACCGCGCTGGCCGCGGCCAGCTTGACCGGCGGGCGCGACCGCATCGAGCTCGGGCCGCACGTCTTCGACGACGGGCCTTGGACCGTGCCCCTGGGCAACCCGGTCGTGATCGTCGGCGCCGGCAAGAACAAGACGACGCTGCGGCCCGCCGCCCCGGCTCCCTTCCAGACCGTCCTCACCGTCAACGATGCCGAGACGCGTGTGGAGAAGCTGGCCGTCGACGTGGACGACGGCGCCGGCTCGACCGGGATCCTCACCAGCGGGGTCGTCCGAAACGTCCGGGTGGCCAGCGACGCGAACGTGAACCAGACCGGCGTCTTCCTCTACACGGACTCCCGCATCGAGCGCAGCGAGATCGCCATGCGGGGCAGCGACCCGAACACCGTCGGGCTGCAGATGGGGGCCCCGGGCTCGCTCGCGCAGGAGGTCAAGGTCAAAGCGCCCGTGGGCGTGATCGGGGGGTCCCAGGACACGCCCAGGATCGTGCGCTCGAGCATCGCCGCGACCACGGTCGGCGTCCTGGTCTCGTCCGGCAGCCTCAAGCTCGACACCGTGCTCGTCCGTGCCGTGGGCGGCGGCGACGGCGTACGCCTGGTGGTCAACGGCTTCGACGACCATTCCCTGGTCCTGAAGAACGCGACCGTGGTCGCGGCCCAGAACGGCGGTACAGGCGTCCAGGCGATCGCGACCGGGCTGCTCCCCCCGTTCGCGTGCCCCACGATCACGGTGACCCTGCGCAGCTCGATCGTCCACGGCTTCGCCACCGCGCTCGAGCGCACCGCCCTGGACACCGGCTGCGAGGGCACGACCACGGCCGACTTGGACATCGCCTGGAGCGCCCTGAAGAAGGGCAGCCGCCAGGAGAGCGGCCCGGGCACGATCAAGATCGGGCGCGGGGTCACCGCCGCGAACCCGCGCTTCGTGAGAGCGAAGAAGGGCAACTACCGCCTGCGCCCGAACTCGAAGCTGATCGACCGCGGCCAGCCCGGCAAGCCGAAGCCCGGCGAGTCGAAGAAGGACCTCGACGGGCGCAAGCGCCTGATCGACGGCGACGGCAAGCGCGGCGCGCGCCGCGACATCGGGGCCTACGAGTTCAAGCCGAAGAAGGCGAAGAAGAAGGGCAAGAAGCGCTGACCCGCACCTCCCGCGAGATCGCGGTTGAGGCTCCCCGGGAACGTCAATCGCGCACTCGCGAGACGCCTTCCCGCGAGTGCGCGGTTAGGGCTCCCGGGGAGCCTTGACTGCGCTTTCGCGGTGCGAAAGGCCCGCGAGTTCGCGACGCCTGACGTCCTAGCCCAGGTCCGTCGCGCCGTCGTCCGGCCGGGGCGAGAGGCGCACGGGCGCGGTCGAGAGCGCCTGCAGGCGCAGGTCCTGCCAGGTCATGCCCTCGCGCACGAGCGCCGGCAGGCCGAGCATGAGGGCGGTCGCGATCTCCACCGCCTGCAGCACCACGCCGTAGGCGAGCGCGTCCGCGGCGCTCACCCCGAACCCGGTGGTGAGCACGCTGATCACAGCGAGCTGGAAGACGCCGATGTTCGAAGGCGTCGCCGGCACGACCGCGGTGACGTTCACGGCGAAGAGCACGGCCGCCGCCGCGCCGATCCCCACCTCCACGTAGCGGTCGAGGCCGAGCGCGGTGAACAGGACGAAGCAGGCCAGGAGCTGCAGGCCCCAGGCCGCGAACTGGGCCCCCGCGGCGAGCGGGCCGCGGCGCGGGTCCTTGTAGACCACCAGGCCGCGCCGCACCTTGACGAGCGCCTCGCGCACGGCGCCGACCACGCGCGCCACGCGCCCCGATCCGTTGCGCCGCACCAGCGTGGGCGCCAGCACGACCGCGATCAAGAGCGCCAGGGGCGCGAGGCTGAACAGAAACAGCCGCTCGGTCCGCGCGTGGAACAGGTCGGTGGTGCTGACGATGATCACCCCGAGCAGGATCAGCGCGATGATGTTGAGCGAGGTCTGCGAGACCAGGGTGCCCAAGAGCACCGGCAGGTTCTCGCGCATCCGCCCGGTCCTGCGCGCGAGCACCATCGCGCGCGCAGGCTCACCCAGGCGCGCGGGCAGGGTGGCCGACATGAGCACGCCGATCATCGTCGCCGAGGCCACGTCGCGCCGGCGCAGCGGGGTGCGCGGCAGCGCGGCGCGCGCGATCGCGGTCCAGGAGATCGCGCGCAAGAACAGCGACGCGATCATGAGCCCCGTTGCGACGAGAAGCCATGTGGCGTCCGAGCGCACGATGCTGCGCGCGACGCTGTCGAGCCCGACCCGGTTCGCTGCCAGCGCGGTCAGCCCGATCGCCAAAACGCCGGCGATCGTCAGCGCCGTCCGCCGCACCGTGCGGGTCCGAGTGGCCGCCTTGACCGGCTCCGGGTCGAGCGAGGGCAGGCGCACCGGCGGGCGCGGCCGCGAGCCGTCGATCGGCACGATCCCGGTCCGCCGCGCGAACGCCTCGAGCCGGCTCTCGGGCTCGGACACGTACTGGGCGCGCTCGTACACGCGCTCGACCTGGTCGGCGACGCGGCCCCAGCCGTAGCGGAGCGCCGACCCGCGCGCCGCGCGCGCCATCGCCTGCCGGCGCGCGGGCTCGTGGTACATGAGCTGAAGCTCCTCGGCGAGGCGCTGCGGGTCCGCGGGCGGCACCAGGATCCCGTCGACGCCGTCCGTGACGACCTCCGAATAGCCCGCGATGTTGGAGGCGATCACCGGGGTCCCGGCGGCGAACGCCTCGGTGAGGATCATCCCGAAGCTCTCACCCGAGAGCGAGGGGGCGCAGAGCACGTCCGCCTCGTGGAGGCGCCGCCACAGCTCATCCTCCTCGACGCGGCCCAGCACGTCCAGGTAGCGGAGCGTGTCCGGGTCGGCGACGTAGCGCTCGACGTCGGCGCGCTCGACGCCGATGATCTGCAGGCGGGACGGCACGTGCTCGATGAGCGCGTCGAAGGCCTGCAGCAGCACCGGCAGGCCCTTGCGGGGCTCGGGCCGGCCGACGAAGAGCACGCGCAGATGATCGGCGGGCGGCTTAGGGCCGGAGGGTGCCGCGTCGAGGTCGACGCCGTTGGGGACGATCGTGTACGAGCCGCCGAACCAGCGCCTGCCTGTCCAGGCGGCGGCCTCCGAGACCGCGATCCGGGCGGCGAGCTGATTGAACTTCCGGCGGGCGCCGCAGAGGTTCGCGATGTAGTTGGGGATCGGCTTGGTCGAGTACGCGTGGAAGGTCCCCACGACGGGCGCGCGGCGGTACGAGCAGGCGTCCCAGGCCACGACGCCGGCCGGGGGCTCGTGCACGTGGACGACGTCGGGCTCAAACGCGTCGAGCTCGCGGCGCAGCGCAGAGACGCCCTCGGGGAAGGTCGAGAGGTTGGAGACGGCGCCGTTCGCGCCGATCCCTACGGTGCGCCCCAGCGTGCGCAGATAGTCGGGGCGCTCGCGCGGCTCGGGCCAGCCGCGATGCGTGAGGCGCGCGATGCGGTCGGGCGGGTCCCAGGGCGCGAGCACCCGCACGTCGTGACCGCGTCGCAAAAGCTCCTCGGCGAGCTCCTCAACATGGCGATTGACCCCGCCGGGGAAAGTCCACGAGTAGGGCGTAACGAGGGCGATTCGCATGCAGGGAGGAGGCTGAGGTGCGGGGTCACGCGCGGCGGCCAGCCCAGGCGTATGCCGCGCACAGCGAGGTTACCGCAGTACCCACCATGAGGATGAGCGCTCCGGAGTCGTTCGCCACGGTTCCGACCAGGGTCGCGGCGGCGGCGCCGAGGAAGCCGGCGCGCGCGGCCGGCCGCTCGAACCAACTCAGCACGCGGCGACGCCAGACGATCCCTGCCAGCAGCGCGGCCACCGCCGCCCAAAGCGCGATCGAGTCGGAGTAGTTCGCGAAGCTCTTCGCGCTCAGGCGCAGCCGCCGCTCGGCGACCTGGCCGACCTCGTCGAGCCCGCCCGCCTCGAGGACCGACCGCGAGAGGTGCGCGTCGCCCCCGAGCGCGAGGTCGATCGCCATCAGCGCGGCGAGCGCCGCCACGGGGGCGGCCAGGATCAGGAGCACCCGGCCCCGGCCGCCGCCCGCGTAGGCGGCGATCGCGGCGGCGGCTCCCACCGGGATCACGATCGCCGCGCCGACGTCCGCCCCGAAGCGGCCCGGCGCAAAGGCTGCCACGCCGAGCAGGGCCGCCCCCGCGAAGACGATCGCCGCCTGCGCGCTGCTCGCGTTCGGCCACCACGCGGCCAGCCCCGCGCCGACGCCCACCATGAGCAGCGCGGTCAGCGCGGACTCGAGCTCGTTGCCGATCCCGAAGAAGCGGACCCCCAGCGCGGGGTTGGGACCCATCAGCGAGAGGCTCGTGAGCGGCGAGCCGACGATCACGTCCACGGCGTGGGCGACGACCGTGACCCCAGAGGCAAGGGCGAGCGCGCCCCAGCCACGCAGCAGAAGCAGGGTGACGAGCGCGAGCGCGGGCGATAGGACCCCGGCGATGACCTGTTCGCCGGTCGCCGAGGGCCGCAGGGCCGCGGTCAAAAGCAGCACCGTCGGCAGGTACGCGGCGGACACGGCGAGCAACGGGAGCGCGACCCGCAGCCCGCGGCGACGGAAAGCGAGGCCGGCGAGCACCACGAGGCCGAGCCAGATCAACAGGTTGACGCCAAGCGCGCTGCGCCGCCGCTCGCCGACCGCGCCCATCCGCTCCTCGAGCTCCTGAACCGCCGCCAGGTCACTGTCGGGGTTGACGGTCAGGGGCCTGCCCGCCATCGCGTCGGGGATCTCGACGCCGAGGTGCGAGAGGATCGTCGGCGCGACATCTGTGGACAGGACGTAACCGTCGCGGCGTGTGGAGTCGGAGTGCAGCACGCCCTGGCCGAGGCCGACGATCGCCACCGAGAGCTGGTCGCGGCGGTCGGCGGGCGGCCGCTCGAACGCGATCAACAGATCGCCGGGGCGGCGGTCGAGCGCCAGGTCGACGACCGTGGAGACGCGGGAGGCGGTGACGGTGAGCCCGGGGCAGGCGCGACAACGGCTCACGTCGAGCTCGCCCTCGCGGTTGACGGCGATGACCCCGGCGTTACCCGCCTCGGGCAGGGCGCGCGTCGGCAGGCCCGCCGCCTGTAGCGCCGAGCCCAAGAGCCCGGGCTCGACCTCCGCAGGCGCCTCGCGGGCGCGCCGCTTGACGATGCGCCACTTCGCGGGCTGGACGCCGCGCACCGGGTTGACCAGGACCAGCGGCACGTCCTCGGGGTAGACCGAGGCGTTGGTGCGCGCCCCCTGCGTGATGTCCAGGTAGGTCTGCGAGGCGGGGACGCTCCCGATGCCTCCGCTCATGAGCGCGACCGCGGCGTCGGGGATGGCCGACAGGGTCGCCAGGTTGATGCCCTCCGGCATGACCACCACGATGACCCGCCGCTCGCCGGGGCCATCGTCCTGAGCGAGCGCCTCGTGCGGAGACGCGGCCGCGCACGCGCTGAGCGCTAGCATCGTGGCGGTGAGCGACCGAACCTTCGCGAAGTTCACGTTCTTCAAGCTGGATCCCGCCTGGAGGCGTCGGGAGCCCGAGCAGAGGGCGCAGGATAAACGGGAGTTCCTCGCGGCCTGCGAGGACTTCGCCGAGGACCGCTCGCTGCGCGCCTACTCGACGGTGGGCACGCGCGGGGACGTCGACCTCGTCCTGCTCAGCCAGAGCCCCGTGCTCGAGGACATCCACACCTTTCACGTGGTGCTCGGGCAGAGCGGCTTGGCGAAATGGATGACGACGCCGTACTCCTACCTCGCGCAGACCAAGCCCTCGCCCTACTCGGAGCAGGCGGCGCGGCCGGAGATCTGCACGTCCGACCACAAGTACGTCTTCATCTATCCGCTCGACAAGAAGCGCGAGTGGTACGCGCTCCCGCTGGAGGAGCGCCGGCGGATCATGCGCGAGCACATCGAGATCGGCCAGCGCTACCCGGACATCACGATCAACACCACGTACTCGTTCGGGATCGACGACCAGGAGTTCGTCGTGTCGTTCGAGGGCGACGACCCGGGGCGCTTTTTGGACCTGGTCAACGAGCTGCGCAGCTCGGAGTCCAGCCAGTACACGCTGCGCGACACGCCGATCTTCACCTGTATCGCGATGTCGGTCGGCCGTGCCCTCGACGCGCTCGACGGCACGGCGGTGACCGCGGTCGCGGGCGCGACCGCCGCCTAGGGCGCGCACCGCGACCGACCTGAGTCCCTGAGTCCCGCGTCGATCCCCTACGCTTCGCCGCCGAATGTCTGATCTCGGAACCCCTGCAAACCCGCTCCGCGTCGCGATCGTCGGCTCCGGCCCGGCCGGCTTCTACGCGGCCGAGTCGCTGTTCGCCAACGCCGACGTCACCGTCGAGGTGGACATGTTCGACCGGCTCCCCACGCCGTTCGGGCTGGTGCGGGCCGGCGTCGCCCCCGACCACCCGAAGATCAAGAACGTAACCCGCCGCTACGAGAAGACGGCAGCCAACGAGGGCTTCCGGTTCTTCGGCAACGTGGAGATCGGGACCGACGTCGCGGCGGCCGAGCTCTCCGAGCGTTACCACGCGGTGATCTACGCCTACGGCACCTCCGCCGACCGCAAGCTCGGCATCCCGGGCGAGGATCTGCCCGGCAGCCACCCGGCCACCGCCTTCGTCGCCTGGTACAACGCCCACCCCGACTTCGCCGACGCGCAGTTCGACCTCTCCTGCGAGCGGGCCGTCGTGATCGGCAACGGCAACGTCGCGGCGGACTGCGCGCGGATGCTCGCCCTGACCCGGGAGGAGCTCGAGGCCACCGACACCGCCGACCACGCGATCGGGCCGCTCGCCGAGAGCTCGATCCGCGAGATCGTCATCGTCGGCCGCCGCGGGCCGGCCCAGGCCGCGTTCACGAACCCCGAAGTGCGCGAGCTCGGCGAGATGACCGACGCCGACGTGATCGTGGACCCCGGCGAGTGCGAGCTCGACGAGGTGAGCCGCGAATACCTGGAGAACGAGGCGGACGCGACCGCCCGCAAGAACGTCGAGATCTTCACCGAGTTCTCCCAGCGCCACCCGGAGGGCAAGCGCCGGCGGATCGTCCTCAAGTTCCTGCGCTCGCCCGTCGAGATCCAGGGCGACGGGAAGGTCGAGCGGATCGTGCTCGCGCGCAACGAGCTGGTGCGCGACGAGTCGGGGCGCATCCGCGCCCGCGACACCGGCGAGCGCGAGGTGCTCGAGTGCGGCCTCGTGCTGCGCTCCATCGGCTACCGCGGCACGGGCGTGCCGGGCCTGCCGTTCGACGAGGAGCGCGGGGTGATCGCCAACGAGGGCGGGCGCGTGGTCGGCGAGGCCGGCAGGCAGGTCGAGGGCCAGTACGTCGTCGGCTGGATCAAGCGTGGCCCGAGCGGGGTGATCGGCACGAACAAGAAGGACTCGCAGGAGACGATCGACAACCTCTTCGAGGACCTCCGCGCCGGCCGCATCCCGGCCCCGCCGCTCGCCGCCGAGAGCGACTCGATCCTCGAGCTCCTTGCCGAGCGAAAGCCCGACGCCGTCGTCGACTACTCCGGCTGGCAGGCGATCGACGCGGCCGAGCGCGAGCGCGGCGAGCCCCTCGGCCGGCCGCGGGTCAAGTTCTGCCGCGTCGACGAGATGCTCGAGGCGGCACGCACGGGCAGCCCGGTCGCCGCGGACTGACGGCCCGACTTCAACCTTTCGACGGTTGATCCCACGAAAGGTCGACGTCGGCGGGTGGTGGATTTGCGGCACTACGATTTGCGCGCGATGGCGGATCTGGCTGAGATCAAGGCGCTGATCGAGAAGGCGTTGCCGGGCGCCGACGTCGAGGTGATCGACGAGGGCAACGGCGACCATCTCCGCGCGATCGTCGCCGCTTCGCAGTTCGCGGGGCTCAAGCGCCTCGACCAGCATCGGCTCGTGCGCAACGCGGTGCGCGAGCGGTTCGAGGACGGCTCGATCCACGCGCTCTCGATCCAGACCAAGGTGAAGTGAGCGCGCCCGGCGCCGGGCCCAGGCGCGCCGGTCGCTAATGTGGTCTGTATGGCAGCCGACCCTCAGCTCAAGCAGCAGCTCGAAAAGGCGATCGCGGAGAACCCGGTGCTCCTGCTCATGAAGGGCACCCCGGGGCAGCCGCGATGTGGATTCTCGATGCGCGTCGTCCAGGTCCTGGAGGCGATGGGGGTCGAGTACGGGGCGATCGACGTCCTCCCCGCGCTCCAGCCGCTGCGCGAGGTGACCGCCGAGATCGCCGACTGGCAGACCTTCCCCCAGCTGTACGTGAACGGCGAGCTGGTCGGCGGTTGCGACATCGTCGAGGAGATGTTCGAGTCGGGCGAGCTCGCCCAGGTGCTGGGCGTCGAGCAGCCCGAGGCCGAGATCCCCGAGCCGCAGCGCATCGTCCCCGGCGGCCCGCAGCAGAGCCCGCCCATCCAGCTCGGCTAGCGCCCCAGACCTCCGCACCGTGACCGCGGCGAACGCCGGCGGGGGCTCATCCGAGGCCGCGGCGCCCGCGCGCTTCCCGTTCGACGAGGAGATCGCGCTCGAGCCGCTCGGCGACGGAGCGTTCCAGGGCGCCGTCGTCGAGCAATGGTTCACCCCCGCCGGCCCGCTCGGCGGGTTCGTGATGGCGCTCATGGTGAGCGCCTTCGACCGCGTCGTCGCCGACCCGGAGCGCACGGCGCGCTCGGTCACGATGCACTTCTTGCGCGCCCCGGCGGCGGGCCCCGTGGCCGCGCGCACCGAGCTCGTCAAGGAGGGCCGCACGCTGAGTTCGCTGCGCGGGGAGCTCGAGCAGCATGGCCAGACCATCGCCACCGCGCTCGCCGCCTACGGGCGGCCGGTGCCCGCGCCGCGCTACGAGGACGCGCCGATGCCGCGCGTCAAGCCCGCGGGCGCCGAACCCGACCTCTTCGGCGCGCCCCCGGGTGAGCTCCCCCCGCTGGTCAGGCGGCTGCGCATGCAGCACCGCTTCGGCGAACCCGCCCTGAGCCGTGCCGACCGCGCCGAGATCGGCGGCTGGTACGAGCTCGACGAGGGCCGGCCGGTGGACGCGGCCGCCCTGGCGGTGCTCTCCGACGCCTGGTTCCCGGCGCCGTGGCCGCGCCTGGGGGCACTCATGGCGGCCCCCACCATCGGCCTGACCGTGCACTTCCGCACGGCGCTGCCCCTGCCCCCCTCGCCGATCCTCGGCCGCTTCCGCAGCCGCGTCGCGCGCGACGGCTACTTCGAGGAGGACGGCGAGATGTGGGCGCCCGACGGGACGCTCATCGCCCAGTCCCGCCAGCTCGGCCTGCTGCTGCCGAGCTAGCGCCTACCCGGCGTTCGCCGCCGGGGGGCGGCCCGGGAGTCAGCCCGCGACCCGCTCCCAGCGCTCATACAGCTCGTCGAGCTTGGCCTTGGCCTCCGCGTGCCGCGCAGCGGCCTCCTCGGCGCGCTCGGGGTCGGCCCAGATCGCCGGGTCGGCGAGCTCGTCCTCGAGCTCGCGCAGCGCCCGCTCGGCCTCCTCCACCTGCCGCTCCAGCTTGCGCTCCTCGGCCTTGGCGGCGCGCTCCTGCGCCCGCCGCCGGCGCGCCTCCGGGCCGCGGTCGGTCCGCTTCGGCTTAGCGGGCTTCGCGGGCTGCTCGGCCGCGCGCGCCCGCTCGCGCACCTCGCGGTACTCCGCCCAGCCGCCGAGGTAGTTGCGCAGCCGCCGGTCCTCGAAGGCGACGGTGCGAGTCCCGATCGCCTCGAGCAGGGCGCGGTCGTGCGAGATCAAAAGCAGCGTGCCCTCGAAGCCCGAGAGCGCCTCCTCCAGCGCCTCGCGGCTTTCGACGTCGAGGTGGTTAGTGGGCTCGTCGAGGATCAGCAGGTTGGCGTCGGAGCTCACCAGGATCGCGAGCGAGAGCCGCTGGAGCTCGCCACCCGAGAGGTCGGAGACCTGCTTCTCGACGTCGTCGCCCGAGAACATGAACCGGCCCAGCAGCGCCCGCGCCTTCGCCTCCGACAGCCCGGTCGAGCGCTGGGCGTGCGCGAGTGCGGTGAGCCCCGGCTCGGGCGGGACCTCGGCGTGCTGGGCGAGATAGCCGAGCTTCACCTTGTGGCCGAAGCGCAGCTTGCCCCCGTCCAGCTTGCGGCGCCCGGCGAGCGCCGCGACCAGGGTCGACTTGCCGGTCCCGTTCGGCCCGATCAGGCAGACGTGCTCGCCGCGCTCGAGCCAGAGCTCCCCGTCCTCGAGCAGGACGCGGTCGCCGACTTGGAGGCGCCCGCCCTCGAGCTCGAGCACCACGCGCCCGGAGCGCTCGGCCTTGCCGAAGCTGAAGGAGAGCGACTTGCCGTCGGTCGGCGCCAGCTCGGGCGCGCCCGCCCGCAGGCGCTCGATCTGCTTCTGCTTGGACTTCGCCTGGCGGGCCTTCGTGGCCTTGGCGCGGAAGCGCTCGACGAAGCGCTCGAGCCGGGCGATGTCCGCCTCACGCCGCGCCCGGTCGCGCTCGACGGCGAGCTCGCGCGCCAGCTTCTCCTTGCGCCACACGTGCCAGGGACCCGCGAAGAACCGGCCGCGCCCGCCCTCGAGCTCGAGCACGCACGTGCCCACCGACTCCAAAAACCAGCGGTCGTGCGCGACCAGGACGACCGCCGCGTCGAGCCCGTTCAGGTACTCCTCGAGCCACTCGAGCGACTCGATGTCGAGGTGATTGGTGGGCTCGTCGAGGAGCAGCAGGTCAGGCCGCGCGGCGAGCGCCCGCGCCAGCGAGGCGCGCGTGAGCTCGCCGCCCGAGAACGTGGACAACGGGCGCCCGAAGTCGTCCTCCCGGAAGCCCAGCCCGCGCAGCGTGTGCAGGGCGCCGTCACGCCAGCGGTAGCCGCCCGCGACCTCGAGCCGGGTCTGCGCCTCCGCGTACGCGGCGAGCGTGCGCTCGTCCGCGCCCTGCGCCATGCGCTCCTCGAGCGCGCGCAGCTCGCGCTCGATCCCGAGCACCCAGTCGAGCCCCGAGACCACGTACTCCTGGAGGCTGAGCCCCTCGTCGCGCGGCGGGCGCTGGTCGTGTAGCGCGACCCGCACGCCCTTGCCGAGCGCGACCGTCCCGCCGTCCAGCGAGACCTCGCCCGCGAGGATCCGCAGCAGCGTGGTCTTGCCCGAGCCGTTGCGGCCCGAGAGCGCCATGCGATCGCGACGCTCGAGCTTGAACGATACGTCGCCGAACAGCTTGCGATCGCCGATGTGCTTGGTGAGGCTCGCGGCCGTTACGGTCGCCAACTTCGTTCTCCTGCGGATCAGGTGTGTGACTGCGCGCGCCCAGCGCGCGCGGCAACGTTCGCCGCGCCCGCAGCGGGCGCGCCGATGAACCTAGCCGGTCGCCGCCGCTAGGCGAACGCGGGCGCGTCCTCGCGGACCTGGAACGAGGAGCCGCAGCCGCAGGCGGCCACGACGTTCGGATTGTTCACCGTGAAGCCGGCGCCCTGGAGGCCGTCGACGTAGTCGACCTCGGAGCCGAAGACGAACTGCATCGAGACCTTGTCGACGACGACGGAGACGCCCTTGTCCTCGAAGACGTGGTCGTCGTCGCGCGGCTTGTCGAGCGCGAGCGCGTACTGGAAGCCCGAGCACCCGCCGCCCTTGACGGCGACGCGCAGGGCCTGCTCGTCGGGATTGCCGCCGGCGCTGGTGAGCTCGCGGATCTTCTCCGCCGCCGCGTCGCTGAGTGTGATCGCCGTCTTCGGAGTCTCCATCGTGCTTCACATAGTAAAGGACAGCTTCCGCGTCATCTCACCGCGCCCGCCCCCGGCTCCACTCCAGGTACTCGATGATGCGCTTCGAATCGGAGATCACCTCGTCGCCGTCGACGAGCACCGGGACGCGGCGCTGGCCGGTGAGCTCCTCGATCTCGGGGCGCGTGCTGCGCCTGTAAGGGACGCGCTCGGTGCGGTACTCGACGCCGAGCTTCCGCAGGCGCCGCGCCACGGCGCCGCACGGGCACAAATAGTCGGTCGGCGTCGGGCAGCGGTACAGCACGACCTCGCGCTTCGCGTTCACCGCCGCGCGAGCCTCTCGCCGAACCGAAGCGCGCCGCCCGCGGCGCCGAACGCGAGGCGCTCGAGGCGCGAGGCGCGGCCGCCGATCGCGTGGCCTAGGGCCTCGGTCTGCCAGCGCACCGCCTCGACGAGCGTCTCCTCGTGCGGGCGCGGCGCAAACCCGAGTTCGCGCTTCGCCTTGGTGTTCCTGAACGTCCACCACTGCATCGCCGAGCGCACCTCGTCGGGCTCGGTGGGCAACTTGATCCCGAGCCTCTTGCCCGCGGCGAGGGCCGCGAGCACGACCGGCCCCGGGAGCTTGAGCTCCGGCGCGTCGACGCCTGAGATCCGTGAGAGGTCGGCGAAGAGGTGGTCGAGCGTGAAGTTGCGCCCGCTCAGGATGTAGCGCTCGCCCGGCACGCCGCGCTCGTCGGCGAGCAGGTGCCCCTGCGCGACGTCGCGCACGTCGACGATGTTGAGCGCGCCGTCCACGTAGGCAGGGATGCGGCGCTGCAGGAAGCGGCGCAACAGCCCCATCGAACTGCCCCCGGTCGGATCGTCGGGGCCGAAGACGAACGAGGGGTTGACGACCACCACCGGTAGCCCGCGGGCGCCGATGCGCAGCGCCTCCACTTCGGCCTCGTGCTTGGAGTTGACGTAGGCGATGCCGAGATGCCCGGCGTTGAACGTCGCGGTCTCGTCCAGGGCCCCGCCCGGCTGCGCCACCCCGATGGCCGCGACCGAGGAGGTGTGCACGACGCGCTCGACGCCCGCCGCCAGCGCCTCCTCGAGCACGATGCGGGTGCCGCGCACGTTGAGCTCGAAGACGGCCTCGCGGTCGCGGCTGCGCATCGAGGTGCTGCCGGCGACGTGGAAGATCCGATCGACGCCCTTGACCGCGCGGCGCACCGCGCGCCGGTCGAGCACGTCGCCCGTGACGCGCTCGTACTCGATGTCGTCGAGGTGCTCGACGTTCGAGGTGCGACGCACCAGCAGCCGCAGCTCGTCCCCGCGCTCGGCCAGCGCCCGCGCGAGGTGGGAGCCGATGAAGCCCGTGGCGCCGGTGACGAGGGTCTTCCCCACGGCGGAGGATCGTACTCGCGCGCGCCCGCGCGGCCCCCCGGCAGCGTGATAGAAGTGCGCGCGTGAGCGCCGACAACGCCACCGCGATCGTCTGCGACACGACGGCTTATTTGCCCGGCGAGCTGATCGCCGAGTACGGCATCCACACCGTCAGCCTGTACGTGACGCTCGACGGGGTGCAGCGCGCCGAGGCGGACATCTCGGCCGCCGAGTACGACACTTTCTACGAGCGGCTCAGCGCGAGCCCCGGGATCGCGACCACGTCGCAGCCCTCCGTGGGCGACTTCGTGTCGGTGTACGGCCCGCTGCTCGACGAGGGTCGCGAGATCGTCTCCCTGCATCTCTCGTCGGGCATCTCCGGCACCTGCGACTCGGCGCGGCAGGCGCGCCAGCAGCTGATCGACGAGGGCCGCGGCGGAGAGCGCATCCACATCTTCGACAGCCGCTCGGCCTGCGGCGGCCTCGGGCTGAGCGTGCTGGCCGCCGCGCACGCCGCGCGGCAGGGCGCGAGCGGCGCGGACGCGCTGGCCGCGGCCGAGCGGGCGCGCTCGGGCCTCAAGATCTGGTTCGCGATCGACACGCTCGAGTACCTGCGCAAGGGCGGGCGCATCGGCGCCGCGCAGGCGCTGCTCGGCTCGGCGCTGCAGATCAAGCCGATCCTCACCCTGGACGAGGAGATCCGCCCGATCGAGCGCGTGCGCACCCGCCGGCGCGCGTTCGAGCGGCTTGTGGACTACGCCCGCGAGCGCCAGGCGGACGGCGCCGACGCCTGGGTCGTGCAGCACATCCACGACCGGGAGAACGCGGACCGGCTGGTCGCCCACGGGCGCGAGATCTTCGGCTGCGACCCGGTGTTCATCGGCGAGATCGGCCCGGTGATCGGCGCGCACATCGGCCCGGGCCTGCTCGGCATCGGCGGCACCTCGCGCGAGGCGCTGGGCTTCTAGGCGCTCCCGGGCGGCGGGTCAGTCGCGCCCGCGGCGACGCATCGCCATGAAGCCGATCGCGAAGCCGACGACGGCCGCTCCGATCGCGAGCTCGCGCTTGTGCTTGCGCACCTGCGAGCGCCAGTCGGTCACCTCGGCGACCTTGTTGCGCAGGGCCTCCATGGACTGCCCGAGGGCCTCGCGCTCGCGCTCGATGTCCGCGCGGATCTGCTCGGGCGTGCGCGAGCCGGGCAGCGGGCGCGGCCGGCTCGCGGCCGGGCGCGGGCCCGGCGCGGCGGGCATCCTCTCGGGTTCCTCAGCCACGGTCGCCGGCCTCCAGGGTCTCGCGGATCTCCTTGGCCTCCTCGATCGCCATCGTCGGCGCCGGCGGGGAGCCCGCGCGCACGGCCCGGTAGGCGAACAGGCCGGCGAGCGCCGCGACCAGGAACCACAGCACCGCCTCGATCAGGAAGCCGAGCCACGGCGTGCTCTCGAAGAAGAGGTCGTTGAGCAGCCAGGCGAACGCGTGCATGAGCATGATGAAGCCGAGGAAGGCCAGGGCGCCGGCGACGATGCCGACCACCGATCCGGTGAGCAGCTTGCGTGCCTTCTCGGCGATCTCCGCCTTGGCGAGCTCGATCTCCTCACGGACCAGCAGCGTGACCCGTTCGGACACGTCGATGACCAGCTCGCCCAGCGAGCGGTCGTCGGACGGTGCGCCGCGCGGGTCGGGTGGAGTCGTCACTCGGGCGGGTCCTCGTTGAAGATGCGGGTGTAGATCATCGCCGAGAGGCGGGTGGCCACGATGCTCGCCAGCGCCCCGGTGGCGGCGACCAATCCGGCCCAAACCAGTCGTCGGACGATTTGGCTATCCACAGCGTTCCCTTATCTCCCGTTCGCTGCGCAGTTAATCACGTCGCGCCTCGAGCCCACCGCAAACCGTCTCGACGACCATCGCGCGGGCTCGCTCGAACGAGTCTTCATCTGCAGGGATTAGACCGAAGACCCAGGCGGAAAGCAGCTGCTCGATCGCGCCGTAGAACCACATCGAGGCGAGCTCGGGGTCGATGTCGTCGCGGAACTCGCCTGCGGACTGCGCGTCGGCGACGATCTTGGCGATCCCGTCGTAGGCGCGCTTGATCTCCGGCATGTGCGTCCGGCCGAACGAGTTCGCCGCACGCGTGACCTCGACGATGATCACCTTCATCAGGTCGGGGTCGTGCCGGTACGAGTCGATGATGAAGCCGGCGACGGCGTCGAGCTTCTCGCGGGGCGGGATATCGCGCTTGTCGACCTCCTCGATCGCGGCCAGAAGCAACGACCAGCGCTCCGTGAAGAGCTCGTTCATGACCTGGTCCTTGGACTTGAAGTAGTGGTAGACCAGGCCGTAGGCGACGCCGGCCTCATCGGCGATGTCGGAGACGCGGCAGGCGTGGAAGCCCTGGCGGGCGAAGACGCGTACGGCGGCGTCGAGGATCTGGCGGCGGCGGTCGACGGGCGGCGCCTTGGCCATCAGCCCCGCTCCCTTCCTCTCTCGTTGATCTCGCCCGCGCTCATCGAATGCACCTGCAAACGGCGTTTGACTGACCAGTCAATCGACTGCCGCAGTATACGCCGGTGAGCACGCTGCGAGAGTCCTCGCCAAAGTTACCCTGGCCTTCCGATGGGAAGGCCCTCCATCATGAGCCGGTTACGCGACCTCAGGCGTCGGCGCCAAGCGCGCGAGCGCGGCCTTTTGCGCGACCGCAGCCTGTTCGAGAGCAGGACGAAGGTCTGGCGCCAGGTCGGCCTGGGCGAAGAGGTCGACGCCGCCAAGGCGAACCGCGCCCGCGGCCGGCTCGCGATCCAGCTCATCTTCCTGATCGCGGTGCTGCTGCTGTTCCGCGAGCGCAGCACCCTCTTCCCCGGCTACGAGACCGAGGTCCGGATCGCCACGGTCGCCGCGCTGGTCGCCGTGGGGATCGGGATCGCGCGCTCGCTGGGCGGCGGCATGGCGCCGCTGCTCTACAAGCGGCTCGACCCCGCCACCGCGGGCACGGTCGGGTTCCTGGTCCGGCTGCTCGCCGTCCTGGTGGTGTTCGGCGCGGCCTTGCGGATCGCGGGCGTGGAGGCGCGCACCCTGGCGCTCGGCGGCGCGTTCACGGCGGTGATCGTCGGCCTCGCCGCGCAGCAGACGCTGGGCAACATGTTCGCCGGGATGGTGCTGCTCTCGACGCGCCCGTTCCAGGTGGGCGACCGGGTGCGGCTGCAGGGCGGCGTGCTCGCCGGTGAGCTCGAGGGCATCGTCGGGTCGCTCGGCCTCTTCTACACCACCCTCGTCCGCGGCGCCGACCGCATCCTCGTGCCCAACAGCACGGTCATCCAGGTCGCGGTCATGCCGCGGCGCGAGCCCGAGCGCGTCGAGCTGCGCGCGCGCTTCGAGGCGACCCGCTCGCCGGCGGAGGTGCAGGAGCTGCTCGACGAGGCGATCTCGGTCCCGCTGCGCTACCCGCCCGAGATCCAGCTCGAGGAGATCGACGGGGACGAGGTAGTCGTGCGGATCTCGGCGACGCCGCAGAGCCGGGCCGATGGGGCACGGTTGGCTGCCGAGGTTCTCGCGGCGGTTCGAAAGAACGGTCGCCGGTCGTCGGAGGGTCGCCGGTCGCCGGTCGCCGGTCGCCCGGAAGAGGAGCCTTCGTAATCCACGCACGACACCAGCACCTAGAAGCCATCAACCACGTCCCGTGGTCGTCAGCAGACACCTGACGGCCACCCCAACGGGCGACCGGCGACCCGCAGCCGGCGACCTATTCCCGGCGCTGCTGCTCGAGCGCGTCCGTGAGCGCCTTCGCGTGCAGCGCGCCGATCAGGTCGGCGAAGGTCGCCGCGCCCTTGTCGATGAGCTCGGCGGCGCGCTCGGCGTCGAGGGCGGCGAAGCGTTCGATCAGAAGCTGCAGCTCGTCGGCGATCACGGGCTCCAGCCCGCGCTTCAGGCGCGCTACGTCGCGGGCGCCGAAGCCGGTGCTCTCGTTCCAGCCGGCGGCCCGAAAGGCGGCGATCGCCTCGAGGATGCGCACCTCCGAGGGCGAGTAGCCGTCCTCGCCGGAGCCGATCACCCCGAGCTCGGCGAGCCGGTCGAGGGCGCGCTCCGGCAGGTCGAGCCGCGCCAGCAAAGTGGCGCGGTCGGTGCGCTGGCGCTCGCGCTCGAGCGCGCGCTCCAGCACCGTCTGCCCCACCCCGGCGAGCTCGCGGACCTTCTCCAGGTCGCCGTCGGCGGAGGCGAGCAGCTCGCGGATCACGCGCAGCGGCATGAAGCGCTCTTCCTGGAGCTGCTTGATCACGCGGATGCGCTCGGCGAACTCCGGCGGGTAGTAGGCCATGTTGCGCGACGTCTTTACCGGCTCCGGCAGAAGCCCCTCGCGCAGGTAGTGACGCACCGTCGCGACCGGCACCCCGGCGCGCTCGGCGAGCGCCGAGATCTTCAGCAGCTCGCCGCGCTCGGGCGCGGCCTTGGGCGCGCCGCCGCTCACGCCCGGAACTCCTCCCGCTCACCGGCATCGGGGCCCGCCGCCGCGCCCTGCGCGAAGAGCTCGTCGATCTCGGCGTCGGCGTAGCCCGCCGCGGCCAGCAGCTCGCGGGTGTGCTCGCCGAGCGCGGGCGCGGGGCGCGTCGCGTCGCCGGGTGTCGCCGAGAGCTTCACCGGGTTGCCCAGGACGCGGACGGTGCCCAGCTCGGGCTGGTCGATCTCGATGAGCATCTCGCGCTCGCGCACCCAGTCGGCCGCGAGCGCCTCGTCGAGGTCGAGGATCGGCTCGATGCAGCAGTCGTGCTCGTCGTTGAAGGCCTTCCACTCGGCACGGGTGCGCTCGCGGAAAACGGCGGCGATTTGCGCATGGCCCTCGGAGCCCGGCGGCGCGAACTGGTGCTCGATCAGGTCGGGGCGGCCGACGCCCTCGCAGAAGGCGCGCCAGAACTTGGGCTCGAGCGCGCCGCAGCTCACCCAGCCGTCGGCTGCCTCGTAGGGCAGATAGCAGGCGATGCCGCCGTTGAGCGGCTCAGTGCCCCGCCGCGGCACGCGCCCGTCGCAGAGGTACTGGGCGGCGGCCATCGCGAGCCAGGAGAGGGCGCCGTCGGTCATCGAGATGTCCACGTACTGGCCCTCGCCAGTGCGCTCGCGACGTATGAGCGCGGCGAGCACGCCGAAGGCGGCCATGAGCGCGCCCCCGCCGAGGTCGGCGATCTGGCCGCCGGCCTGCACGGGCGGCCCGTCCGCCTGCCCGGTGAGGCCGAGCAGGCCGGCGAGCGCCAGGTAGTTCGTGTCGTGGCCCGCGCGGTCGCGGTTGGGGCCGGTCTGGCCGTAGCCCGTGATCGAGCACATCACGAGCCGCGGGTTGAGCTCGCGCAGGGTCTCCCAGCCGCAGCCGAGCCTGTCGAGCACCCCGGGGCGGAAGCTCTCCAGGACGACGTCGGCCTCGCGCGCGAGCCGCAAGAACGCCTCGCGGCCCGCGTCGCTCTTCAGGTCGAGGCGGATCGACCGCTTGCCGCGGTTGAGCGCGAGGTAGAGCGCCGAGCGCGTGCCGAGCCGATCCTGCTCCTCGGAGCCGTAGTACGGCGGCGACCAGCGGATGTAGTCCCCCGCCTTCGTGTCCTCGACCTTGATCACGTCCGCGCCCGCGTCGGCGAAGAGCAGCGAGCAGAAGCCGCCGGGCAGAAGGCGGGTCAGGTCGAGGACGCGGATGCCGTCGAGCGCGCCGCTCATGCCGTCGTGCCGGCCGTCAGCGCCCTGGTGCGCGGGCCGAGGCCGAGAAGCTCGCGCGCCTCCGCGAACGTGGCGACGCGGCGGCCGACGTCCTCGGCCATCTGCCGCGCCTTGGCGATCAAATCGCCGTTCGAGCGCGCCATCTCACCGTCCGGCAGGTAGAGGTTGTCCTCGAGACCGGCGCGGACGTTCCCGCCCAGGGCGAGCGCCGCGGCGAGCAGCTTCCACTGGTCGCGCGAGATCCCGATCACCTGCCAGTTGGCGCCGCGCTCGGGCCCGTCCGGGATCTGCTCGGCCATGAGCTCGACGTTGCGCGGCGTCGGCCGGATCCCGCCGACCACGCCCATCACCAGCGAGACCTGGTGCGGCGGCGAGATCAGCCCCATGTCGATGAGCGGGTCGAGGCTCGCCACGTGGCCGGCGTCGAAGCACTCGTGCTCGGGCTTTACGCCGAGCTCCTTCATCGCAGTGAGCAGCTCGATGATCGTGTCGAAGGAGTTCTCGAAGACCGCCTTGAAGACGAAGTCCTTGCGGCGCCGCGAGTACTTCGCGTAGTTCATCGAGCCCATGTTGAGCGCGGCGACGTCGGGCGTGAGCTCGCGCAGGTACGCGATGCGCTTCTCGACGGGGATCCCGATCGCGCCGGTCGAGTAGTTGATGATCACCTCGTCGCCGACCTCGTCGAGGATCGCTTGGGTGATCGCGCGGAAGTCCTCGATCTCGAACGAGGGCGTGCCATCGGGCTTGCGGGCGTGGATGTGGATCTGCGTGGCGCCCTCATCGACGGCCCGCCGCGCCTCGGCGGCGTACTCCTCCGGCGTGTAGGGAATGGCCGGGCACTGGTCCCGGTTGGCGATCACGCCACTGATGGAGCAACTGATGATTACGGGGTCGTCGAACGAGCTCATGGTTCAGTCCTCCAGTCGCCGGTCGCAAGGGGTCGCCGGTCGCCGGTCGCCGGTCGCCCGTGCACGGGGACGAGGGGGCGAGACAGTGCGCCTCTACCCCTGTGGTTGACGTGGGCGACTTTCGCGATCTCGATGTCTACCGCCAGTACGTGGTCGTGTCCGATGCCGCGCATGACGTGGCTGCGGGGATGGCGAGTTTCGACCGGTGGACAATCGGGCTTGAGCTCGTGCGAGCGGTGGACTCCATCGGCGCCAACATCGCGGAGGCCTACGGACGCGGCTCCGACGCCGATCGCCGCCGCTTCCTGCTCATCGCACGGGGATCGGCCAACGAGTCCGAGCACTGGATCGAACGTGCGATCGCGCGAAATCTGTGCGACCCCTCGCTCAAGTACGAGGTCAGTCGAATCGGCCGCATGCTCAACGGCCTGCTGAAGACGCTTCGCGCCACCTAACCGGCGACCGGCGACCGGCGACCGGCGACCGATTGGCGACTGGCAGCTCATACCGGCATCACCCCATGCCTCTTCCACGGCCGCTCGACCCGCTTGTCCTTCGCCATCCGGAGCGCCGCGATGATGCGCGGGCGGGTTTCGCGCGGGTCGATGACGTCGTCGATCATCGCGTTGCCCGCGGCGATGTAGGGGTCGATGACCTTGCGGACTTCGTCGAGCATCGCCTGGCGGGTCGCCTCGGGGTCGTCCGAGGCCTCGATCACGGAGCGACCGATGATGTTCACCGCGCCCTCGGGTCCCATCACCGAGATCTCGGCCGAGGGCCAGGCGTAGATCTGGTCGGGCTCGTACGCGGCGCCGTTCATCACGTAGTAGCCCGCGCCGTACGCCTTGCGGATCACGACGGTGACCTTGGGGACGGTCGCGCGCGAGACCGCGTACAGCATCTTCGCCCCGTGGCGGATGATGCCGGCGTGCTCGACCTTCGAGCCGACCATGAAGCCGGGCACGTCCTGCAGGAAGACGAGCGGGATGTTGAAGGCGTCACAGAGGTTGATGAAGCGCGCCGCCTTGTCGGCGGAGTCGTTCTCGAGGATCCCGCCGAGGTGCTTGGGCTGGTTGGCGACGATGCCGACCGGCTGGCCGCCGAAGCGCGCTAGGCAGGTGATGATCGTGCGCGCCCACTTCGGCTTGATGTCGAAGATCTCACCGTCGTCGACGATCTCGCGGATCACCTCGTACATGTCGTAGGGCTGCCGCGAGGACTCGGGGACGATGTCCAGCAGGCGCTCGGACATGCGGTCCTCGGGGTCGTCCGTCGGGCGCACCGGCGGCTGCTCCTCGCAGTTCGCCGGGAAGTACGAGAGGTAGCGCTTGACGACCTCGATGCACTCGTGGTCGTCCTTCACTTCGAGGTCTCCCACCCCCGACTTGCGGCAGTGGACCTTCGCGCCGCCCAGGTCCTCCATCGAGATGTCCTCGCCGGTGACCGCCTTCACCAGGTGCGGGCCGGCAAGCGCCATCGCGCCCTGGCCGACCACCATCGGCACGAAGTCAGCGAGGCCCGGGATGTAAGCGGTGCCGGCCGCGCACGGCCCCATCATCGCCGCCACCAGCGGCACGACCCCGGACATCTCGACCTCCTCGCGGAAGAGGTGGCCGGAGCCGGCGAACAGCGAGCCGGCCGCCTCCTGGATGCGCGCCCCGGCCGAGTCGAGCAGCCAGATCATCGGCATGCGCTGCTTGAGGGCCATCTCCCGCAGGCGGGCGACCTTGATCTCGCCGGTCATGCCCATCGAGCCGGCCATGACGGTGAAGTCGTAGGCGGCGATCGCGCAAGGCCGGCCGTCGACGTGGCCCCAGCCGGTGATCACGCCGTCGGCGGGCGCCTCCTTGCCCTCCATTGCGCGCTGCGAGAAGTGCGGCCGCGCGTGGATGCCGATCTCGACGAACGTGCCCTCGTCGACGAGCAGGTCGATGCGCTCGCGCGCGGTCAGCTTGCCGCGCTCGTGCTGCTTGGCGATCTTCTCCGGGCCGCCGCCGAGCTTGGCGCGCTCGCGCCGCTCGTGCAGATCGCGCACCAACGCGTGCATTCCGGTGGCGTCGGGTGCTTCGTTCGTGTGTTCTGACTCAGTCATCAGGTCGCTCCTGGTCGCCGGTCGCCGGTCGCCGGTCGCCGGTTCGCGGGGACGGGACCTGTCGGTTAGGTCCGAGCCGGCCCTCCAACGGGCGACTGGTGACCGGCGACCGGCGCCTCAACGTCCCTTCCATTCCGGCTCGCGCTTCTCGAAGAACGCCTTCACACCCTCGAACGCGTCCTCGGTCGAGAGCTCGATCGCGAGCTGCGAACGCAGGTAGTCGAGGGCGTCCATGAGCGGCATGTCGAGCTGCCGCCAGATCGCGTCCTTGCCCAGCTTCATGATCAGCGGCGACTTCGAGGCGAGCTTGCCCGCCCACTCGGCGACCGCCGCGTCGAACTCCTCCGCCGGCACGACCTTGTTGACGATGCCCGCCTCGAGCGCCTCCGCCGCCGTCATCCGCTCGCCGAGGAGCAGCATCTCCGTCGCCTTCTTGCGCGGGACGTTGCGGTAGATCAGCGCCATGATCATGAACGGGAAGAGCCCGACGTTGATCTCGGGTGTCCCAAAGCCAGCGGTGTCCTTGGCGATGATCAGGTCGCAGGCCAGCGCGATCCCCAGCGAGCCAGCGAGCACGTGGCCGTTGGCCGCGACGATCGAGGGCTTGCCGAGCTCACCGAGCTCGCGGAACGTGTCCACGAAGAGCTTGGCGCCCGCGAACTTGTGAGCCGTGGGCGCATCGCCGCCGAACGCGGCGAGGTTGCCGCCCGCCGAGAAGACCTTCTCGTGCGAGGAGGTGAGCACCACGACGCGCACGTCGTCATCGGCCTTGGCCTTCCGCAGGGCGGCGAGCAGCTCGGCGAGCAGCTGGTCGGAGAGCGCGTTGCGCGTGTCCGGGTCGTCGAGGGTGATGGTCGCGACGTGGTCGGCGACCTCGTAGCGCAGCTTTTCGAACTCGGGCATCAGTGGCGAAAGTGTGAAGTACAACTCGCCACTTTATACACATCGCGCCGTCCCGCAGCGCGAATCCGCGCTACCTACGACCCCATCGCCTCGCCACCATCGCGCGCTCGCGAGACCTGCCGCGATTGCGCGATGACTACGGCCCCGTCGCGCGAATCGCGGATTCGGGTGGGGGTGGCCGCGAGTCCGCGATGGCGACGCGCGGACCCCCCGCTTCGCCGCCCCATCCCCCGACGCCGCGCGGTGCCGCGAACGCCGGGGTCAACTCACCGCGTCAGCCCCCGCGCCGCGAGCTCGCTCGTCGCGGTCGCGACGCGGTCGACGGCCTCCTGCTCGCGCAGCCAGCCGAGCAGGTCGGTCATGCCCTCGGCGAACGGGACCTTCGCCTCGAAGCCGAGCACCTCGCGGGCGAGCGTCGGGTCGGCGTAGCAGTGGCGGATGTCCCCGGAGCGGTAGAGCTCCGAGCGCTCGGGCTCGATGTCGACGCCGAGGCCGGCCGCGAGCTCGGCCGCGACGGTGTTCACGTCGGTGGGCACGCCCGTGCCGAGGTTGATCGCCCGGCCCGGCGCATCCTCCGCCGCGAGCGCGCGCACGATCCCGTCGGCGATGTCGCTCACGTGGATGAAGTCGCGCGACTGGCGGCCGTCCTCGAAGATCAGCGGCGGCATGCCGTTCATGAGTCGCGAGGCGAAGATCGCCGCCACGCCCGTGTAGGGGTTGGAGAGCGCCTGGCCGGGGCCGTAGACGTTGAAGAAGCGCAGCGCGACTGTGGGGATGCCGTAGGCGGCGCCGCAGACGAGGCAGAGCTCCTCGTGGTCGCGCTTGGTGACCGCGTAGACGGAGGTCGGCTGAACCGGCTTGTCCTCGGCCGTGGGCGCGGCGCTGAGCTCAAGCGCGCAGTGCGGGCACCGCAGCTCCCAGTCGCGGGCGCGGAGCTGGTCGTCGCCGCGCGGCGGCGGCGCGAGCGGGCCGTGGATCGGGCACTCGTATCGGCCCTCCCCGTAGATCGACATCGACGACGCGACGACCATCCGGCGGGGCCGCTCCTTGAGGGCGACCACGCGCTCGAGGAACGTCGCGGTGGCCAGCGTGTTCGAGCGCACGTAGCGCTCGATCTCGTACATCGACTGCCCCACGCCCACCACGGCGCCGAGGTGCACGATCTCGTCGACGCCGGCGAGCGCCCGGTCGGCGGCGATGGGATCGCCGACGTCGCCCCGGATGAACTCGACGTCGCCGGGCAGCGAGGGCGGCTCGCCGCCGTGCACCTGCTCCTCGAGCGAGTCGAGCACGACGACCTCGCGGCCGTCGGCCAGCAGCCGGTCGACGAGGTGCGTGCCGATGAACCCGGCGCCTCCAGTGACGAGTGTCCTCATGCGTTGCTCCTCTCGGTGGTTGTGGACGTGGCCGGCGCGGGCGCACCGTTGTCTGCCGGCGGCCCCGAGCGTGTGGCGGCCCGCGGGCGCACCGCCGTCGGCGGGGGCGGGCCGAACGGCGGTGCGCCGCGGGCCGCCAGCACGGCGAGCGCCCGCCCGTGCGCGGCGCGAGCGTCGCGGTCGCGTCGCGCGACCGCGCGCGCCCAGCGCAGCACGCGCCCGAGGGCGAGGGCGAGCCGGTAAGCGATGCGATGTACGGGCGAGAAGTGCTTGCGCGCGTACTGCAGGCGCGCGTAGGCGTCCTGCGCCTCCATCCGCGGGCGCAGCCCGCCCTTGCCGGCGTAGTGCACGATCGTGAGCGCGGGCAGGTGGCGCACCTCGAACCCGGCGCCCTTGATCCGCCGGCAGAGATCGGTCTCCTCCGAGTAGATGAAGAACCGCTCGTCGAGGAAGCCGGCCGCCTCGAGCGCCTCGCGACGGGCGAGCATGAACGCGCCGGTCGTCCAGTCGCACTCGCCCTCGCGCTCGTACGCGGCGGGCGTCAGCTCGCGCTCGCGGACGAGCCGCACAAGCCAGCCGGGGCCGCGCAGGCGCTCGGCGCCCAGCGCCTCGCCCAGCGCGCGCAGCGCGTTCGGGAAGCGGCGGATCGTGGGGTAGACCTCGCCGTCGCCGGTGATCTGCCGGACGCCGGCGAGCCCGACCCGCGGGCGTTCGTCGAGCGCGCGCACGAGCCCGGCGAGCGTGCCCTCGACGATCCGCGTGTCGGGGTTCAAGAACAGGAAGTAGCGGGCCCGGCAGCTCATCAGCGCGCGGTTGTTGGCGTGCGCGAAGCCGTGGTTGGCGGACGTGACCACGCGCGCGGCGGGGAACTCGCGCTCGACGAACTCGCGCGTGCCGTCGGTCGATTCGTTGTCGGCGACGAGCACCTCGATCTCGATGTCCCCGGCGCGCTCGAACACGCTGCCCAGGCACTCGGCGAGCCACTCGCGCTCGTTCGTCGAGACGACGATCACGGCGAGGTCGGCGTCTCGTGGCCGGTCGGTCAGCGCGCTCACGCCCTGCCAACGCAGCGATGTCGGGGCTTCTTCCGCAAGGCCGGCCTCCGCCTAGCCGTCGAGCTCGCGCGCGGGCCCGCCGACGACGACCCCGAGGGTCCGGCCCAGCTCGGGGTCGAGCACGACGCTCGCCGCCTCGTGCCGCGAGCCCACGCCGAGCTTCGCGAAGACCGAGGTGAGGTGGCTCTTCACCGTGCTCTCCGCGAGGTACATGCGCCGCGCGATCTCCGCGTTCGTGAGGCCGGCGACGACGAGCCGCAGGATCTCCCGCTCCCGAGCGGTGAGCGCGGCGCTCGGGTCCACCTGGCGGCGCAGGCCGCGCGGGATCGAGAGCTGCCCGTTGCAGACGTCGGCGACCACGGCGGCGATCGCCGACTCGACGTCGTCGCTCAGGACGATCCCATCCGCGCCCTGCGCGATCGCGCGGCGCGCGTCGCCGGGGCGTGCGGCGGCGCAGACGAGCACCACCCGCGCCCCCGGGCTCGCCGCCCGCACGCGCTCCACGGCCGCGGCGCTGCGCGGCCCCGGGTGCCGGGCTGCGATGACTATGCACGCGAACGCGCCGTTCGGGGAGCCGTCGACCAGCTCCGCGAGCGTCGCCTCCGCGCCGATCACCCTGCCGCCGACCCTGCGCAGCGCGCGCTGGATGCGCTCGCGCAGCTGGGGGTCGGAGACGCTGATACCGACCCCCGGGCGCTCGTCGCCGTTCGTCGGGGGCCTTGAGTTGTTGCCGGATCGCATCGCCCAAGAAACGACCGGGTTGCTTGCGTCCTTCCGCGAAAGCCGCGCCGCCCCCTCGTCGTTGGGTCTTGCGATGACCGTCTCAGCAAGCGCCCACGCCGGCGCACCCGCCTACGTATCCCCGGACGCCGTCGTCGATCCGACCGCCACGCTCGGCTGCTTCGCCATCGTGCACGCGGGCTCGCGGGTCGAGGCGGACGCGATCGTCGAGGACGGCGCCGTCGTGGGCAAACAGCCACGGCTGGGCCCGCTCTCGACGGCGGCTCGCGACCCGCTGCCGGGGGCCGAGATCGGGCCCGGCGCGGCCGTGCTCGCCGGCGCGGTGGTGTTCGCGGGCTCGCGGCTCGAGGCCGGCGCGATCGCGGGCGACCAGGCCCAGATCCGCGAGCGCACAGTGGTCGGCCCCGGCTCCGTCGTGGGGCGCGGCAGCGCCATCGACAACGACGTGCTGATCGGGGCGCGCGTGCGCGTGCAGACCAACTGCTACCTGGCCGCGAACACGATCGTCGAGGACGACGTCTTCATCGGGCCCGGGGTCGTGACGACGAACGACGACACGATGGCCCGACACGATCCGGGTGAGACCCGGTTCGGGCCCGTGCTGCGGCGCGCCTGCCGCATCGGCGGCGGCGTGATCCTGCGGCCGGGCGTCGAGATCGGCGAGGAAGCCTTCATCGGCGCGGGCGCCGTGGTGCTCCGGGACGTGCCGCCGCGGGCGGTGGTTGTCGGCGTGCCCGCGCGCCGGATCCGCACGGTCGGCGAGGAAGAGCTGCTCGAGCGATGGCGCTAGCCCCGCGCGAGGCGGCCGCGCCCGAAGCCGTCTCGATCCCCCTGTTCGCGACGCGCCCCGCGCTCGCCCGGCTGTGGCCCGAGATCGGCCGGCGGCAGCGCGCCGTGCTGGAGTCCGGCCGCTACGTGCTCGGGCCCGAGGTGGCGGCGTTCGAGGAGGAGTTCGCCGCCTACGTCGGCCGCCGCCACTGCATCGGCGTCGCGAACGGCACCGACGCGATCACGATCGCGCTGCGCGCGCTCGGCATCGGCGAGGGCGAGGAGGTCGTCGTGCCGGGGGTGAGCTTCTTCGCGACCGCGGAGGCGGTCGTGAACGCGGGCGCTGTGCCGGTGTTCGCCGACATCGACCCGGAGACCCTGTGCATGACCGCGGCCACCGCCGAGCGCGCGGTCACGCGCCGCACCCGGGCGCTTTTGCCGGTGCACCTGTTCGGCAACCCGGCGCCGATGCGCGAGCTGCGCGAGCTCGCCGACGCGCACGATCTGCACCTGGTCGAGGACGCCGCCCAGGCCGCCGGCGCCGAGCTCGCCGGCAAGCGCGCGGGCGCGCTCGCGGACATCGCGACCTTCAGCTTCTACCCGGGCAAGAACCTGGGCGCGGTCGGCGACGCCGGCGCGGTGCTCACCGACGACGACCGGGTCGCGGCGATGGCGCGCACCCTGCGCGGCCACGGCCACCGCGACGAGGACGCGCGCTGGGTGCACGCCGAGGTCGGCTACAACTCGCGCCTCGACGAGATCCAGGCGGCCGCGCTGCGCGTGCTGCTGCCGCACCTGGACGACTGGACGCGAGCCCGCCGGCGCGCCGCCGCCGCGTACAAGCGCGCGGGCCTGGGCGGCCGGGCCAGGCTTCAGCGCGAGACGCCCGGGGGGCGCAGCGCCAATCACCTGTTCGTCGTGCGCGTCCCCGACCGCGAGGCGCTGCGCGACGCGCTCGCCGCCCGGGGAATCGAGTCGCGCGCCTACTACACGCTCCCGCTGAACCGCCAGCCGGCGTTCGCCGCGCTCACGGGCGCGCGCGAGCTGCGGCTGGAGGTCTCCGAGGAGCTCGCCGCGCGCGGCCTCGCCCTCCCGATGGGCCAGTCGCTCAAACCGAGCGACGCGCAGGCGGTGGCCGAAGCGGTCGCCGCGGCGCTCGCCTGAGCCCCAGCGCCGAACGACGAGCGCGGCGGTCGGGGAGTCCGCGGGGGCTCAGTTCGCGCCGCGGCGGCTCAGCACGGCGGGGATCGTCCGCGCGATCAGCTTCAGGTCGAGCCACAGCGACCAGTTGGTCACGTAGAGGTAGTCGAGCGCGACCATCTCCCGGAACGGGAGGTCGGCGCGACCCAGCACCTGCCAGAGGCCGGTCAGGCCGGGCGCCAGGTCGAGGCGGGTCCGGGACCAGCCCGCGACGCGCTCGTCCTCGGAGGCGATCAGCGGGCGCGGGCCGACCAGGCTCATCGAGCCGCGCAGCACGTTCCACAGCTGCGGCAGCTCGTCGAGGCTCGTGCGCCGCAGGAACCGGCCGACCCGGGTGACGCGCGGGTCGCGCTCGAGCTTCAGCCAGTCCGGGTCCTCGCTGAGCTCGCGCAGCTCGGCGGCGCGGCGCTCGGCATCGACCTCCATCGTGCGGAACTTGAGGACGGTGAACGGCACGCCGTGGCGGCCGATGCGGCGCTGGCGGAAGAGCACGGGGCCCGGCGAGTCGAGCTTGATCGCGAGCGCGATAACCGCGCACGCCGGGGCGAGCAACACGCCCGCCACAGCCGCGCCGATCACGTCGAGGCCGCGCTTCAAAAGCTGGGACGAGCGCGACAGGACGAGCGGGTTGAGGCCGAGCAGGGTGAGTCCGCCGACGTCGTCGATCGCCACCGAGGGGCCGAGCGCGTTGACGTGCCCGGGGACGATGCTCACCTTCGCGGCCGCCGCGCCGCAGGTCGCGATCAGCGCCATCATCGGGCCCTCGGGCACGTCGCGCGCGGCGACGATCACGCGGTCGATGTCGCGGCTCGCGATCAGGGCGCCGAGATCGATGCGGTCCAGCCGCCCGAGGTACGGCAGGCCCGAGCTCTCCGGGCCGCGGGGCCCGAACGAGACCTCTCCGATCGGCTCGAGCCCGTACTCGGGGTGCGCCCGGATGCGGCTCACGAGCTCCGCCGCCACCGGCGAGCTCCCCGCGATCAGGATGCGCGCCGGGCCGCCGATGCGCAGCGCCACCCGGCGCGCTGCCGTGCGCAGGGCCGAGGCGCCGATCACCCCGCAGATGAGGAAGGCGACGCCGTCCACGGGGCGCAGGTCGCCCACGTCCGCGAGCCCCACGCCCAGGCCGAGGCCGAGCGTGCCGATGAGGAAGGCGTGGAAGAGGGTGGGCAGATCGTCGAGCAGCGGCGCGCGCACGCGCTTGACGTCGCGCTCGTAGAGGCCGTAGACGCGGAAGAGCACGAGCCAGAGCGGCAGCGAGGCGGCGACGACCAGAAGCACTTTGGGCTCCAGACGCCCGGCGGCCAACAGCACCCCGGCGCCGGCGCCGGCCAGGACCCCGCTCAGGTCACCGAGCGCGAGCGCCCGGCGCACGAGCCCGTCGCGCGGGCGGTGCGCGTGCGCCGGGCGGGCGCGCGCGGGCGCCCGGACGCCGGCGGCTGGGGCGGCGCCGGCTGACGCGAGCGCCCGCGCGCCACCGGCCTCGCTCACCGCGCCACGCGGTCGAGCGGCCGTCCGACGGGGACCGGACGTCCGCTGTCGTTGAGCGAGGCCTCGGCGGCCTCGATGGTGCGAACCACATCGAGGGCCAGCTCAAGCTGGGCGGTGCGCGACTCGCCCTCGCGCACCGCCGCCGCGAAGTCGGCGAGCTCGACGGCGAGCGGCTCGCTCCCCTCGAGGTGCGGGGAGACGATGTCGCCGGTGCGGTAGGAGAGGTGGTACTCGCCGAAGGTCTCGGGGTCGTGGTAGACGACGCCCTTGTCGAAGACGCGGACGGGCTCGGGCGCGCCGTCCTCGTAGACCACCATCTTCTCACTGCCCACCAGCACAGTGCGGCGCAGCTTGCTGGGCGCGAGCCAGCTGATCTCGATGTTGGCGAGGGTGCCCGTGCCGAACCGCAGGCTCAGGAAGGCGACGTCGGCGATCCCGTGCACGACCGCGTCGCGCCCGGCCGCGGCGACCGTGTCCGGCCTGGAGCCGAGCCAGTAGCGGAGGATCGAGAAGTCGTGCGGGCCGAGGTCCCAGATCACGCTCACGTCGCGCTGATGGAGCCCCAGGTTCACCCGGCTCGACGAGACGAAGTAGAGCTCGCCGAGCTCGCCCTCGTCGAGCAGGCGCTTCACCGCTCGCACCGGCGGGCTGTAGGTGAAGGTGTGGCCGCAGAGGAGGACGAGCCCGCGCTCGGCGGCGAGCGCCGCGAGGCTCTCGGCCTCCTCGACGGAAGCAGCCAGCGGCTTCTCGACGAAGGTGTGCTTGCCCGCACTCAGCGCGGCGCGGGCGAGAGCGGCGTGCGTGCCGACGGGGGTTGCGATCGCGATGGCGTCGAGTTCGCCGTCGGCGAGCAGGTCGCCGAGGTCACACGTCGCGCGCACGGCCGGGTAGCGGCGGGCGACCTTGGCGAGCCGGTCCGGATCGCGGTCGCAGACCCAGGTCAGCTCGACGTCCTCGAGGTCCGCGAGCACCCGGACGAGGTTCGGGCCCCAGTATCCGAGGCCGACGACGCCCACGCGCACCGCGTCCGGCCCAGCGCCGTTCCCGTTGACGCCGAGAGCGCGCCACGCTGCCGATCTCCCGGGGATGCGCCTGCCGTTCCCGTTTCCGTTGCCGCTGCCGTTAGCCAGTCCCTCACTCATGGCACGGGGCAAACGGGCGACCCCCGCCCTTACTCGCGCCGGCCCGCACGGTTGGCCGTAAACCGGCACCCTCGCCCCCGGGCGACGGTGCAACCGTCCCCCACGCGCGGGGCAAAAACCCCCAGGGCCTAAGCGCTGAGATGACGAGTCTGGTCTTTGCGTCTGGCACGCGAATTGGTGTGGCCGGGAAGGCAGCCCGAGACCGGCGCTGTCTTAGACGAAATGCAACACGGGGAGGACTAATGCCAGCAACGGCAGAGAAGGCGAAGGGAGTCGCCGCATCGACCGTGGAGCGACGTGCGATCGCCGCCGCGAAAGAAGGGGACTGGAGCGCGGTGGACTATCTGTATGCCCGCTACGCGGACCACATCCAGCGCTTCGTGCAGAGCATCGTCCACGACCACCACGCCGCCGAGGACGTCACCCAGGACGTCTTCGCCCGGCTTCTGCGGATCATCCGCCGCTACGAGGAGCGCAACGTGCCGTTCGCCGCTTGGCTCATGCGCGTCGCGCGCAACGCCGCGCTCGACTACCTGCGCGCCCGCCGGCAGATCCCGGTCGAGGAGGTCCGCGCGATCGCCGGCGACGACAGCGGGTACGTCCCGTTCGAATACCGGCAGAGCATCCACGACGCCCTCGCCGAACTGCCCGCGACCCAGCGCGAGGTCCTCATCCTCCGTCACGTGGCGGGCCTCTCGCCCGGTGAGATCGCCGAGCTGCTCGGCAAGACCGAGCCCTCGATCCACGGGCTCCACCACCGCGGCCGCACGGCGCTCCAGCGCGCACTGCGCGAGCACGGCGTCGCGCCGGTGACGCGCGCGGCCGCGTAAGCGTGATCGTCCGCGGCGTGGGTGGCGGCACCGGCGTCGGGGACCAGGCGCCCGAAGGCGGGGGCGCGCGAGCCGCAACTGCGCACTCGCGAGCGCGCGGGGCCTCAGTCGCCCGAGTCCGCCAGGTCAAGCATCACCGCGTGGGCGAGCAGGTCCTTGAGCGCCACGTCCTGGCGTTCGGCCTCCGCCTTGAGCGCGAGCAGGTCGCTGGTCGCGAGCTCAAGCGTCAGCCTGCGGGTCTCGCCGCCCGTGCGCTGGTGGCGCAGCACGCGCAGGGCCGGGCGCTCGGTCCCGAGCTGCGCGCGCAGGTTCGCGCAGGCGCGCGCGACCAGCTGCGCGGTCGCGAGCCCCTCGGCCGTCGAGCGCCGCTCGAGCTCGGCCCAGCCGAAGCTGTCAAGGGTCAGGGCCACCTCGATCGTCGTCCTCTCGTCCACTCGCGCGGCGCACCATAGACGGCGGCTCTCAGGGACGGCCCACGACCTCGAGCGTCGGGTTACTCGCGGCCGCCTGGAGGACGATCTCGCCGTCGGGCTGGCGGCGCGCGACGCCGGTGCGTCCCTCCTCCCCTGCCAGCCCGCCGTCGCGGCGCCGCCACCATGCGGCGACCTCGCGCGGCAGCGCCCGCCAGAGACCCGGGCGCTCGGCGACCGCGTCGAGAAACTCGCAATAGAGGGCCTCCTTCTCGGGGTCGCCGAGGTAGCCGGGGTCGGGATGAGACAAGCACTGGGCCAGTCCCGCGACGGCCTCAGTGCGCTCGAGCTGGCGCGTCCAGAGCTCGATGGTGCGCTCGCCCAGCAGCGTGAACGTAGTGTGGTCCTGCGGCAGCGTGTAGGGCAGCTCGATCACGTCTCCGATGAAGA
The DNA here is from genome assembly GCA_036564135.1 of Solirubrobacterales bacterium. Taxonomy (GTDB): domain Bacteria; phylum Actinomycetota; class Thermoleophilia; order Solirubrobacterales; family 70-9; genus RSA11. The sequence continues at coordinate 34,337 of DATCLC010000160.1, forward strand.
ACGGCCACGGCGAGCAGCAACCACCGGGCTGCGGCTCGTAGGGGTCCGACATCGGCACCGTGCAGTCGTAGTCGATGGGCAGCTCGCCCAGCCAGGCCCACACGCGATGCGTCGCCGGCGAGCGGAACCCGCTCGCGCCGAGCCGCGCCGCGTGCTCGCGCAGTAGTGGGAGCTGACGCTCGAACTCCGCGCGCGAGGAGAACAGCGAGCGGTCGTGGTGGATCCCGTGGACGCCGAGCTCGAACCCGCGCGCCTCGAGCTCGCGGACGATGCCGAAGTCGATCGGGTAGTGGTCGCCGACGATGTTGAACGAGGAGCGCAGTCCCCGTTCCTCCTCGAGGTCAGCCACGCGGATCGCGTTGCGCAGGCCGGCGGCCGACTCCACGTCGTGCGTGAGGATCAGCGCGGCGCGCGCCCCGCGCGGCCAGAACCACGTGAACTCCAGCTCGTCGCGGCCCGTCGCGTCCACCGCGCAGCGCACGTAGAGCCGCAGCAGGGACGCGAGGCTCTCGTCCCATGGCCAGCGCGGGAAGCGCGGTGTGCCCTGCCAGCGGATAAGCGCGCGCCTGGCGGCGAGCTGCAGCCGGCGCGGGACGGCGCGCTTCACCCGGTAGAAGAGGCCCAGCGCCCCCGGGCTCAGCGCCCGCGTCCGCGCACCCTGGGCCCACAGCTCGGCCACGTAGCCCAGGTAGGCGTCGGCGAACCCGAACGGCACGACCACCTGACCGTGCTCCGTGCGCCGGACCCGCGCGATCCGCCCCCGCCGGGTGACGAACGCCGCGACGGTCCGCCCGCGCGGCACCTCCTCGCCGGGCCGCGCCCAGACCCACCAGGGGCCCTGCCGCAGCCAGCCCCACTCGTCGCCCGCGCGGCAGACGACGTCGGCGCCGGACGCGGCGGATGGCCCGTGCGAGGGATCGTCGAGCGCGATCGGCTGCAGGGGTGCGAGCAACCGCTCAAGCGGGTGGGCGCCCGACCTCGCCAGCGCAAGTTCACCGGCCGGCGGGTCGTTCTCGAGGCGTGCCCGCGCGGACCCAGCCGACGATCGACGCTGCTCCTCGCGTCGCGCTGCTCTCACCGGACGACCCCGACTGGCTCGAGTTCGCCGCCGGCCATCCGGCAGCGACGCCGTTTCACCATCCCGCCTGGACCGCGACGCTCGCCGAGGCCTACGGCTTCGACGGCAGCGCGCTCGTCCTCCGCGACGGCGACGACGGCACCCAGGCGCTCCTGCCCCTGATCCGGGTCGGCCGCGGCCGCCGGCGCCGCGCCGTCGCACTGCCCTTCACCGACAGCCTCGGGCCGCTCGTCGACCCGGCGCTCGACCCAGCGGCCCTCGCCGAGCGCCTCGAGCGCGTGCGCGTCGAGCTCGGTCTGGGCGCTCTCGAGGTACGCGATGCCCTCGCCGCGGGCGTCGGCGAGCGCGCGCCGGTCGGCTACCGCCACGTCCTGGACCTGCGCCCCGGTGAAACCGAGGTGCGCGCGGGCTTTCACCGCTCGCGCGTCGAGCGCAAGCTGCGGCGGGCCGAGCGCGAGGGGCTCGAGCTGCGCATCTCGGCCGATCGCGAGGCGCTCCTGGAAGCCTTCCTGCCGCTGCACGTCGCGACGCGCCGCCGCCTGGGCGTCCCCGTCCAGCCGCGGCGCTTCTTCGACGCCCTGCACGAGCGCATGCTCGGCCGCGGGCTCGGCTTCGTGGCCAGCGCGCATCGCGACGGCGAGCCCGTGGCGGCCGCCGTCTATTTGGGCTGGAACGGCCGCCTCGTCTACAAGTTCTCCGCCGCCGACCGGAGCCACGGCGACCTCGGCGGCGCGCAGGCGGTGGTCTGGGAGGCGATCCGCTGGGGCTGCGCCAACGGCTTTGCGGAGCTCGATTTCGGTCGAACCGAGGAGGGTCACGAGGGCCTGCGCACCTTCAAGAGCTCCTGGGGGACCCAGGAGATCGATCTCGCCTACACGAGCCTCGGCGGGGCGCCGGCACGCGCCGGCTCGGGGCGCGCCGCGGCGCTGCTCGCGGCCGTCCTGCGCCGCTCACCCGAGCTCCTGACGCGCGCCGTCGGGCGCGTGGCCTATCGCTACACGGCGTGAGCCGACGCGCAGCTCGCGCGCGGGCCCGCGCGGGGGTGCCGCCGCGGCGTCCTCGTAGGCGCGCAGCAGGATGCGCGCGGAACGCTCCCACGACAGTCGCTCGACCCGGCGCAGCGCCTCGTACGCCATGCGCGCGCGCCGCCCGGGGTTGGAGAGCAGCTCGTCGATGCAGCGGCCCAGCGCCGCGGGCTCTGGCGAGTCCGCGTAAGCGGCGGCGTCGCCGGCCGCCGCGCGCGTCTCCGGCAGGTCGTAGCTCGCGATCGGCCGCCCCATCGCCATGTACTCGGGCACCTTCACCATCGACGAGAGCACGTTGAGCGGGCTCGGCGGGTCGGGCGCAAGGCACACGTCGGCGGTCGCGAGGATCCGCCTGATGTCGTCGTCGCCGCGCCAGCCGGCGAACTCCACGTCGCCCGCGATCCCCAGCTGGCGCGCGAGGCGCCGCATCGCGCCCAGCACCTCGCCGTCGCCGATGAAGATCGCCCGCCAGTCGCGCCCGCGGCGCCTGCGCAGCTCGGCGAGCGCCGCGAGCGCGTGGTCGATCCCGTCCTGGGGGCCCATGACGCCCAGGTACGCGATCAGGTGCCGGCGTCCGCGCCGCAGCTCCGGGTCGGGGGCGACCGGGCGGAAGCGCTCCAGGTCGGGACCGTTGCGCACCACGTAAACGTCCTCCGGGTCCACCCCGGCGCGCTCGATCGCGAGCCGCCGGTAGGCCTCGTTGGCGACGATCACGGCGTCGGCGCCGCGCAGGGCGCGCCGCTCGAGCGCGAGCAGCGCGCGGAGCACGGGCCCGCCGCCGAAGCGCGAGCGGTAGAGCTCCGGCGTGAGGTCGTGCTGGTCGAAGATCAGGCGCGCGCCGCGCGCCAACGCGGGCCGCACCGCCCAACCGAGGAAATCAGGCGGGTTGGCGACCCCGACGACGTCGAAGCGCTGGTCCGCGAGCTCGCGGGTCAGCCGATTGATCGCCAAGTACGCCGTCGCGTACTCCCGGACGTAGCCCACTGCCCCGCCGGCGAAGCGCGGCCGGAAGCGGCGCACGGAGATGCCCTCGATCACCTCGCGCTCGGGCCCCTCGTCGCGAACCGCCGGGCAGATCGCCGTCACCTGCCAGCCGGCTTCGTGCAGCGTCCGCGCCTCGTCCCACACGCGCCGGTCGCGCGGCAGCCCCTCGTTCTCGAGGACCAGCAGGGCTCGCCGCGGCTCGCTCATGGGCCCGCGCTCCTCGTTGCGCCGGCGCCGGCGGGCGCGGCCTCCAACAGCCGACGCACCGCATCGATCACGCGATCCTGCTCGGCGTCCTCGAGCCCCGGAAAGAGCGGCAGCAGCACGACCTCGCGCGCGACCGCCTCGGTGTGGGGCAAATAGAGCCCGGGGTCCGCGTAGGCCGGCTCGAGGTGGATCGCCATCACCCCCGGTCGCGTGCGGATCCCCTCCTCGAGCAGCGCGTCCATCAGCTCGCGCGCGTCGAGCGGCGCGTCCGGGACGACGCGCAGCGGGTACGACTGCCAAGTACGCCAAGCGTACGGCGGGTCGTACGGCAGCGCGACGCCGGGGACGTCGGCGAACGCCTCGTTGTAGCGGCGGGCGAGCCGCCTGCGCTCGGCGAGGATGAAGTCGAGGTCCTCGAGCTGGCGGATGCCGACCGCCGCCTGCAGGTCCGTCATCCGGTAGTTGAAGCCGTGCTCGGGATAGCCCTCGATCA
>DATCLC010000161.1:0-17169 GCA_036564135.1 Solirubrobacterales bacterium
GTTCTTGACGACCTTGAAGACGGCGTCGGCCTCGCGCAGCTTGGCGCGCAGCTCGGCCGCCTGGGTCACGCTGATGCCGCGGTAGTCGATGGCGAAGACCGCCTGCGCCTCGCTCAGGCGCTGGGCGAGATCCTCGACTACGGCAACTTTCTCTTCTCGCTTCATCTTTCGCTTCCCAAAGAAAACGCCCGCACGCAGGCGGGCACGGAAAGCTCACTATCCGGGCGCCACCTGCACTGGACTTACGGAATCTCCGGCCAGTGGTCTTCGGCAGGCAAAGTTGTCGGCGCTGCAGTGTAGCGAGTGGTACCTGGCGGGCTGAGCCACACGAAACGCCTGATATCGGGGCGGCGATGGAGGGGCGCGCGAGCCCGAAGCGCGAACTCGCGACCCCCCGCCCCACGAAATCGCAGTCAAGGCTCCCGGGGAGCCTCGACCGAGCGCTCGCGAAACCGGGGCCCCGCGAGTTCGCACTTGCGCTCCCGGGGAGCCCCGACCACGAATTCGCGATGCGCGGCGGCGCGAGCGCGCTCAGCGTTTGCCCGCGACCACGGTCACCCCGCGCGTCGCCTTGGTCTTGCCCGACGGGCCGGTGACCGTCGCGAGCAGCTTCGCGCGCACCTTGCCCTTCCGCTTGACGAGCTGCGCCGCCGAGCGGGCCAGCTCGAGCCGCACGGCAGTGCGCCCCTTGGCGAGCTGCGCCTCTTGGGCGGCGAGCAGCTTGCCGGCCCCGCGCAGCCGGATCACGGTCGGGCACTCGTCGGCCTTCGCGCAGCGCACCGCGACGCGGACGCGCCGGCCCTTGAGCCTCAGCACCTTGCCGCCGACGAAGCGCACCTGGCCGGTGGCGGCCGTCGGGACGTACTCGAGCGGCGGCGCGGCCTCCGACTCGATGTGCCCGTTCGCGACCTGGTCGAACGCGTACGCGTAGCTCAGCAGCTTGGCGTCGTCCCAGGCGCGCCCGACGAGCTGGAGGTTGACCGGCTCGCCGTGGTCGTTGACGCCGGCCGGGAACGCGATCGAGGGCGCACCCGCGCCGTTCGTGGGCGGGTCGCCGCGCCCGAACGCCGCGCTGCCGCCGTCGTTCAGGCTCACGACGCTCCTGAGGCCCGGGAACACGACCGCGTCGAGCGGGCCAGGCGACGGGGTCGCGGTGCCGGGCACAACCGGGTTCGGCGGGTTGTCCAGCCAGTCCGCGACCTGCTGTTTGGCCTGCGCCCGCCGCGCCTTGTACTCGGCGATCTGCGCGTCGCTCATCATCCCCGTGCCCGTGTAGCCGCTCGAGCGCCGGTAGGGCAGCCGCTTCTGCGAGGCGATGATCTCGCGCGGGTCCGAGTACGGCGAGTTCGGGTGCGCGTCGATCCAGAACTGCCAACCCGTGTAGTTGCGGTCGCCGAGGCCGTTGTAGCCCACAAGCGACGGCCCGCCCGAGATCTCGACCAGCTCGGCGCCGGCCTCCTCGAAGAACTGGAGCGCCGCCTTCTGCGCGCTCACCGTGCCGGTGGTCCCGCGCGGGTCCACGAAAGCGCTCTCGTAGTAGCCGATGCGCTTGCCCTGCAGCGCGTTCGGGTCGAGGTAGTCGCGCCAGTCGTCGGGCCGGTGGGCGTCGGCGTCGGCCTCGACCGTGATCGGGTCCAGCGGGTCCGTCCCGGTGGTCGCATTGAGCATGTCGGCGAGGTCGGCCGCCGAGCGGGCGATCACGCCGGGGTAGTCCTGCAGCCAGGTGAGCGGCCAGACGCCGTAGGAGCTCGCGAGGCCGTCGGTCCCGCGCAGCGTCCACTGGCTCGCCGCGCTCGCCGGGCCGTAGAGGGAGTCACCGGTCTGGCTGCCGAGGCCCGCGGCCGCCAGGCTCGCCGCGATCGCGGTCGCCGTGCCGCCGCTCGAGGCGATCGACGACTTCGAGATGTCGAAGCCGTTCCACACCTGGCCGAACGCCGAGTCCGAGTAGTAGCCCGACTGGGCGTACTCCTCCATCGACGCCTTGCCGATGATCACCGCGCCTGCCTCGCGGAGCAGACGCACCTGCGTGGCGTCCTCGGGCGGCCGGTAGCCCTCGAAGACCAGCGACCCGTTCGTGGTCGGCATGTCGTAGGTGTCGAACAGGTCCTTGATCACGACCGGGATGCCGAGCAGCGGCCGGTGATCGCCGTTGGCGCGCGCGAGGTCCGCGGCCTCCGCCTGTTCGAGCGCGTCCCTGGCGACGTACGTGTAGGAGTTGAACCCCCACGGACCCACGTCGTACGCGGCGATCCGGTCGAGGTAGGCCTGGGTGATCTCCTTGGAGGTCGTCACCCCCGCCTCCATGTCCGCGCGCAGCTCCTGGATCGTCTTGCCGACGACGTCGTAGTCGACCGTGGTCACGTGCGGGTTCTCCGGGGCGATCTCCGGCATCGGCGGCGCGCCGACCTGGTCGCACTCGTCCGGATCGAAGGCGACTACGTCGATCTCGTCCAGGTCCCAGTTGACGAGCGCGCAGAGCTCGGGCTTGGTGAGCAGCCCGAAGGACGGCTCGGCGGCGAGGTCGGCCGCCCGGTCGCGGACCTCAGCGACCGACTCGCCCGCCGTCGGCGCGCTCTCCCCCGGCCCGATCACGACGAAGTGCGCGAGCGTCACCGTCTCGCCCGGCTCCAGCGTGAAGCTGTGCTGGTAGCCCATGTAGTTGGACTCGTGGCCCGTCGGCGGCGGCTCGGTCTCGAACGGCCTGTAGAGGAAGCTGCCGAACCGCGTGAGCGCCCCATCGAACGGCGCGGGCGAGCCGAAGACGACCGCCGCGGGCCCGTTCTGGGACGGATTGGGCGCGGTGCCCGTGCGCGTGAGCGCCCACGAGTCCGCGCTCGTCACCTCGGCGTCGCCGCTCGAGGTCTCGGCGACCGGCGCGTTCTCCGCCCCGCTCGCGCTTCCGAGCCCGGTCTGACCGCCGAACATCGCATCCACCTCGATGGGCTCGTCGGTGGTGTTGCGGAAGAAGTCCAGCCACCGCCCCCAGTTCTGGTTGCGGTTGAAGTAGATCGAGCGCCAGACCGCGACCCCGCCCAGGTTCACAGCGTTGCGGCTCTCGAAGCGGTTGGGCGGGAGGAACTTTAGGTTGAAGCCGCGCATCAGCGCCTCGTTGCGAAGCGGGTTGGTCGAGACGCGCACGCGCAGCCCGCCGAAGCCGCGCAGCGAGTTGTCGGTCGTGTCCCGGATGCTGCCGGTGTCCACGCGCGGCGGGGCCGCATCCTGGACGCCCCAGTCGAGCCCGTCGCTGGTGGTCACGTAGTTGTAGGCGGAAGCCGGCGCCGCCAGGAGCAGACAGATCGCGGCGCCGGCGAGCAGGCACACAACGGCGAGGCGGCGATGCGGCCGCGAGGGGGACGCACTCACGTGCGCGGGTACCTCCTTGGTCGAAATTCGCTTGCGCGAGCAAGCTATTTCGGGGCGGCCGGGATGTCGTTAGCCGCGCGGTCGAGATTTCGGCGCGCCGACTTGGTCCGGATGTCCAGGTACGCGCGCGCCGAGACGGGCAGGATGCCGGGGCCCCCCGCGGCTATCCCCGGCGCTTCGGCTTCGGCACGCGAAACCGCTTGACGGCCACCGCGCTCTTGTTGCCCGCTTCGTCGCGGGCGCGGGCGCGGAGCGCGTGGCGGCCCGGCTTCAGGCGCTTGAGCCGAAGCGGCGACCGGCAGGGCTTCCACGCGCCGCCGTCCAGCTTGCACGACAGGGCAAGTCCGGCCGCCGCCGTCACGTTGTCGCTCGCGCGGAGCTTGACCCGGGCCGAGCGCTTGCGCGCGTTCACCTTCACCTTGCCGATCGCGACCGTCGGCGGCGTGCCGTCGTGGCGGTAGCGCGCGGTGGCGCACGCCGAGCGGTTCCCCGCCGCGTCGCGCGCGCGGGCGCTGTAGTAGGCGGTGCCCTCCTCGTCGACCGAGACCTCGATACCCCTCTTGAGCTCCGCCGGGGCCACGGGCTGGGCGAGCGGATCGCCCTGACATCCGGCCGCGGCCCAGAGCAGCACGTCGGCCGTGTCGTCGCTCGTCTCGCCGCGGACGCTTGCCGTCAGCTTCTTCCCGATCTCGCCGCCCGCGAAGGCGAGCGTGGGCGGCGGGGGCGCGAGCGTGTCGATCTCGAACTCGCGCGTGAAGACCGGGCTATCGCCGTACATGCCCTCGGCGCGGAGCCGGAAGGTGTAGCTGCCGTCGGGCAGCTCCGTTTCCGGGGTGTGACTCCCGACGTCGGAGCACCACCCCCAGCGCGCCTCGCCCTGGTCGATCGAGCACTGGTACGAGGCGACGTCCCAGCCCCGGAACGTGAAGGTCGGCCTCGGGTCGCGCGTTGGGCCCGTGGGACCGTCGATCTCGACCTCCGGCGGCGCGCCGTTGAGGATGAGCTGGGCCTCGGCGACCGACGCGGTGTGCTCCGCGCAGTAGTCGCGGAACGTGAGCTTCCACAGGCCCTGGGTGGAGCCGTGGGCGAGCGCGTTGTTCATCGACGTCACCTCGGGCCTGCCCACCACCGGCCCCGGCTCGATGGTGCGATACATCCCGGGCGCGTGCGCACCCCCGACGATGTCAGCGTCCCAGAAGCTCACCGACGCTCCGTCCCAGAACAGATAGGGGCCGCTGAGGACCGCGGCGCCCCCGTCCTTGTCCAGCTCGTCCTGGGCGCCGAAGCGCCTGAAGAGTACGTGCTCCCGGCCGGTCGGCGAGCTCAGCTTGACCTCGAGGTCGCCACCCCACGCGTGCGGGGGGTTGAGCCGAAACCGCACGCGCACGTCCTCGACCGGCTCGTCGACCGGTACCTGGAAGCGGACCTCCCGCAGTACGCCGATGCCCGCGGCGCAACCGGGTCCGGGCCCGTCGGGGATCAACCCCAGCGAGCTCGTTTCGGCCTCCCAGATTTCCGCCTGCGCCGACGTCGCCGAGAGCGCGAACACCCCAATCGCACCGACAGGCGCCCACAGGCTCACGACCCCTCTCTTCACTCGGCCCATCCCTCCTAGAAACGTCCTGCCCGCTCGACCGGCCGAGCGGCGCACGCAGACTATCGCCCCGGATGGCGGGTCGCGGCTAGCGGCGCAGCCAGCCGCGCACGCGCGGGAGCGGGTCGACCGGCCTGCCACGGCCCCAGCCGCGCGGCCAGATCTCGAAGTGCAGGTGGCACGGCGTGCCGGCCGCGTTGCCGCTCTGGCCGACGCGCCCCACGAGCTCGCCGGTGCGCACCCGCCCGCCCTCGCGCAGCGGGGAGCGGGCCGGGAAGTGCGAGTAGACGTAGTCGGTGCCCGTGGTGCGGTCGCGGATCACGGCGAAGTGACCCTTGAGCGCGGGCTCGTAGCGGACCGCCCGCACCTTCCCGCCGCGCGCGGCCAGCACGCGCCGCCCGCATGGCGCCGTGATGTCGAGTCCCTCGTGCGTGCGCCCGCCGTTGCGCGGCGCGCCGAACGCGCCGACCGGCCCGCGCAAGCCGGTAGGGCCGGCGACCGGGAAGACGAAGCCGCGCAGCCGGAACGACCCGGGGCGCCACGCGCGCCCGCCCGCGGGCGCGACCGTGAACGCGTAGCGCCCGTCGGGCGCCGCCTTCCCCCGCCGCGTCAACCCGCGCCAGCGCACCTCGTGCCGTCGGAACGGGCGAGCCCCTCGCAGCAGGCGCCCCCAGACCGCGCGCCCCGTGTTCCGGCGAACCACGCGCACCCGCAAGTCGGTCGGCCCCGGCGCCTGGAAGCGGAAGCGAAGGCGCGCGGGCCGCTTGCCGTCGAACAGGGCGAGCTTCGGCCCGACCCGCGCCGCGGTGAGCGCAAACGCCGGCCGCAGCCGCGCTTCGGCGGTCGCCTCCGCGAAGGGCTCCCCCATCGCCGGCACCCGCGCCCGTAGCTCGGTCTCCACCCGCCTGCCGCGCGCGAGCGCCCGGCGCAGCCGCTTGGCGCGCGGCCCGGGCAGGCCGAGCCTCAGCGCCCGCTCGCCCCCGGCCTGGACCGCGACCGTCTCAGCACGGAGTCGCAGCGCCCGCCCCCGCCCCGCGCCGAGCAGCACCCGGCCGCCGACCCGCGCCTCGCAGCCGTCCGGGCAAAAGACCGAAGCCCGCACCCCGACCGCTCCGCGCGGGCGCACGAGCTGCGGCGAAGGCGCCGCGAGCGCCAGCGCCGGCAGCGGCTGCCCGGCGAGCGCGCGCTCGCCGCCCAACGCCGGCACGCGCCCGCCGTGGAGCAACAGCGCGAACGCGCCGGCGAGCGCCGCGAGCGCGATCGCGGCGAGCGGAAGCGCCCGGTTCACGAGCCGGGCGGCTTACGCGTCGTCGGCCGGGGCCTCAGCCTCGGCCTCGGCGGCGCTGCCGAGGATGTCGGCCGAGTTCGTGTACGAGGTGTCGACGCGCACGCCGGGACCCATGGTCGTGGCGAGCGTGATCGAGAGGATGTAGCGGCCCTTCGCGGCGGCGGGCTTGGCGCGAACGATCTCCTCGACGATCGCTGCGTAGTTCTCGAGCAGCGCGCGCTCGTCGAAGCTCGCCTTGCCGATCGCGAGGTGCACGACCGCCTGGCGGTCGGTGCGGTACTCGACCTTGCCCGACTTGGACTCCTCGACCGCCTTGGCGACGTCGTTGGTAACCGTGCCGACCTTCGGGTTCGGCATCTTGCCCTGCGGGCCGAGGATGCGGCCCAGCTTCGAGACGACCGGGCCCATCAGCGCGGGCGTCGCGATCGCGACGTCGAAGTCGGTCCAGCCCGCCTCGATGCGGTCGGCGAGATCCTGCGCGCCGACGAAGTCGGCACCCGCCTCCTGCGCCTCGCGTGCCTGCTCGCCCTCGGCGAACACGGCGATCGTGATGTCCTTGCCGAGACCGTTGGGCAGCGCCAGCGTGCCGCGCAGCTGCTCGTCCGCGTGCCGGACGTTCACGCCCAGGCGGATGTGGACCTCGACGGTCTCGTCGAACTTCGCGCTCGCCGTCTCCTTGACGAGCCGGACGGCCTCAGCGGGCGTGTAGTGGCGCTCGCGGTCGATCTTCTCGCGGGCCGCGCGGTAGCGCTTGGAGTGCAGTGCGGTCGCCATCGCCTAGAGCCCCTCCACGTCGACGCCCATCGAGCGCGCCGTGCCGGCGATGATCTTCGCGGCGGCGTCGATGTCGTTGGCGTTCAGGTCGGGCATCTTGCGCTCGGCGATCTGCCGCACCTGCTCGGCCGTGATCGTGCCGACCTTGTTGCGGTTGGGCTCGCCGGAGCCCTTCTGGATCCCGATCGCCTCGCGGATCAGCACCGCAGCCGGCGGCGTCTTCGTGATGAAGTCGAACGACCGGTCCTCGTAGACCGTGATCTCGACCGGGATGATCGTCCCAGCGTCCTGCTGCGTCTGCGCGTTGAACGCCTTGCAGAAGTCCATGATGTTGACCCCGTGCTGACCGAGCGCGGGGCCGACCGGCGGCGCCGGGTTCGCGGCACCGGCCGGGATCTGGAGCTTGATCACGGTGAGGACTTTCTTGGCCATGAGCGACGGTCGAGGATACTCGACTTCCGCAGCTAAGTCGGGGTGGATGCGGGATCCGGGGCGCGCAACGGCCGCCGGCTCACCCCGGCGCCTGCCGCGCAGGGGCTTGCCGGGGTCGCGCAGCACGATCAGCCCGCGAGGCGAGAGCCGGCCGGAAAGCCCCCGGCCCGCCCCCGCCCTGCGGCTACTTCCGGCGCTTGCGGACCTTGAACCGCACCGCGGCCTTCGCCGTGTTGCCGCCGGCGTCCACGGCCCGCACGACGATCCGGTGCCGCCCCGGCTTCAGGCGCTTGTAGGCGACCGGCGACCTGCAGGCCTTGAACTTCTTCTTGTCCAGCTTGCAGCGGAACTGGATCTTGCCCGCCGCGTCGTCGGTGGCCTTGAAGCGCAGCTTCACCGAGCGCCGCTTGGCGTTGACCTTGGTCTTCTTGAGGGTGAGCGCGGGCGGCTGCTGGTCCTGCACCTCGGCAGCGCCCACGTCAGCGCCGTCGCCGCCCTCGGCGTTCTCGATCGCCTTGAAGTCGGCGCGCGGCAGGCCGCGCTGGTCGGCCTCCAGATCGCCCGCGAAGCCCTGGTCGATCGCCGGGCTCCCCGGCTGCGGCAGCATCGTCGGCGTCGGGCCGCCGTTGTCCGCGAGCGGCTCCAGCATCGGGTCAACGCCGACCTGGTCGGTGGGCTGGCCCAGCCCGCACGACGGATCCGCGGCGATGTTGTAGCCAAGCGAGGCGACCGCCTGCGCACAGGCGTCGTCCTCGGCGATGATCGTGCTGCGCACCGCCATCTGGGATCCCCCGGGCTGGAGCGCCGAGCCGACCAGGGCCGAGTTGCCCGCGATCGTGCTGCTCTCCACCAGGATCTGGCCGGTGGAGTTGTTCACGGCGCCGATCCCGCCTCCTCCGGGGACCTCGGGCTCGGCGGTCGTGACCTTGTTGGAGGCGATCGTGCTGGCGCGCACGGTGACGTGGGTGGCCCCTGCGTTGGCGAACACGCCGCCGCCCGCTTCGCCCGCGTTGTTGCCCGTGAGCGCGCTGCGGACGAGGGTGACGGCGGCGCCATTCGCCACGGACAAGCCACCACCGAACGTCGCCCAGTTGCCTTCGAGCAGGACGTCCTCGATCAGCGCCTCGCCGCCGTTCACGTGGATCCCGCCGCCCGCCAGGGCGAGGTTGGCGATGACGCGCAGGTTGCGCGCGCGCAGCGTCGTGTTGACGCTCTGGATCGCGCCGCCCCCACCCTGGGTGCTGCCGTTGTGGAGCGTGAGCCCGGAGATCCGCGCCTCCTGGGCCTGGTTGAAGTTGAGGATCCGGAACTGCGGAACCGGATTCATCGTCCGGCGCACCGTGAGCAGGTCCGGTCCCGGCCCCACGATCCTGACCGGTTCGGTGATCTCCGGCAGGGAGGAGACGAGGTCGATCGCCCCGGTCACGCCGGTGGCGTCGATTCTGTCCTCCCCGGTCACAGCGTTCGCCAGCGCGATCGCGTCGCGCAGCGAACCCGAGCCCGAGTCGTTCGTGTTCTTGACCACGAACGTCTCCGCCGAAGCGGCCGCCGGCGCCGACAGCGCAACCGACGCCGTCGCGAACAACGCACACGTCCTGACCCGCAAAGCGCACAACGGGTCGCACCCAAAGCGTGAAAGTCCCATCTATGTGACCCCTTTGCCCTGGGGCGCAGATCGCCCCATCGCGGCTAGTCCGTTCCGTCCTACGAGTCCCCGCGACGAGGGGTCCCCCGGCCCCCTAGCCGAAGCGACGCGGGCACGCTAGCACGCGGCCCCGGCACAGGGCAATTGCCGTTCGCCGCCGCCCTAGCGCCGGTCCTTGCGGTTCGGCCCGGGCATCCTGAACCGCTTGGCCGCCTGCGCCCTATTGCCCGCCGCGTCGATCGCGCGCACCGTGATCCGGTGCTTGCCCGGCCGCAGCCGCTTGTAGGTGACAGGCGATGCGCAGGGTTTGAACTTCTTGCGGTCGAGCCTGCAGGTGAGCTTGAGCTCCGCCTTCGGCGACTGATCGTCCTTGGCGTTGAAGCGCAGCTTCACCGAGCGCTGCTTGCGGTTGACCTTTGGCTTCCTGAGCTTGAGGGTCGGCGCCGTCGTGTCGGGCTCCGGATCCGGGTACTGCAGCTCCACCGCGCCGATGTCCGTGCCATCGCCGCCTGCCGGGTTGGGGATCGCGAGGATGTCGACACCGCGCGGCAGGCCACGCTGGTCGACGGCCACCTGCAAGCCGGCGGCGGTCCCCTGGTCGATCGCCGGGCTGTCGGGCTCGGGCGCCATGGTCAGCGTCGGCCCGCCGTTGTCAGCCAGCGGCCCGAGCAGTGGATCTACGCCGATCTGATCGGTGGGATCGTCGAGCCCGCAGCTCAGATCGTCGACGATGTTGTGACCGATGGACAGATAGGTGCCAGCGACACTGCAGTTCTGCGGTCTGGAGTCCGGATCCCCGCCCGCCGCGGGATAGGCCACCACGGAATTGCGGAGCTCGACCAGGTCGTCGGGAGTTCCGGTTTCGATGTTCGCGCCGCGGACGGCAAAGTTTCCAGCGATGGTGCTGCTTTCGATCCTGAAGGGGACGGGAAACGCGGTCAGCGCGATGCCGCCACCGGAGCCGACATGGGGGAGTCCGGGGGTCGACGCGGTGTTGCCGACAATCGTGCTGTTACGGACCAGGTGTGCCGGACCCGCCCGCTCGACATATAGGCCTCCGCCCGCGTCGTCCGCTTGGTTGCCGCTCAGGGTGACGCGGTCAAGTACGACCTGCGCGCCTTCGTGCACAGACACGCCACCGCCGAGGAATCCCGACAGGTTTTCAGCGATCGCGCTGTCGCTGATCATCACCGCGCCGGAAGACACCGCCACCCCACCGCCATACAGGGAGACGCGGTGTCCGCTCACGACCACATCGTCCAAGCGCAACACACCGTTTCGGCTCTCGATTCCGCCACCCTGCTCAGCCCCGGGCGCCCCGATCAGCGCGATGCCCGAGACGGAGACATACGCAAGCGCGTCCCCGGCACCCGTGAAGTCGATGTTCAAGAGCCGGTAGTTGTCGCCCTCCTCGCGCCGCAGCGTGAGCCGATCGGACCCCGGGCCCTCGATCTCGACCGCGCCGGTGATCTGCGGCAGGGCGCTCTGCAGCTCGATCGTCCCGCTCACGCCCGTGGCATCGATCACGTCCAACGGGTCGGTCGAGGCGTTCGCCGCCTCGATCGCGGCGCGCAGCGAGCCCGCGCCGGAGTCATCGGTGTTCGTCACCTCGATGGTCGCGGCGTGCGCGGGTACGGCGAGCGCGATCGCGGCCAGCACGCCCACGCCAAGAGCCGAAGTTCTCATCCATTCCCCCTCGGAAAAAGCGGAGAAGAAGCCCCGTGTCAGTGACTTCCCTGTCGTTTGCGTCCCCGCGACGAGGAGGAGTTCGGCCTCCTGCCGAAGCGACCGGCGCACGCTAGCACGCGCTTTGCGGGTTACGCAAGGGCCGCGACCGGGGTGCTCAGTCCTCGATCCCAGTGGCGCGAGACGAGCTGCCCTCAGCACGCGCCCGCGTTGGCCACACTTGCCGGGCCCGTGATCCCATCGGGCGAGGTCCCCTCGAAGGCGATGGTGAGCGTCCTGTACTGACGCACCCCGCCACAATCTGCGATGTCGCTCATTGGTCACCGTCGCCGCGAGCTGAACGTCGTAACCGTCGGCGCAGTTGGGATCGCAGATTCGGTGCTGCAACGTGCCGCTCCCGTTTGCGCTCGGCGCGCCCCAGTTCGACCACGTGAGGTCCACGAGTAGGTCATGGTTGTCCACCTGCAGCGCGGCCGGCTGCTCGACCAGCTGGTAAGCGGCGTCCGTGTAGTAGACGGGGGCTGTTCCTCCGCAAGACGCAGACTCATTCCCTGAGATCTGTCCGAACGTCGCCGCAGTCACGATCCATTTCTTGCCGCGGCGCTCCAGGGTCCACGGCCCTTCGAATCCACGCACGAGCGCCTCATCGCAAGGACCCGAGTCCACCGCACGGATCTCCACGCGAAAGCTCTCGGACGTGCGCGAGCGGTCGGTTCGCTCCACCGCGACGAGCCGCGTGCTCTCGGTGGTCTTGTAGCCGCCCACCCAGGCGTCGAAGCCGCCGAATTGCGCGCGCACTGACTCATCGAGCATCGCCCAGGCCTTCGAGTACTCGTGCCGGTTCAGCAGGTTGAAGTACTGGCGTAGCGCATCCTCGGCCGTCGCGTCGCGTTCGCCCTCATCTTGGGGTGGCGCGTCCCTTCCGCCGGCCGCCTCATCGACCTTGGACAGGGCTCCCTCGAGCGCTTCGTCCTCCCTACCGCTCGACTCGCCCTCGTTGGAGCCGCCGCACCCGGCGCCGACCAGGAGAAGCGCGGTGGCAACGGCAGCGATGCCTCGCGGAGACATCAGTCGGCGAACGAGAACCGGAATGCTCGATCACCTGCCTCGCAGCGGATGTCGCTCGCTCCCAGTATCGGCCCATCGGGCGGCCCGTAATCACCCAGGATGGTGCAGCTGAACCCCGCGACCGCGAAGTTCGGCGCCAGCGTCGGGATCGCCTGGATGATCACGGCATCGGCCTCCGCGCACTCCATATTGCGAACCGAGACATCCGAGACCGTTTCATACGCAGACGAACAGTCCTGGACAACATCCGGAGGCTCCGGGGTCAGCTCGTTCGCGCGAGCGGCAAGCGCACGCGCCTCGGTGGCGATCGTCTTGCGCAGCGCGTTGAAGCCCTCGTCGGCATCGCGATCGAGCCCTGCGAGCCGACGACCCAGCGCGTCGACTCGCTCGCCCTCCGAGCCGAGGGTCGGGTCATCGGCCAACTCGTTGATCGCCGCCCGTAGCGCCTTGTACGCGCGCGTCATCGCACGCTCGGCGTTGCTGACGCGAACGGTCAGGCGATCGACCTGCGTGGACGCATCAGCCAACCTGGTGGCTGCCTCCTCGCTGGCGTCCTGCTCACGCGCCTCCAGCCGTATCGCAGCGCTCAACCGCGCGCCGGTCAACGAGAGCTCCTCCGCCGCATCCCCCAGGTGCTCAGCCGCGTCGTCCAGCCGCCCGGCGACCGCATCGGAGCCGTCATCGGCCGTCACACTTCCGACCTCCTCCGCCAGCTTCTCGAGGTCACCGGCGGCCCGTTTGAGCTCGGCGGGCTCTCCCCCTGCGGTCAACTCGCCGGCTTGGTCGAGGATTTGCTCGTAGGCGTCAGCCGTTGTGGCGACGGCTTCGATCGTGTCCACGGGCGGTTCCGCTTCTTGCTGTATGGGTTCCTCGCCCCCTCCACAAGTGGCGAACAAGCAACAGATGGCCACACAAGCCAGATGCGGCCTTCGACGGATTTTCAAATCAGTCCCCCCTTATGGCCTGTGCAAAGGCACTCGCAAAGTAACACCAGTAACGAGCCCCAACAACGGGGCTTTCCGTCCAGGCTGACGGGGCCGCCCCACTTGCGGGACGCCTAAGCGTCGATCCGCGACGGCAACGCTGTGCGCCTAGCGCGCGCGCTTCTTCTTTGCCTTGGGCACCTTGAAGCGCTTGGCCGCCTGCGCCCGGTTGCCCGCCGCGTCGATCGCGCGCACCGTGATCCGGTGCTTGCCCGGCTTCAGGCGCTTGTAGGCGACGGGCGACTTGCAGCGCTTGAACTTCTTGCGGTCGAGCTTGCAGCGGAAGGTGAGCTTGCCCGTCGCGTCGTCCGTCGCCTTGAAGCGCAGCTTCACCGAGCGCTGCTTGCGGTTCACCTTCGGCCGCTTGGCGTTGAGGGCGGGAGCCGTCTCGTCCTGTCGCTCCGCGGCTCCCACGTCGGCGCCGTCGCCGCCCGCGGCGTTTGCGATCGCCTTGAAGTCCACCCGCGGCAGGCCGCGCTGGTCGGTTTCGAGGTCGCCCGCGAAGCCCTTGTCGATCGCCGGGCTGCCCGGTCGGGGCAGCATCGTCGGCGTCGGGCCGCCGTTGTCGGCGAGCGGGCCCAGCAGAGGGTTCACGCCGGTCTGATCGGTGGGTTGATCGAGCCCGCAAGGAGCGTCGGTGGCGAGGTTGTAGCCCAGCGAGCTGACCTCCTGTGCGCAGGCGCCCGTGATGATCGAGCTGCGCACCGTCGTCGGGGATTCGCCGACCTGAAGCGCCGAGCCGACCGGGGCCGAGTTGTTCGCGATCGTGCTGCTTTCCACCAGGATCGTGCCTCGGGCTCCGTCCAGGGCGCCGATGCCGCCGCCACCGGGGTCCTGGGGATCGGCGCTCAAGACCGTGTTGGAAGCGATCGTGCTGCCGCGCGCCGTGACGTCGTTGTCCCCGGCGGCGACCAGGACGCCGGCGCCCGCCTCGACGGCGGTGTTCGTGACGACCGCGCTGCGCACGAGGGTGAGCGCGCCGCCGTTCGCCACGGACACGCCGCCTCCGAAGGTCGCGCGGTTCCCCGTGATCAGGCTCTCCTCGATCAGCACCTCGCCGCCGTTGACGTAGACGGCGCCCCCGGTCGTGGCCGCGTTCTCGGTGAGGTGCAGGTCGCGCGCGTGCAGCTTCGTGTTCACGCTCGAGATCGCGCCGCCTCCGCCGCCGGACGTGGCCCCGGTCCTGAGCGTGAACCCCGAGATCCGCGCCTCCTGGGCCCGGTTGAAGTTGAAGATCCGGAAGTTGAGGAGCGGAACGTCATCCGTGCGGCGCACCGTGAGCAGCTCCGGGCCCGGCCCGACGAGCTCGACCGGGTCGGTGAGCTCCGGCAGCGCGCTCCAGAGCTCGATCGTCCCGCTCACGCCGCTGGCGTCGATCGTGTCCGCCCCGTCGCGGGCGTTGGCCTGGGTGATCGCCGCGCGCAGCGACCCCTCACCCGCGTCGTTCGTGTTCGTGACGGCGAACGTCGCCGCCGACGCGGCCGCGGGCGCAACCAGCGCTGCCGCGAGCGTCGCAACCCACACGCCGGCCCTGACCCGCAAGAGCGACAACGGGCCAACCCCAAAACCTGAAAGTCCCATTCGACACCCCTCAAGCCCCAGGGGACGCGATGCCCCACCGTGGGCGGTCGTCCTGTCCTGTATGTCCCGCTAGGGAGGGGGTCCCCCCGGCCCCCAGCCGAAGCGACGCGCGCAAAGTAGCACGGGGTCCGCGGCCGGGCAACGGGTTTCGGGAGCTCCGCTAGGGCTTGCGCTTGGGCCTCGGCAGCTTGCGGCGCTCGAGCGGCTGCAGGTGCGAGACGAGCTGGTCGTCGACGAGCGCGTGCAGGGCCCACCCCGGGGTCTCGTCGGCGAGCAGCACCTCCTCGCCGCCGGGGATCTCGAGGGGCGCCTGGCGCCAGGTACTCGGGCAGACCATCACCCCGCAGCCGCCGACCACCCCGAAGGCGCCGCGGTGCGCGTGCCCGCAGGCCACCAGCAGCGCCTGCGGCTGGCTCGCGAGCACTTCGGCGAGCCCGGCGCGGTCGGGCTCGGGCAGGCCGATCTCGTCCATCGCGCGGATGCCGGTGAGGATCGGCGGGTGGTGCATCGCGATCAGCGTGGGCATCGCCGGCTCGGAGCGCAGCTCGGCCTCGAGCCAGGCGCGGTGCTCGAAGTCGAGGGCGCCCTCGATCTTGCCGGGGATCGTCGTGTCGCAGGCGATCAGCCGCAGGCCGCCGATGCGCGTCGTGTAGCGGAACGGGGCGCCCGCGCTGCCGGTGCGTCCGTCGAGCGCGAAGTACTCGCGCACGGCGTCGCGGTCGTCGTGGTTGCCCGGGATCACGTAGACGGGCAGCTCAAGCGGGGCGAGCAGCTCGCGCACCCGCTCGTACGCGCGCGCACCGGGGGTATCGACGAGATCGCCGGTGATCAGGACCGCGTCGAGCCTGTTGGGCTGCGCACGCAGGGCGTCGACGGCGGAGGTGAGCGCGAGCGCCGGCTCGCGGTCGCGCAGGCCGACGGTGATGTGCGGGTCGGACAGCTGCGCGATCAGGGTCGCGTCGGCCATGCGCCCCGGCGCCGGGATGGGTGGATCAGGCGACCTTCTTCACCTGGTCGTAGCCGACCTCGACCGGCGTCTCGCGGCCGAAGATCGAGACCAGGATCTTGAGCTTCTGGGCGCCCTCGTTGATCTCGGCGATCTCGCCGGAGAAGTCCGACATCGGGCCGGAGATCACCTTGACCGACTCGCCGACCTGGAACTGCGCCTTGGTGCGCGGCCGCTCGGCGGTCTCGCGGTGCAGCATCCGGTCGACCTCGGCCTGCGAGAGCGGGATCGGCTTGTTGCGAGAGCCCACGAAGCCGGTGACGCCCGGGGTGTTCTTGACGAGGTTCCAAGCGTCGTCGGTCATCTCCATGTTGACGAGCACGTATCCGGGCATCGTGCGCTTCTCGACGCTGACGCGCTGGCCGTCCTTGAGCTCGGACACCTGCTCGGTGGGCACCACGACCTGACGCACCTTGTTGCGCGCGTTCATGGTCTCGACGCGGTGCTCGAGGTTGTGCTTGACCTTGTTCTCGTGACCCGAGTAGGTGTTGATGACGTACCAGCGGAACATCTGTCTCAGTTAATCCTCAGTTGAAGTTTTAGTGGGTGCCGCGACTCGCGTCTCGGGCTAGACGATCTGGCGGACCAGCCAGTTGAAGGCGGCGTCGAGCACACCCAGGTAAGCCGCGGCGATGGCGATGAAGATGAGGGTGACGGCGGACGCCTGGGCGAGCGTCTCGCGATCGGGCCACTGCACGCGGCGCAGCTCGTGCCAGCACGAGATCAGGAAGGCCATCACGCGGCCGCGCTGCTTCTCGGCGGGCTCCTCGCGGCGGCGCCGGCGCGCTTCGGACTCCTTGGCGCGCCGCTTGCGCTCGCGCTCGAGGCGGCGCTGCTCGCGGCGGCTCAGCTTGCGCTCGCCGTCGGTAGCGACCTCGGCGCGGCTGGGCGCGGTCTCGGCACGCGACGGCGCGGGCGCCTTGGTGGCGGCCTTCTGCTCCTGGTCGCCCCGCAGCTCGTCGAGGTTCGCGCCGCGCTCGGCCAGCTCGGCCTCGGCGACATCGGCCGACTCGGGGACCTGCGTCTCGCGCTGGGCCTGCGAGTCGGTGCGTCGCTTCTTCTGCTGCTGAGCCTGCTTCTTGCGCCGCTCGGCCTTCCGCTGTGCCCTGGTCTTCGCCACGATGGGTGGGCGCTAGCGCGTTTCCTTATGCGGGGTGTGCCGCCCGCACCAGCGGCAGTACTTGCGCAGCTCGATGCGATCCGGCGTGTTGCGCCGCGACTTGTTCGTTTGGTAGTTGCGCCGCTTGCACTCCTCGCAAGCAAGCGTCACAGCGATTCGGACGTCTCCGCGAGCCATTCGATCCTCACATCTGGCGGCCGCCCCGTTGGCGGCCTACGAAAAAAAGACCTCTGCGCCGCAGCGCGAGGTGCTCGAAGAATAGCGGCCCCGGCGCGAGCGTTGCCAGCTGTGGCGCGCCGTTTGCGCCGCCGGCCCACAGCCCGAGTGCGGGTTTCGGCTCCAACCCTCGGCCAGATTCCGAAAAAGCGCTTGTTTCCGGGGGAAATGATCACTACTATCCGTGCCGCGGCGCGCGGCGCGACTACCGTCGGATCGCGCTGGTGGCGTATGAGAATTGGCTTCGGACCGCAACGGGCATAGCCGTACATCGCCCCCCGCCGGGGCTGGCGCCGTCCTCAAACTGATCCGCGAGGGGGAGGCGGTGACCAGGGCTGATCTGGCCCGCCACACTGGCCTCGCCCGCTCCACCGTCGCCCAGCGCGTGGACGCGCTCTTGGCCCACAAGCTGG
>DATCLC010000162.1:0-7228 GCA_036564135.1 Solirubrobacterales bacterium
CCGCGGCGACTCCCTCGAAGCCTCCGAGCAGCGAGCCGCGGTAGGCGGCGGGCGTCGTGCCCGCGAGCGCGCGGAACTCGCGCGTCATGTGGGCCTGGTCGTGGTAGCCGCACGCGGCGGCGACCCGGGCAAGCTCGACCGGGCGCCTCGCGCGCAGGAGCTGCGCGGCACGCTCGAACCGCAGGATGCGCGCCGCGGTCTTGGGCGGCACGCCGACCTGCTCGCGGAAGCCGCGGATCAGATGGCGCGGGCTGCAGCCGAGGCGGTCGCACAGGGCGCCGATCTCCGCCGTGCCGCCGCTCCGCGCGAGCGCGCGCCACGCCCACTCGACGCTCGGCGTGGCTCCCCGGGCCCGCGCGAACCGGCGCGCGATGGCGGCGTCGAGCAGGTCGAAGCGCGACGCCCAGTCCGGCGCGGCGGCGAGCGCCTCCTCCAGGCGCCGGCCCTCCTCGCCGAGCACGTCGGCCAGGCCGACCGAGAGCTCGGGGAGCTCGTGCAGGGCGATCCCGCAGAAGAGGTGCAGGCCGATCGGGGTGAAGTCCACCTGCACGCCGGCGGACGTGCCGGAGAACGCGGTGGTGGCGGGCTGCGGCGAGAGGCGCGCGAGGAAGCCGCCGACATGGACGGCGGCCGAGCCGTCCGGCCCCGAGACCGCGAAGGGCACGCCGAGGTTGATCACCAGGACCGCCCGCGAGGAGGGCGCCTCGAGGCGGCGCAGGCCGGTGTCGGCGCGCTCCACGAACCCCGTGTAGCGGCGCACGAAGGGAAGGAGCACGGGCGCGGGCGCAGCCTCGGCGTACTCCGAGCTGCCGGTCGCCGAGCGGCTGCGGCTGACGCGCTGCGTGCGTGCCATTCGCTCACTCTAGGCCACGGCACCGCGCCCGCCCTCCGCGCCGAGCGTGCGAAAGCGCTGAGACCGGCAACGGAATCGCACGCTCAGCGGGTTGGGAGAACGGCCCATTTCGCCTCCGGCGCTTGTCGTGGGGCCGGCGAGATGTTAGGAACGCCCCGCGCCGGCTTGAAGGCCCGCGCAGGTCAGTACCACGGAGGAGTATCCATGCACGCACTGAGGAGGCCGCTCCGGGCCGCGGCGATCGCGGTGGCGGTCGTCGCGTCGCTGGCGCTGCTGGCGATCGCGATGACGCAGGGGGCGCAGGCCGCCTTCCCGGGTCCCAACGGGGACATCTTCTTCCACACCCAGGGCAACGGCGGCGACTCGATCATCGCCCGGGTCAACGCCAAGGGCAAGAAGTTCAAGAAGCTCACGCCCGAGGCGATCGACGCGACCGACGTGGCCGTCTCGCCGGACGGCAAGCGCATCGCGTTCGAGTGCGAGCTCGAGAACGGGGGCTCGGAGATCTGCGTCGCCGACCGCAACGGCAAGCGGCGCCGCGCGGTCACGAACCACCCGGCGAGCGACAGCGACCCGGCGTGGTCGCCGGACGGGAAGTGGATCGTCTTCGAGAGCGACCGGGACGGCGACGACGAGATCTACAAGGTGCGCGCCACGGCAAGCGCCTGCGCCAGCTCACCAAGAACAACATCCGCGACGAGGACCCGAGCTGGTCGTCGAAGGGCCTGATCGCCTGGGAGTCGGGCGACAGCAACATTCAGGACATCTGGGTGATGCGCGCCAACGGCAAGCGCAAGCGCAACCTCACCAAGAGCCCGCTCGCCGACGACGGCGACCCGAACTTCTCGCCCAACGGCAAGCTGATCGCCTGGGACCGCGAGCCGGCCGACGACGCGAACGAGTACATCTGGGTGATGAGGGTGAACGGGAAGGGCAAGCGCCAGCTCACCACGCATTTCGCCGGCGACGAGGACCCCGTGTTCTCGCCCAACGGCAAGCTGATCGCCTTCGTGAGCGACCGCCGGGCCGACCAGGACGACCTCTACGTCATGAGGGCCAACGGCAAGCGGCAGCGGCTGCTCTACGGCAGCACGGGGGCGATCGAGCAGGGGCCCAACTGGGGCCGCAAGCCGGCCAAGAAGCGCAAGCGCCGTTAGCCGCCTCCGCCGCGGCCCCCCGCCCACGCGCGGCGGGCGGGCCGCGGCGCCGGAGCGCTCAGCCGAACGCGTTGTCGAGCGCCATCATCACCGCGAAGCCGATGAGCAGCGCGAGCGAGGCTTCGCGGTAGAAGCCGCGCTCGTGCGCCTCGGGGAGGAGCTCGTCGACGACGACGTAGAGCATCGCGGCGGCCGCGAAGGCGAGCCCGAAGGGGAGCAGGCCGCCGACGAGCTCGACGACGCCGAACGCGGCGAACGCGGCTAGCGGCTCGACTGCGCCGGAGCCGAGCGCGATCATCGCGGCCCGGCCGCGGGAGCGGCCGGCGGCGACGAGCGGCACGGCGGCCGCCGTGCCCTCGGGGATGTTCTGCACGGCGATCGCCACCGCGAGCGGCACGCCGAGGTCGGTGCCGCCGGCCGCGAACGCGACGCCCACCGCCATCCCCTCGGGGATGTTGTGGATCGTGAGCGCCGCGAGCACCATCCACCCGCGCCGGTCGATCCGCCTGCGCTCCGCCGAGCGCTCGTGCGGCGCGAAGCGCTCGTGCAGGTGGGGCATGAAGTTGTCGACGAGCGCGATCGCGGCGCCGCCGAGCGCGAACCCGACCAGCACCTCGCCGAGCGTGCCCGAATCGAGGGCGGGAACGAGCAGCGAGAACCCAAGCGCGGCGAGCATCACTCCGGCGGCTCCGCCGAGCAGCGTGTCGAGCAGGCGCGGCGAGGGACGGGGCAGCGCGAACAGCGCGAGCCCGCCCAGGCCGGTCGCAAGGCCCGGCAGCAGCATCCCCAGGACCTCGGTGGCGCTCATGCGCGGCGCACTCTAGAGCCTCGCCCGCGTCAGAAACCGGCGCGACGCGGCGACTCCCAAGGCGTGAAGGGGGGAGATTCACCGTCCGAACTGCGCTCTACCTTGGGGCTCCTGATGACCTCATCACCGCGACTCGCCATCCAGGAGACGCTCGACGCCGTCGCCGGGCCGGCGAGCGGCGGGCGCGTCTTCGTGCGCGAGCTCCGCGAGGGGGACCAGGTCGCGGCGGTCTTCGTCGTCCGCGAGCGCAGCCGGCTCTCACGGCGCAACGGCGAGGATTTCCTCAGGCTGCTGGTCGCCGACCGTACCGGCACGGTCGAGGCGGTGGTCTGGGACGACGTCGACGCTTGCTTCGAGGTCTGCGAGCCGGGCTCGATCGTCTACATCGAGGGCGCGTTCTCGGTCCACCCGCAGTACGGCCCGAAGATCACGGTGAAGTCGATCCGCCGCGCGGCCGAGGGCGAGTACGACCGCCTCGAGCTCGTCGAGGGCCCGCCGACGCCCGTCGAGCGCATGGAGGCCGACCTGCGCGCCCTGATCGCGACCGTCCAGAACCCGCACCTGCGACAGCTGCTCGACCGCTTCTTCGCGCCCAACTCGCCCCACTGGCAGCGGTTCCGCGAGGCGCCCGCAGCCAAGTACTACCACCAGGCCTACCCGCACGGCCTGCTCGACCACTCGCTGTCGGTGGCGCAGGCGGTGAGCGCCGTCTCCTCGGCGTTCCCGGGAATCGACCGCGACGTCGCCGTCACCGGCGCGCTCCTGCACGACGTCGGCAAGACCCAGGCCTACAACGACGACCCGCTCGCGATCGACCTCACCGACGCGGGCAAGCTGCAGGGCGAGATCCCGCTCGGCTACTACCTCGTGCGGCGCGAGATCGAGGAGATCGACGGCTTCGACCCCGAGCTCGCCCAGGCCGTGCTGCACATCATCCTCTCGCACCACGGCACGCTCGAGCACGGCTCACCGGTGGTGCCCGCCACCCGCGAGGCCACGCTCGTCCACGCGATGGACAACCTCGGCGGCAAGCTGGGCAGCTTCGACCGCCTCGAGCGGGAGCTCCCCGAGGGCGAGCGCTGGTCGAAGTACGACCGCGGGATCGGCTCGGGCGCGTACTTCCGCGAGCGGCGAGCGGCGTAGCGGACGCCTGGCCGCGCGGCGTCTAGGGCACGCAGCGCTGGAGCCGGTCGATGTCGCCGCCGGCGCGCTCGATGCAGCGCTGCAGCCGCTTCGGCTTGATCCCCGCGGACTCGAGCGCCTCCTCCACCTGCCTGCGGGCCTCCTCGGCGTCCGCCGTGTCGCCGAACGATTGCTGGATGGACTCCTGGATCCCGCTCGCGCCCTCGAGCGCGCTCGACGTGATCTTCTCGGTCGTGTCGAGCGTGGGCTTGATGACGAAGACGTAGACGGCGGCCAGGATCGCCACCGTCGTGACCATCTTGAGGAGCGCGCTGATGAAGGTGCCGGCGCCGATCACCTATTGAAGAGCAGCTCGTCGGCGAGGTCGCGGCAGCGCTGCATCGCCGCGACCGCGAAGCCCGCGCCGTCCACGCAGTCGCGCACCCGATCGGCATCGGCGCCGCGTCCCTGGCTGGCCAGGCTGTCCGCGTACGAGAGCGCGAACGTGCGGTTCGAGCGCACCGCGGTCGTGATCCTCTGCGCGAACTTGACGCACTTCTCGAGCGCCCTCGCGTCGTTGCCGGCGTCTCGCCTGCAGTCGCGAACGGCCCGCACCGCCTCGCGCCACGACGCGCCCTGCAGGCTCAGCACCATGGAGTCGAGCCGCGACTTGGCGACGTTCGCGGAGACCTGTGCGGCGCGCTCGCGCGCCTCCGCCTCGGCCTCCCGGGCGACCCGGGCGCCCTGGTCGATCGCCTCCTCGGTGGTCTCGAGGATCGGGCGGATGACGAAGTAGTAGACCGCAGCCAGGATCACGACGGTCGTGATGACCTTGAGCAGCGGGTTGATAACGGTGCCGGCGCCGATCAAACGGGGTCCCCCTGGGGCGACGGCAAGCCTAATGGAGTCCGGGGCCCTCGCGGGAGATTCACTCGTACGCAAATTGCGCGGTTTCCGCCACGGAGTGGGTCTGGAAGTTCGGTGAGCGCTCAATATTCTCGTCGCGATGGCCAAGGACACCGAGAAGCTCATCCGCCAGCTCTCCCTGATCTCGTTTCTGATGGCCAATCGCCGGCCGGTGTCGGCGCTCGAGATCAAGCGCGAGGTCGAGGGGTACAGCTCGATGAACGAGGACGCCTTCGCGCGCCGCTTCTACGCCGACCGGGCCGAGCTGGAGAGCCTCGGGATCACGCTACAGGTCGACAAGCCCGCGGAGGGCTTCTTCGAGGCCGAGCTCTACACGCTCCCGCCGGAGAACTACTACCTGCCCGCGATCGAGTTCACCGACGGGGAGCTCGCCGCGCTGCGCACTGCGCTCGCCCTGCTCGACGGCGAGTTCGCCTACGCCGAGCCCCTGCGGCTCGCGCTCCAGCAGGTTTCGTGGGGTCGGCGCAGCCCGCTGTCCGAGGGCGAGCCGGTGCCGATCGACGTGCGGCTGTCCACGTCGGGCGGCGGGCGCGAGCTCTCGCAGCGCTTGGCCAAGATCGAAACCGCGATCTCGCGCCGCAAGACGATCGAGTTCAGCTACTACTCGATGGAGCGCGACGAGGTCTCCGACCGCAAGGTCGACCCGTACCACCTCGTCTTCCGCGACGGGCAGTTCTACTTGATCGGGTACTCCCACGAGCGCGACGCCGTGCGGGTGTTCAGGCTTTCGCGCATCCGCGGCAAGGTCTCGTACGCGACCAAGGCCGAGCACGACTTCCACCCTCCGGAGGACTTCGACAGGCGCGACTACGCGCAGCGCGCCGACTGGCAGATGGGGAGCATCCAGGGCACCGCGTCGGTGTTCGTGCGCGAGCGCATCGCCTGGCTCGTCGAGCGTGACTTCGCGAAGTACGGGGAGCTGCGCAAGCCGCGCAAGGAGGATGGCGTCCAGGGGCGGGGGATGGTCTACGAGACCGAGTACGCCTCGCCGCGCCAGCTCATCTCCTGGGTGCTGTCGTGGCGCGACAACGCGCGCGTGCTCGCGCCGGACGAGCTCCGCGAGGAGGCGGAGCGGCGCCGGGCGCTGCTCGCCGAGCGTCACGAGGGAACCTTCGAGATCGCCGAGACCGTCGAGCGCCCCAAGCCGGAGTCCAACGGCAAGCCCTCGCGCTCGAACGGTCGCGGCGAGTCGGTGATCCGCCCAGAGCGCTTCGCGCGGCTCGTCACGCTCGCCGGGCTGCTGATCGGCGCGGCGCGCGAAGGCGAGCGCCTGCAGGTCGACGAGGTCCTGCGCGAGCTCAACATCTCACGGGACGAGCTCGAGGAGGACATCGAGGTCCTCAACGTCGTCAACTTCGGCGGTGGCACCTACGTGCTCTACGCCGAGATCGTGGGCGACGAGATCGAGGTCGACCCGGACACCTACGGCGACAACTTCGACCGGCCGGCGCGCCTGCTGCCGCTGGAGGCGAAGGCGCTGATCGCCGCCATCGACCTCTTCGGCGACCACCTCCCGCAAGCCGGCCTGCGCACCGCCCGCGAGAAGATCGTGAAGGCGCTCGGCCACGACCCATCCGAGGAGGGCCTGGAGATCGCGCCCGGTCGCGACGACTCGCACGTGGTCTTCACGGTCAACGACGCGATCCAGCGCCGTCACGTGCTTGAGCTCCACTACTACAAGGAGAACGAGGACGAGTTCGTAAAGCGCGAGGTCGAGCCCTACCAACTCGTCAACGGGCCGGAGGGCTGGTACCTCGGCTGCTACGACCTGCGCCGCGAGGACACCCGGCACTTCCGCCTCGACCGCATGAAGGAAGCGGTGATCACCGACCGCGAGTTCAAGCCGCGCGAGGGCGTCGAGGAGAAGCTCGCCGAGCAGGAGTGGCTCGTGAAGGGCGAGGTGGCGAGCGCCGGGGTGGCACGCGTCTGGGTCTCGCCCGAGCGCGCCCGCTGGCTGCGCGAGGAGCGCACGGTGCTCGAGGAGCTCGCCGACGGCGCGGTGGTCGTGGAGCTTCCCTACGGCTCGATGGACTGGCTAGTGCGCGAGATCCTCAAGGGCGCGGGCGACCTGGTCGTGCTCGAGCCCGAGGACGCCCGCGAGGCGGTCCGCAGCGCCCTGGTCTGAGCGGAGGGCAGCCGGGCCCGCAGGGCGAGCCGGGTCCCCCGGGACCGCCCGGGCCACCCGGACCGCCCGGGGAGGCGCGGTCCTTCGCCGGCCCCCGCAAGCCCAAGTTCAACCGCCGCGGCGTGGCGCGCGTGAGCGACCCGAACGTCGAGGCCGGGAGCGTGATCCTCATCCAATACGCCGACCCGCGACGCAAGGGGCGGCTGCGGCCGACGAACGTGGTCCGGGTGCGCGAC
>DATCLC010000163.1:0-4122 GCA_036564135.1 Solirubrobacterales bacterium
GTCCAGCACCGCGGCGGCGGCTGGGGCCTCAACGAGACCGGCGTGACCAACTCGCAGTCGACGGCCTGGGCCGTGCAGGGGCTCGTCGCGGCCGGGGTGCCGCCCGCGCGCGTGGCGCGCGGCGGCCGCTCGGGGCTCGACTTCCTCGCGCGCATGCAGAACTCGAACGGCTCCTACAGCTACTCGGAGTCCAGCGACCAGACGCCCGTCTGGGTGACCGCGCAGGCGCTGCTGGCGACGAGCCGCGAGGCCCTGCCGATCGAGCCCGTGCCGCGCTCCCGCGGCGCGGTGCGCCCGAACCCCGACGTGCCCGCGGGGGAGCCGCCCGCCGCGCAGGACGCGGCGCCCAAGGCGAAGCAGCGCAGCGAGCGCAAGCGCGAGCGCGCCGCCCGCGAGCGCGCCCAGGGGGGCGAGCGCGCCGCGCCCGAGGCCCAGGCGGCCGACGAGGGAGAGCCGGAGGCGGAGGCGGGCGTCGACGCCGAGCCCGCGGCGAGCTCCGCCGCCGGAGGCGGGCGCGGCGACGACCTGCCGCTGTACGTGGGCGGCGGTCTGGGCGCCCTCGCCTTGGCGCTCGTCGGAGGCTTCTTCTGGTACCGGCGGCGGCTGCCGTGAGCGCCGGCCGCGGGCGGTAGGTTTGCGGGCGTGGACGTAGAGACGGCGATCCGCACCCGGCGGACCCACAAGGCGTTTCGGCCCGAGCCGGTGCCGCGCGAGCAACTCGACGAGCTGTTCGAGCTCGCCCGCTGGGCGCCCAACCACCACCTGACCATCCCCTGGCGCTTCCGCGTCCTGGGGCCGGGGGCGCTGGCCCGCCTCAAGGAGGCGGCCGGCCCCGAGAACGCCGGCAAGCTCGACCGCGCGCCGACGCTGGTCGTGTGCTCCTGCAGGCTCTCCGGCGACCCGGTCGCCGACGAGGAGGACCTGCACGCGACCGCGGTGGCCGCCTACATCGTGCTGCTCGCCGCGCACGCCCGCGGCCTGGGCGGCTACTGGCGCACGCCGGCGGTGCTGCGCACGCCCGAGGGGCGTGCCGCCGTCGGCCTCCCGGACGACGAGCGCTTCGTGGGGCTGCTGCACCTCGGCCGGGCGATCGGCGAGAAACCCCCGCCCGAGCGGCCGCCGGTCTCGGAGACGGTGACCTACCTGGACTGATGCTCGCGCGCGCCGACGCCCTTGCCGCGCTCACCGAGGAGCGGTTCGACGTCCTCGTGATCGGCGGCGGGGTGACCGGCGCGGGCGTCGCCTTCGACGCCGCCTCGCGCGGCTACAGCGTCGCGATCGTCGAGCGCGCCGACTGGGCCTCGGGGACCTCGAGCCGCTCGTCGAAGATGGTCCACGGCGGGCTGCGCTACCTGCAGAACTTCGACCTGGGTCTCGTGCGCGAGGCGCTGGTCGAGCGCCAGATCATGGTCGCGATGGCGCCCCACCTCGTCTACCCGACGCCGTTCTTGGTCCCGACCCTGGGCGACGAGCGGCGCAGCCTGAAGATCGGCGTCGGCCTCAACATGTACGACGTGATGGCGACCACCCGCGTGCGCCAGGGCAGGCGCGAGCGCGGCGACGAGGAGCAGTGGTCGCCCGACCGCCACCGCACGATCCCGGGGGAGGAGGCGGCCGAGCTGATCCCCGCGCTCGAGCCGCGCGATCCCCGCGACGCCTACCTCTTCTACGACTGCCAGACCGACGACGCGCGCCTCGTGCTCACGATCCTGGGCGAGGCGGAGCGCTTCGGGGCGGTCGGGGTGAACGGGGTGGAGGTGGCGGAGCTCTTGGACGAGGGCGGGCGCGCGGCCGGGGCGGAGTGCGTGGACCGCGCAACCGGCGAGCGCTTCACGGTGCGCGCGGCCAACGTGGTGAACGCGACTGGGGTGTGGGCCGACCGCATCCGCCCGCACGAGATCCACGACGAGGCCGAGGTGCCCTGGATCGCGCCGAGCCGCGGCACGCACATCACGGTGTCGACCGACGATCTGCCGATCGGCCGCGCGGCGTGCATCGTGCCGGCGGGGGAGGACCGCACGATCTTCGCGCTGCCGTGGTACGGGCGCACGCTGATCGGCACCACCGACCGCGAGTACGAGGGCGACCTCGACCACCCGAGCCCGTCGGCCGACGACATCGAGTACCTGCTCGACGCGGTCAACTCGTTCTTCGGCGTGGAGCTGGACCGCTCCCGCATCACCGGCGCCTACGCGGGGGTGCGGCCGCTGATCTCGACCGGCGACCAGCACAAGTCGGCGGACATCTCGCGCAAGGCGGAGCTGTACGAGACGTCGTCGGGGATGCTCACGATCACGGGCGGCAAGCTCACCACCTGGCGGCGGATGGCGAAGCAGGTCGTCGACCGCCTGGTGGAGCGCGAGGGGCGCGAGGCGCCCTGCCGCACGCACGAGCTGCCGCTCGGCATGCCCGCCGAGGCCGAGGACCTCGAGCCGCCCGCGGGCCTGGACGGCGCCCTGCCGGAGGGCTGGCGCGACCTGCTCGCCTTTCGCTACGGGCACGCCGCCCGCCACGTCCTGCGGGTCGCCGCCGAGCGCCCGGAGCTCGCCCGGCCGATCGTCGAGGGGATGCCCGACCTGCTCGCCGAGGTCGTGATCGCGGCCCGCTACGAGCAGGCGCGCTCGGTGGCCGACGTCCTGTTGCGGCGCACGCGGCTGGGGCTGGTCGCGGCGCCCGCGCTGCGCACCGCGGACGACGTGCGCGAGGTCGCGCGCGTGCTGGGCGGGGAACTCGGCTGGGACGAGGCGCAGGTCGAGTCGGCCGCCTCCGACTGGGTCCGCGAGGCGCGCGAGGAGGGCATCGACCCCGCTGGGGAAAACCGACCCTACGCCGACCGCGGCGAGGCGTAAGCTCAGTGCCAGCGGCAACCGACGAGCGGAGGACGACGTGAGGATTTTCATCGACACCGGGAGCGTCGCCGAAGTCGAGGAGATCGCCCAGTGGGGCGTCCTCGCCGGGGCGACCACGAATCCATCGCTGCTCGCCAAGGAGGACGGCGACCCGGGCGAGATCGTCAAGCGGATCTGCGAGCTCGTCGGCGGGCCGGTGTCGGCCGAGGTGATCTCCGACGACGCCAAGGGGATGATCGAGGAGGGCAGGGCGCTCCGCGAGCTGCACGAGCACGTCACCGTGAAGGTGCCGTTCTCGGAGGCCGGACTCGAGGCCGCGCACGCGCTCACCTCGGACGGCATCCCGGTCAACATGACGCTCGTCTTCTCGCCGAGCCAGGCGCTGCTCGCCGCGAGCGCGGGTGCGACCTACGTGTCCTGCTTCATGGGCAGGCTAGACGACATCTCGATCGACTCGGTGGCCGTGGTCGGCGAGATCGTCGAGGCGTTCCGGGCCGGGGGCGTCACCTCGCAGATCATCGCGGCATCGATCCGCCACCCCGAGCACGTCGTGGCCGCGGCCAAGCTCGGCTGCGAGATCGCCACGGTGCCGGCCAAGGTGCTGCGCCAGATGCTGAACCACCCGCTGACCACGGCGGGCGCCGCGAAGTTCAAGGCCGACTGGGAGACGCGGCCCGAGTTCGCGGAGTGGCTCAAGGGCCTCGTGGAGGCCCGCGCCGCCGCGCAGGCCGGGTGACCTACGCAAGGGCCACGCGCTTTCGTTGTATGTTCCGCGCTCGATGAGCGGGCAAGAACTTTCCGAGCTGCATCTGGCCGACCTCCACGCGCGCGCCGCGGAGCGCGGCATCGAGGGCTACCGGCTCCTCCGCCGCGAGGAGCTGATCGAGCGTCTGCTCGAGGAGGAGGACGAGGGGCGCGGCTGGCGCCTGCGCCGCCGCCGCCGCCGCGGTGACGACGGCGCGCAGCGGATCGTCGCGCCCAGCGCCGACGAGCCCGCGCACGCCGAGCCCGACGAGGAGGAGACCGAGGACGAGGAGCGCGAGGAGCGTTCGGCGCGCCGCCGCCGACGCGGCCGGCGCGGCGGCCGCGAGCGCGAGCACCTCGCCTCCGAGCCCGCCGAGGAGGAGGACGCCGAGGGGGAGGACACCGACGCCGAGGCCGACGAGGAGGCCGAGGCCGAGGAGGTCGTGGGCGTGCTCGAGCTCACCCGCCAGCGCCACGGCTTCCTGCGCGGCGACGGCCTGGCCGCGCGCGACGACGACGTGTACGTGTC
>DATCLC010000164.1:0-16169 GCA_036564135.1 Solirubrobacterales bacterium
CATGCGAGTAGGCATCTCCTGTTACTGGTTCAACCGCGGCCAAGGCGTGGTCGGCCGCCAGCTGCGCTCCGCGCTCGATGAGCTCGGGCACGAGACGTTCGTGCTCGCCCGGCCGACGCGCGCCAGCAACCTGAAGCCCGCGTACGTGGCCGAGGACGACGTGTGGGACCAGCCCGGCGTGACCCGCGCCTCGGCCTACAAGATCCCCGGCGAGGAGCTCGAGGCGTGGGCGCGCGAGCACGAGCTCGAGGTCGCGTTCTTCGACCAGAACTACCAGTTCGAGGAGATCGAGCGCCTGCGCCGCATGGGCGTGCGCACGATCGGCCGCTTCGTCTGGGAGCACTTCCAGGCGGAGCACATCGAGCCCGCGCGGCGCGCGTTCGACACCGTGTACTCGGTGACCGCCTGCGAGCAGGAGCGCTACGCGGCGCTCGGGCTCGAGACCCCGCGCGTGCCCTGGGGCATCCACCCCGACCTGCTCGAGCTCGCCCCGGGCGAGCGCTCGACGGGGACCGCCTGCACGCTGTTCTTCCCGGGCGGCTTCATGAGCCGGCGCAAGCCGCTTCGGCCCACGCTCAAGGCCTTTCGCAAGGCGAAGGGCGACGGGCTGCGGCTTCTCGTCAAGGCCCAGGTCGAGCGCGGGGTCGACGAGGTGCGCAAGGCGGCGCGCCGCGACTCGCGGATCCAGGTGATCTCCGCGGACCTGCCCACCGACGAGTACATGCGGCTGTTCGCCTCGGCGGACGTCTGCCTCGCGCCCAGCCGGTGGGAGGGTCTCGGCCTGCACCTGTTCGAGGCCACCGCGCTCGGGCTGCCGATCGTCACCAACGACAACCCGCCGATGAACGAGATCGTCCAGGACGGGCGCAACGGACTGCTGGTCCGCGGCGTGCGCAGCCGCGTGCGCCCGCGTTCGGACATCGGCTCGTTCGACCCCCACCGCAAGGAGCTCACCCGCGCGATCGAGCGCCTCGCCGATCCCGACCTGCGCGCGCGCCTGGCTGCCGGCGCGCGCGAGCGGCGCGAGGAGCTCAGCTGGGACCGCACCGTCGCGGCGCTGCGCGACCTGTTGGCCTCGGGCTGACGCTCAGTCCAGCGGGTAGCCCAGCTCTTCGAGGAGGTCGCCCGCGACCTCCTCGAACCGGCGGCGGGCATCCGCCGGGAGCTCCGTGCGCCACCGGCCGATCCGGTCCGGGCGCGGCGGCTCGCGTACAAGCGCGTGCTGCGCGGCGCGCTCGGCCGCGGTGATCCGCGTGCCCCCGTCCCGCTCGAGATCGCGGCCAACCTCGGCCATGCGCTCCTCGGCGACCTCGTGGTAGCGGAGCATGCGCTCGTCCCAGGGGAGGTCGATCGCGCGCGCCGCCGCGCGCAGGGTCGCCTCGGGCTCCCGCACGAGCTCCTCGTAGCGCACCTCGATGTAGACGCCCTCGGGGAGCCTGCGCCTCGCCTGGCGCCGGGCCTTCTCGATGCCCTCCCTCCAGGCGGTCGCCGCTTCGGAGATCGTGTCGGGCCCCCAGCTGCGCTCGAGCAGCGAGAGCGCGGCGTCGCGGCCGTCGCGAATCACGTGCAGAAAGCGCGCCTCCGGGAGCGCCCGGTGGATGCGCCCCATGCGCCCCAGATGCCCGGGCGTCTTGTCGCCCCAGCGCCGCTTGCCCTGCTTCTCCGCGTAGAGCCCGAAGAACGCGCGGACGGCATCGCCCGCGGTGAACGGCTCGATCGCGAAGAAGCGTGCCCGCAGCTCGTCCGCGTCGAGCCCCCAGTCGGGCCAGCGCTGGTGCTGGGTCACGAACTCGTGCGCCTCGCCTGGCCCGGCGCCCTTCTCCACGAACTTCACGAAGCGCGGCACGAAGTGCGTCTCGGGCGGGATCGCCAGCTCCGGATGCGCGTCGAGCATCAGGCGCAGCAGCGTCGTGCCGGACCTGGCGACGCCGACGATGAACGGAGCCGGGACCCGGCCGGGGGCGTTCGCGGAGGCGCTCTCCATGTCTCATTACTCTGTCACGCCGATGCCCCGACCACAGGCGTGGATCAAACCCATCGAGTTCCCCGAGTGTCCGCCGGGGTGGCGGACCGGCCCGCCGGACTTCGTCGGCGTCGGCGTCCAGCGCTCCGGCACGACCTGGTGGTACCGGGGCGCGATCCGGCCCCATCCGCGCGTCGCCAAGGGCAACGGCACGGGCAAGGAGCTTCACTTCTTCGACCGCTTCTGGCCGGGCGCCGAGACGAAGTACACGCTTGAGGACTACCACCGGCTCTTCCCGCGCCCACCGGGGAAGATCACGGGCGAGTGGACGCCCCGCTACCTCGCGGACGCCTGGGCGCTGGAGATGCTGCGGCGGGTCGCGCCCGAGGCGCGCATCCTGGTGATGCTGCGGGACCCCGTGGCGCGCTTCATGTCCGGCGTGGCGCACGCGCGCAAGCGCTGGAACGGCTGGGGGGAGCCGCTCGAGCTCTCCGAGCTCTCCGACGCGCTCTGGCGCGGCTTCTACCACGTGCAGCTGCGCCGCCTCTTCGAGCTCTTCCCGCGCGAGCAGGTGCTCGTCCTGCAGTACGAGCGCTGCGTGGCCGAGACGATGCGCGAGCTGCGCCGGACCACCGACTTCCTCGGGATCGAGCCCTACGACGAGCCACCCGCGCGCTTGGACAAGCACGTGCAGGCCAAGGCCGCCTCGTTCAAGCCCGAGCTCACCCCCGAGCTGCGCGAAGAGCTCATCGCCCGCTACCGCGACGACGTCGCCCGGCTGGCCGCGCTCTGCCCCGAGATCGACGTCGAGCTCTGGCCGAACTTCCGCGACTGAACGGCTTGGCTGGGGCCCTCGCGCGGTGCAAGATAGGCTGCGGACCGATGGCCTACCCGTTGAAGGAGGAGGGCTGATGCCGACCTACGTGATGCTCACCAATCTGACCGCGGAGGGCGTGAACACGCTCAAGACCAACCCGGGCCGGGTGCAGGAGGTCAACAAGGAGGTCGAGGCGATGGGGGCTCGCGTCATCAGCCAGTGGGCCACCCTCGGGCAGTACGACTTCGTGAGCATCGTCGAGGCGCCCGACGCGGAAACGATGGCGAAGGTCTCGGTCGAGCTCGGCTCACGCGGCACGATGACGAGCCAGACACTGGCCGCGATCCCGACTGAGAAGCTCGGCGAGGTCCTCTAGGGGCAGCGGAGCGGGGCGCGCAGTGTCGAAGCGAGTTCTCGTCGTCGGATCCGGAGGCCGCGAGCACGCGATCGTGCGCGCGTTGGCGCGCTCCCCGCAGGGGCCGGAGCTGCTCGCCGCGCCCGGAAACGCCGGGATCGCCGAGGACGCGCGCTGCCTCGAAGTCGGGGGCGAGGACGTCAAGGGCCTGGTCGAGGCCGCCGTCGAGGAGAGCGTCGACCTGGTCGTCGTCGGCCCCGAGGCGCCGCTCGTCGCGGGCCTCGTGGACGCGATGGAGGCGGCCGGGGTGCCGGCGTTCGGGCCCACCGCACAAGCCGCGCGGCTCGAGGGCTCGAAGGTCCACGCCAAGGAGGTCATGCGCGAGGCCGGAGTGCCCACCGCCTCGCACACGGTGCTGCGCACCCGCGAGGAGGCCATCGAGCATCTCGCCTGCGCGCCGTACCCCGCCGTGCTCAAGGCGGACGGCCTCGCCGCGGGCAAGGGCGTGATCATCTGCGAGACCGAGACCGAGGCCCGCGAGGCCGTCGACGTCTTCTTCACCGAGCGGCGCTTCGGCGAGACCACCGTCGTGCTCGAGGAGTACCTCGAGGGCGAGGAGCTCTCCCTGCTCGCCCTCTGCGACGGCGAGAACGTCGTGCCGCTCGCCCCGGCGCAGGACTACAAGCGCATCTTCGACGGGGACCGCGGCCCCAACACCGGCGGCATGGGCAGCTACTCGCCGGTGCCGGGCATCGACGCGGCCCGCGCCGAGGAGATCGCCGACATCGTCCACCGGCCCGTGGTGGAGCTGCTCCGCCAGCGCTCCTCGCCGTTCCACGGCGTGCTGTACGCGGGCCTGATGCTGACCGCGAGCGGCCCCAAGGTGCTCGAGTTCAACGCGCGGTTCGGCGACCCCGAGACGCAGGCCGTGCTCCCCCGCCTGGAGTCCGACCTGCTCGAGCTCTTCGTTGCCGCCCGCGAGCCCGGCGGCCTCGCCGGGGCGAAGGTGCGCTTCACCGACCGCTGGGCGGTGACGGTGGTCTTGGCGTCGGCCGGCTATCCGGCGAGCTCGTCGAAGGGCGACGTGATCACCGGGGTCGACCGCGCCGCCGCGCACGAGGGCGTCGAGGTGACGCACGCGGGCACCGCGCGCGACCCCGAGGGCCGCCTCGTGACCGCCGGCGGGCGCGTGCTCAACGTGACCGCGCTCGGCGCCGACGCGGCCGACGCGCGCGAGCGCGCCTACGCGGCCGCGCGCGAGATCAGCTTCGATGGCATGCAGATGCGCAGCGACATCGCGGCGCGCGCCGTAGAGGCGACGGCCAGCCGCTGAGAGCCTCCCCCAGAAGACCACCCGACCAAGGAGACACCCGACAGATGCAGCCAGGCGAGCCAGGTACCGCAACCGGCACCGAGAGCCCGAGCCAGACGCTCGAGCCGATGCCCGACGTGGAGTCCGCCTTCGAGGAGATCGAGGTCGAGTCGCCGCTCGTCGGGATCATCATGGGCTCCAAGAACGACAAGCCCAAGATGCAGCCTGCGGGCGAGGCGCTCCAGGAGGCGGGGATCCGTTACGAGGTGCGGGTGATGAGCGCGCACCGCGATCCCGAGAAGGTGCGCGAGTACTGCCACGCGGCGCGCATGCGGGGCCTGCGGGTGATCATCGCCGGCGCCGGGATGTCCGCGGCGCTGCCCGGCGTCGCCGCCGCGCACACCGACCTCCCCGTGATCGGTGTGCCGCTCTTGGGCAAGGCGTTCGGCGGGCTCGACTCGCTGCTATCCGCGGTGCAGATGCCGCCCGGCGTGCCCGTCGCCTGCGTGGCCGTCGACGGAGCCCGCAACGCCGGGCTGCTCGCCGCCCGGATCATCAACTGCTGAACCCGCCTTGATCCCGCGCTACACCCGCGAGCGGATCGGCGCCGTCTGGACGCAGCGGCGCAAGATGGAGGGCTGGCTCGAGGTCGAGCTGGCCGTCACCGACGCGCTCGTCGAGGAGGGCATCGTCCCCGCGGAGGCCGCCAGGGCCTGCCGCGAGCGCGCCTCGTTCACCGTCGAGGCCGTCGAGGAGCGCGAGCGCACGACCAACCACGACGTCGCCGCCTTCGTCGACGTCGTCGCCGCCTCGATCGGCGAGGAGGGGCGCTGGATCCACTACGGGCTCACCTCCTCCGACGTGCTCGACACGGCGCTCGCCCTGCAGCTGGTCGAGGCCGGCGAGATCCTGGTCGAGGGCGCCCGCACCTACCGCGACGCGCTCATCGACCGCGCCCTCGAGCACCGCGACACGATCTGCATCGGGCGCACGCACGGCATCCACGCCGAGCCGACCAGCTTCGGGCTGCGCCTCGCGGGCTTCGCGTTCGAGGCGGATCGCAACCTGCGCCGGCTGGAGCGGGCCTTCGACCAGGCGGCGGTCGGCAAGCTCTCGGGCGCGGTCGGCACCTACGCCACGCTCCCGCCGCGCGTCGAGGCGCGCGTGATGGAGCGGCTCGGCCTGCGCCGCGAGGACGCCTCCACTCAGATCGTGCCGCGCGACCGCCACGCGGAGGTCCTGAGCGCGATCGCGCTCGCGGGCGCGGGGCTCGAGCGGTTCGCGACCGAGATCCGCAACCTGCAGCGCACCGAGATGCGCGAGGTCGAGGAGCCGTTCCGCGCCGGGCAGAAGGGCTCGTCCGCCATGCCCCACAAGCGCAACCCGATCACGTGCGAGCGCATCACCGGGCTCGCGCGCGTGCTGCGCGGCTACGCGCAGACCGGGCTCGAGAACGTCGCGCTGTGGCACGAGCGCGACATCTCCCACTCGGGCGCCGAGCGCGTGGTCCTGCCCGACGCGACGATCGCGCTCGACTACATGCAGCACCTCGCCGCGCGCGTCGCCCGCGACATGGTGGTGCACGCCGATCGCATGCGCGAGAACCTCGAGCTCACCTACGGCGCCGTCTTCAGCCAGCGGGCGCTGACGGCGCTCGTCAATGCGGGCCTCGCCCGCGACGACGCCTACCGCCTCGTGCAGCGCAACGCGCAGGAGGCGTGGGATACGCGCACGCCGTTTCGCGAGCTGCTCGAGCGGGCGCTCGCCGAGGATCCCGCGGCGCCGCAGGTGGACCTGGACGCGATCTTCGACCCGAGCGCCTACCTGGCCAACGCCGGCGAGGTGTTCGAGCGGCTCGAGGCGCTGCGCGGCTAGCCGTCGAACAGTCGTCCACCCAGCGTTTAGTAACCACCTGGTGAGGAACCCCACCAGGTAATGAGCGATGGGGTCACCGACAGCACGCACGACCGCTTGCCCGCCGCGCTCACCCTGCTCGGCGTCCTGCTGATCGCCGTCGGCGCGGGCTTGATCGCGGCCGACATCTCCACCGTCCAGGCCCAGCAGATCGTCGCGGGCGCGGGCAGCGCCGACACCGGCCCACTCGGCCTCGGAGCGCAGCTGCCGAGCTCGGCTGTCGCCGCCGACGCCGGCGGCTCCGACGGGCTCCTGCCGTTCACGGGAGCCGCCGCGCTGCCGATGATCGCCGTCGGGTTGATCGCCGTGGCCAGCGGCCTCGCGCTGCGCCGCCGCACCGAGCGCTGAGCGCAACCTGACGGTTGAGCGCCGCTGCCGGGCTGCTCGGCTCGATCGCAGGGTTCGGCGCGGTCTGGGTCCTGCCTGGTTTCGCGCTGGGCGCGCTCGCGGATCGGGTCCGCGGGCGCCACGCGCCCTCCCCGGCGGTCGAATTCGCCCGCGCGGTGGTTCTCAGCCTCGCCGCCGTGGCCACAATCGGCGGCACGCTGCTGGCCGTCCGCTGGTTCGGCGGCGCCCAGCTCGCGGCGCCCCTGCTCGTCGGCGCGCTCGCGGGCCTGCCCGCGGCGCTGCGCTGGTGCCGGGCGGCCGTCCGCCCTTGGTGGCGCACGCTCGCCCTGACCGCGCTCGCGTCGCCTTGGCTGACGTCCGCGGCCACCGCGGCGGCCACCCCCTCCCACTCCTACCAGTGGTACTACTGGGAACTCGGGCGTCAGCTCAGCGAAGCGGGCGGCATCCCGGGTTTCGTGCTCGAGTTCGGCGAGCGCGTCCGCTGGCATCCCGACTACGTCTTCTTCAGCGTCGGCAGCGAGGCCTACCGCTGGCTGACCGCGCCCCTGAGCGAGACCGCCGCGATCGTCGGCTGGCGCGCCCCCGTCGCACTGCTGGCCCTCGCGCTCGCCTACGCCGCGCTGCGACTCTGGCTCATGCGCGGCCCGGCGCTCGTCGGCTGCGCCGCGCTCGCCGCGTCCACCTACTTTTTGACCAAGTTCGACGCGTACAAGCCGGAGTCGCTCGGTGCCGTCCCGGCGCTCGCGGCCCTCGTGCTGGCCGTCGCCGGGATCCGGGCGCGCTCGCCGGGAATGCTGCTCTTGGCGGGCGCCGGAGCCGGTCTCGCGATGGGAGTTCACGGGATCGCCGCGGCGGCGATCGGCGCGATCGGCGGCGTCGCCGCGCTCGTCGAGTGGCGGCTGCGACGGCACGGGCCCGCGCTCCCCTTCCGGGCGCTGCTCGCCGCAGCCGCCCTCACCGTCACCGTGATCGTGGCCACGGGGCTGGCGCTGCAGGGGCGGGCCGTGGTCGCGAGCGATGCCGCGAACCCGGCCCTCGCCCGCGACGAGGACCCGACCTGGGCCTTCCTGCGCCGCCACGAGGGCGAGTTCGGCGATCGCTTTCCGCCGGACGCCGCCGCGCGGGCGGTCGCTTCCGTCCGGCGTCCCTGGCCGGCCGCGCTCGTACGAGACGGCGGCTGGCTCCCCCTCGTCGCCCTCATCGTGGCCGGTCTCGTCGGCGGCCTGCGCAGCGGAAGGCCGCGCACCCGTCGCCTGGCCGCGACCCTGCTCGGCACGTTGCTCTTGCTCGCCGGCGCGGGGCTGGCGTTCGCGCTTGCGTTCGACACGTTCATCCCGCAGCACACCGGGATGACCCGCGTGGGCGCCTACTCGTACCTCGCGCTCGCCCTAGCCGTCGGCGTCGCCACCCAGCTTGGCTGGTCCTGCGCCCGGCGCCGCTTCGGCGGGGTGCCGCCCGCCCTCGCCTGCGGCGCGCTCGCTTTCGCGGTCACCTGGTCCGCGGCGACCGCCGCGGTCACGCTCTCCGGCGCGCGCGAGCTGGGCGCGGCGGGGGAGCGCGTGCTCGAGCGCCTGCGTGCCGAGCGCGCCCCGGGCGCGGTGCTCAGCAACGCCAGCACCCGCGGCCTGATCGAGTTCGCGACCGGCCGCGAGGCGCCGATCGAGGGGCGCCAGCCGGTGATCGAGGACCCGGCCTTCTTGCGCGCCGCGAACCACAGGCTGGAGCAGGTCGAGCGCTACTTCACCAACGCCGGCACCAGCGGACCGCGCGCCGACCGAGCCGTCCTCGCGCAGCTCGGCGTCGGGTGGATCGTCGCGGCGGATCCCCCCGAGGCGCTCGGCTCGCCCTTCAGCTTCGGCGACTCGCCGGGAATCGCCGAGCGCCTGGCGCGGGAGCCGAACCTGAGCGAGGCGTTCGCCGCGCCGGGCCTCACCGTTTTCCGGGTTACCGAGGCGAGCGCCGTCGAGCGCGCCGGCGCGGCGCGCGATCTCGCCGCGCGCTGGGCCGCGGCCCTGGCCGCGGCCTCGCTGATCACGACCGCACTCGCCCGGCTCGTTCGCGCGGGCGGGCGGGCATCAGACGAAAGGAGCACCGATGAAGACCACGAGCACGATCGCCTGTCTGGCCCTGTCGCTCGTCGCAGCCACGCTGCTCGGCTGCGACGGGGATGAGGAGCGCAGCGGAACGAATGAGGCGC
This sequence comes from Solirubrobacterales bacterium, assembly GCA_036564135.1. GTDB lineage: Bacteria > Actinomycetota > Thermoleophilia > Solirubrobacterales > 70-9 > RSA11. The sequence goes on from DATCLC010000164.1 coordinate 8,907, forward strand.
AGCGGACGCTCTCCCGCGACGACCTGCGCCGCTACCCGCCGGGCTCCCCAGAGCGGGCCGCGCTTGAGTGGTGGCGTGACCTGCAGTTCCAGAACGCGGGCGGCGCCCACGAGCGCTACGCCGAGGACGCCGCGCCCCCGCTCGAGGACCTGGCGCGGCAGGTCTCGATCGCCGCGTCCTCGTTCGTCGGGATCCCCGAGATCGTCGATGTCTCCAAGGACGGGGAGCTCGCCACCGTCTACATGCAGATCAGCCCGCCTGGGAGCTCCGCGCCGCCGCGTAACCTGAGCGTGAACCTCGTCGAGGACGACGGCGAGTGGCTGATCCGCGACAACCTGCTGGTCGAGCAGGCGGTGAACCGCGTTGCGCGCATCCGCGCTCAGCAGCAGGACTCGGAGCCCGAGTAGGGCGCCGGCTAGCGCGTCCGGGCGAAGCGCTCGACCGCGGCGATCAGCTCGTCGACCTTCTCGTCGGCTTCATCGCCGCCGCGCTCGATCGCGCCGCGCACGCAGTGGTCGGTGTGCTCGGCGAGGAGCTTGAGCGCGACGCCGTCGAGCGCGCGCGAGATCGCGCCGATCTGCGTGAGCACGTCGATGCAGTACGCCTCCTCCTCGACCATCCGCGCGACGCCGCGCACCTGGCCCTCGATCCGCGCCAGCCGGCGGAGGATCGCCTCGCGCTCCTCGCTGTATCCGGGGTGATCCATCTCGTCGACTATACCGGGCGGGGGTATCGCGCCTGTACCATCGGCACCCCTTGACGAGCTCGCTTGAAGATCTGCGCCACCTCTCCAGCGGCAAGGTCCGTGAGATCTACGAGCTCGACGGCGACCTTTTGATGGTCGCCTCGGACCGGATCTCCGCGTACGACGTCGTGCTGCCCACGCCCATCCCCGACAAGGGGAGGGTGCTCACGCAGATGTCGGTGTTCTGGTTCGAGACCACCAAGCACATCTGCCCGAACCACTTCATCTCCCAGGAGGTGCCCGACGAGGTCCGCGGGCGCGCCCTGCGCGTGCGCAAGCTCGACATGTACCCGGTGGAGTGCGTGGTGCGCGGCTACCTCTCGGGCTCCGGCTGGCGCGAGTACCGCGAGTCGCAGTCCGTCTGCGGGATCGAGCTGCCGGCGGGGCTGCGCGAGTCCGACAAGCTCCCCGAGCCGATCTTCACGCCGGCCACCAAGGCCGAGGAGGGCGAGCACGACGAGAACATCGACTTCGAGCGCGCCGCCGAGATCGTCGGCGACCGCGGGCTGATGGAGCGCCTGCGCGACACCTCGATTGCCCTCTACGAGCACGCCGCCGAGCACGCCGCCGAGCGCGGGATCATCATCGCCGACACGAAGTTCGAGTTCGGCGCCGCGCCCGACGCAGAGATCGTGCTCGCCGACGAGGTGCTCACCCCGGACTCCTCGCGCTTCTGGCCCGCCGACGACTACGAGCCGGGCCGCAGCCAGGCCTCGTTCGACAAGCAGTACGTGCGCGACTGGCTCGATGAGTCGGGGTGGGACCACGCGCCGCCCGCCCCCGAGCTGCCCGAGGAGGTCGTCGCGAACACGCGCGCCAAATACGTCGAGGCGTACGAGCGCATCACCGGCCGCTCCCTCGACGGCTGAGCCGCGCTCGCCGGGCATGGCGATGCGGCTCGTGATGACGTTCCGCGTCCGCGACGAGGCGGACGCGCTCGAGGAGAACCTGCGGTTCCACCGCGCCCAGGGGGTCGACCGCTTCATCGCACTCGAGGACGGCGCCGCCGAGCCCGTCGGCGAGATCCTCGACCGCTGGAGCGCCGCGGGCCTGCTCGAGCGCATCTCGAGGCCCCCGGGGGAGGCGCCGCGCCGGCGCGCCGAGTGGATCACCGAGATGGCCCGCCGGGCCGCCACCCATCACGACGCGGACTGGGTGATCAACAACGACGCCGACGAGTTCTGGTGGCCGCTGCGCGGGACGCTGCGCGACGCGTTCGCGTCGCTCCCCGACCGCTACGCCGCGCTGAGCGCGCCGCGCACCGAGTTCGTACCGCGCCCCGGCGAGGAGCCGTGGCCCGAGCGCCTCATCTACCGGGAGCGCCTCTCGAGCACCCTGCCCAAGCGCGCGCACCGCGCGCACCCGCAGGTCGCCGCCACGCCGTACGCGGTCCGCATCCCCGGCGCCGGCCCGCCCGCCCACCGTGGGCGTGCCTGGCTGCGGACGGCGGCGGAGCGGCAGGAGCCCAGCGGCGCACCCATCCCCGCGCTCACCTGGCCCATCCGCGTCCTGCACTTCCCGGTGCGCTCCGCCGAGCAGTTCCGCACGCGGGTCGAGCGCGCCTACGAAGCGGGTCGCCACAGCGCCGTCGCGCGCGCCCGCGAGCTCTACGCGGCGCTCGACGCGGGGACGCTCGCGCGCCGCTACGCCGAGGCGACCTACGACGACGGCGCCATCGAGGCCGGTCTGGCCTCGGGGGAGCTCGCCCGCGACACGCGCCTGCGCGACTTCCTGCGACGCTGCCCAGGCCCGGACGAGCCGGTGCCCGCCGACGCGCTCGCCGGCCTCGGCCCCGAACCGGGCGAGGAGGAAGAGCTCGCCGACGACGGGCTCGCCGCGCTTCTGCGCGCCGAGCAGCTCGCCGAGGGCCGCCTGCGCACCGCCCGGCGGCGCCTGCGCCGCCTCGAGCGCGAGCTCGAACGCCTCCGCTCAAGCGATGATGAGAACCTGCGCCGGCGGGTCGCCCGCCGGCTGCGCGCCCGCCGCGACACGCGATGAGCCGCAACGTCTTCATCCAGGGGATGCGCCGCTCGGGGACGACGATCCTCTACGACGCCTTCTGCGAGGACCCGGAGCTGCGCTGCTTCTACGAGCCGTTCCGCGAGGAGGACGTAACGCCGGGCGGCGGGAGCGGTGCGCGCTCGGGCGATTTGTTCGCCGAGACGCGGGCCCTGCGCCACGAGTTCCAGCGCGCCCAGCATCCCGAGATCCCGCTCGAGCTCTTCAACCACGGCGGGCCCCGTGCGCCGGCGCTCGAGCTGCACACGACGCTGCCCGCCTGGGCGGTCGACTGGCTGCAGTTCCTGCTCGACCAAGCGCCCGCCGTGCTCATCAAGCATGTGCGCATGTACCGCAAGATCGGCGTGCTGCACCGGCTCGACCCAGCCGCCGTGCTCGTGCACGCGGTCCGCGACCCGCGCGCGGTGAGCGCCTCGATGCTACTCGGCCGCGGGCGGCGGCACCTGTGGCGCTACCCCGACGCCGACGCGTTCTTCGCGAGCTGGTCGCGGCGCAAGCTGTGGTCGAGCAGGGCGCTGTCGGAGGCGTTGATCGCCGAGGGGGCCTTCCCCGGGCTCGAGCGCGGGGTCCCCGACTTCATGCGCCCGCTGATGGTCTGGCGCGCCGCGTTCGAGGCCACCTACGAGGAGGGGCGCAGGCTCTTCGGCGAGCGCTACGTACTAGTGCGGCTCGAGGACCTGCGGACCGATCCTGCCGCCACCCTGGCGTCGATCTACGAGCGCCTGGAGCGGCCGATGCCCGCCGCGGTCGCCGCGTGGGCGGAAGCCAACGTCCGCCGCGACGCCGACATCCCGTTCGGCGACGACGCCCGCTGGACCGACGCCGCCCAGATGCTCGGGATGGAGGACGCGCTCGTCGCGGCGGGGTACGCCGACGCCTTCCCAGAGCCGTCCGGCCGGCCTCCCGAACTGGTGCCGCCCAAGCAGAAGCCCGCGTCGCGGCTCGGGGCGGTGCTCGACCGCGCGCGCGAGGGCGTCGCGCGGGCGCGGGGCCGCCGGCGGGATGCCTAGCCGGGGCCGTCGCTACTTTTGTCCTGTGAAAGCGCGCGTTCTGATTCGTCCCAAGGAAGGCATCCTCGATCCCCAGGGCAAGGCGGTCGAGCGGGCCCTGCCGGCGCTCGGGTTCAGCGGCATCAACCACGTGCGCGTCGGGCGCCTGGTCGAGCTCGAGGCCGAGGACCCGTCGCGACTCGGCGAGCTCTGCGAGAAGCTGCTCGCCAACCCGCTGATCGAGGACTACGAGATCGTCGAGCTGCAGGAGGCCTGAGCCGCACATGCCGGCGCGCTTCGGAGTCATCCAGTTCCCGGGCTCGTGCGACGAGCGCGACGCGGTCGCGGCCTGCGAGCGCGTCGGCGAGGCGCGCTTGGTCTGGCACGAGGAGCGGGACCTCTCCGACCTCGACGTCGTGGTCGTCCCGGGCGGCTTCTCCTACGGTGACTACCTGCGTGCCGGGGCGATCGCCCGGTTCGCGCCCGCCATGGAGGCGGTCGCGCGCTTCGCGGCGGAGGGCGGGCCCGTGCTGGGGATCTGCAACGGCTTCCAGGTGCTGTGCGAGGCAGGGCTCCTGCCGGGTGCGCTCCTGCCCAACGAGAACCTGCGCTTCGTCTGCCGGCAGGTCGACCTCGAGGTGGTCTCGACCGGCTCGCCGTTCACCGCCGAGCTCAAGGCCGGCGAGCGGCTCTCGGTACCGGTCAAGCACATGAGCGGCCGCTACTACGCCCCGGACGAGCTGCTCGACGAGCTCGAGGCGGCCGGGCAGGTCGTCCTGCGCTACGCACCCGGGCAGAACCCGAACGGCTCGGCCCGCGACATCGCCGGCGTGCGCAACGCGGCGGGCAACGTGATGGGGCTCATGCCGCATCCCGAGCACGCGGTCGACGAGCTCACGGGCTCGGCCGACGGCCTGCGCCTCTTCGCCTCGGCGGCCGCCAGCCTGCGCGCCGTCCATGCGGCTGCGTAGCCCGCTCTTCCGGCTCCGCGCGCGTCGGGAGGCCGGCCCGCCGGCTCCGTTCGTGGTCGGCGTGGGCCGCTCCGGGACGACGCTCCTGCGCCTCATGCTCGACGCACACCCGCAGCTCGTCATCCCGCCCGAGACGCACTTCCTTCCCGATCTGATCGACGCCGCGGGCCGGGGCGCGGGCGCTGAGCAGCTCGCGCGCATCGCCGCGGAAAGCCGCCACTGGGGCGATTTGGGCATCGCCGCGCCCGACTTCGAGGCGCGCCTGCGCATGGCCGGCACCCGCCCGGATCGCGCCGCGCGCGCCTTCTTCGAGCTCTACGCCGAGCGCCACGGAAAACCGCGCTGGGGCGACAAGACGCCGGGCTACGTGAAGCGCATGGCGATCATCGGGCGCGCCCTGCCCGAGGCCCGCTTCATCCACCTGATCCGCGACGGGCGCGACGTCGCGCTCTCCCGCCGCCGCCGCGGCATGGGCGCCGAGCGCCCGATGGCCGAGACCGCGGCGAAGTGGCGCGACCGGATCCTGGCCGCGCGTCGCCAGGCGCGCCGGCTGCGCGGCCGCTACATGGAGCTGCGCTACGAGGACCTCGTCGCCGAGCCGGAGCCCTCCCTGCGACGGGTATGCGAGTTCATCGAGCTGCCCTACGACCCCGAGATGCTCCGCTACCACGAGCGCGCGCAGGAGCGGCTGCGAGAGATGAACCGCGACCTGCCGCCCGTCGGCAAGCGCCGCCCGCGCGACGCCGCCGAGCGCATGGCGGCGCACGCGCTCGCAAGCGAGCCGCCCCGCCCGGACCGCGTCGCGGCCTGGCGCAGCGAGATGAGCCCCGCCGATCGTGCCGCGTTCGAGAGCGAGGCCGGTAGCCTGCTCGCCGAGCTCGGCTACGACGTGGCATCCTGAGCTCTCCCGCCCCCCAAGCCCCCCGAATGGGAAAGAAAGTTCGCTACAGCTTCCGCTACCTGCGCAACCGCCGCCTGCGCGGGCGGTCCGAACCGCAGTTCCCCGCGCCCTTCGTGGTCGGGGTCGGCCGCTCGGGCACGACGCTCCTGCGCCTGATCCTCGACGCGCACCCCGAGCTCGCGATCCCGCCGGAGACGCACTTCATGCCGCAGCTCATCCAGCGCTCCGGCCAGCTCCACTTCACCCCAAAGCGCGTCGTCAGGCTGATCGTCGAGGACGAGCACCGCCGGTGGCCGGACTTCGGCCTGGACGAGGAGCAACTGCTCGAGCGGTTCCAGGCGCTCGAGCGCTTCAACATCGCCGACGCCCTGCGCGAGTTCTACCGCGCGTACGCGGACAAGCACGGCAAGCCGCGCTGGGGCGACAAGACCCCGGACTACGTGCGCCGCATGCGGCGCATCAAGCGCACCCTCCCGGAGGCGTACTTCATCCACGTGATCCGCGACGGGCGCGACGTGACCCTCTCGACGAACCAGCGGATCGAGCAGCGCGGTCACCGCGACCCGATCGGGCCCGAGATGGCGGCCCGCCGCTGGCGCACCCGGATCGAGAAGGCGCGCGCGGACGGCCCCGTGCTCGGCGACTACATGGAGATCCGCTACGAGGACCTGGTGACCGACACCGAGGCGACGGTGCGGCGCGTCTGCAGCTTCATCGGCCTCGACTTCGATCCCGAGATGCTTCGCTACCACGAGCGCGCCGAGGAGCGCCTGCGCGAGATGGCGGGCGCGATGCCGGCCCGCGCCGGCCGCCCGCCGCGCGAGGCGGGCGAGCGCCTGCGCGCGCACCGGATGGCGACCAAGCCCCCGAGCAAGGAGCGGATCGCGCGCTGGCGCGAGGAGATGGACCCTGAGTACCGCGCCGTCTTCGAGCAGCACGCCGGGGACCTCCTGCGCGACCTGGGCTACGAGGTCGGCGGCGACTGAGCTCCCTTCGCCCGGGTAGCGGGTGGCTCCGACGCGTGCCCGGCGCGTCTGCCACCATAAGCGGCGTCCGCGGCGCCCCAAGCACCGGACGCCGCCCGCCCTCTACCCTGCTTCCCCGCCTATGGCTTCCATCCTTTCCAGACTGATCACACGCGAGCCCGACCGCCCGCCGTTCCCGTTCATCGTCGGCATGAACCGCTCCGGCACCACGCTGCTGCGGATGATGCTCGACGCCCACCCCGAGCTCACGATCCCGCCGGAGACGCACTTCGTGCCCGCGCTCATCAAGGCGACGCGCGTGCGCGGCGCGACCCCCGAGGACGCGCTCGCGGCGATGAAGTCGGTGCGCGAGTGGGGCGACTTCAACTTCAGCGACGAGGAGATGCTCGCGCGCCTGCGCGCCCTTCCGAAGCTGCGCCCGGGACCGGCGGTCCGCACGTTCTACGAGGCCTACGCCGAGCGCCAGGGCAAGCCGCGCTACGGCGAGAAGACGCCCACGTACGTGCAGAGAATGAAGCTGATCCAGCGGGCGCTGCCCGAGGCGCGCTTCGTCCACGTGATCCGCGACGGGCGCGACGTCGCGCTCTCGGTGCTCGACCGCACCGTGCGCGACCTGACCGCCGCCGACGTCGCGCGCCGCTGGCGCAAGAAG
>DATCLC010000165.1:0-32848 GCA_036564135.1 Solirubrobacterales bacterium
CTTCGCGACGCTCTCGGCGGTCGAGTTCAAGCAGACCGGCGTCGGGCTCGCCCTCGCGATCCTGATCGACGCGACGATCATCCGCGCGGTCCTCTTGCCGGCGACCATGAAGCTGCTCGGCAAGTGGAACTGGTACCTGCCGAGCTGGCTCGAGTGGCTGCCGCGCTCGCGCTTCGAGTTCCACGGCGAGCTGCCGCCGGACCCCGAGGGCGGCGAGGAGCCCGAGGCGCCGCGAGCGCCCGCGCCCGAGCCCGCGCGCGCCTGACCCAAGCTCTCCCCACAACAGAGGCGAAGGCGCCTCACCACATACCCATCCCCCCGGCAACGGCGCACCCGCGGACCCCCGGCCGCGGGTGCGCCGCGTCTTCCGCAAGATCGCGCTTCGCCCCCCGGGCGCGCCCCAACCGCGCTAACGTCCAACCGATGGATACCGAGCGAGTCGTTGCCGAGGTCAGCGCGCGGATCCGCGAGGCCCTCGCCGAGGCCGAGCGCAAGGCGCGGGAGATCATCGCCGAGGCCGAGCGCGAGGCGGAGGAGATCCGCCAGCGGGCCGAGCGCGACGCCCAGCAGCGGCTCGCGCAGGTGCGCCAGGCGCTCGCGGGCCTGGAGGGCAGGCTCGGCGGCGAGCCCGGCGCCGAGGTCCCCGCGCCGCCCGAGCCCGAGCCGAGCCCCGGCCCCGCGCCGGTCCCCGAGCCCACGCCGGCGCCCGTCCCGGAGCCCTCGCCGCCGGAGGAGCCCGAGCCGATGCCGCCCGCGCCGGAGATCCAGCCGCCGGCCCCCGAGCAGCCCGACCGGCCCGAGCCCGCCGCCAACGGCGGCCGCTCCAACGACGCCACCGCCGCGCGGATCGTCGCCGTGAAGATGGCGCTCGACGGGGCGTCGCGGGACGAGATCGCGGCGCGGCTGCGTGAGGAATACGACCTCGAGGACCTGGACGGGCTCCTCGACGACGTGCTCGCGCGTGCCTCCCGCTAGGCCGCAGCGGGCCCCGGTTGGCGACTGACCCGGATCGTACACTTGTTCGCATGGGCAGCGGCAGCGGCAAGATCACGATCACCGGTGCACGCGCCCACAACCTCAAGGGGATCGACCTCGAGCTCCCGCGCGACGCGCTGATCGTCGTCACCGGCCTCTCCGGGTCGGGCAAGTCGAGCCTCGCGTTCGACACGATCTACGCGGAGGGCCAGCGCCGCTACGTCGAGTCGCTCTCCTCGTACGCGCGGCAGTTCCTCGGGCTGATGGAGAAGCCCGACGTCGACTCGATCGAGGGCCTCTCGCCGGCGATCTCGATCGACCAGAAGACCACGTCGCGCAACCCGCGCTCGACCGTCGGCACGGTCACCGAGATCTACGACTACCTGCGCCTGCTGTGGGCGCGGGTCGGCAAGCCGCACTGCTTCAACTGCGGCGCGCCGATCGAGGGTCAGTCGATCGAGCAGATCACCGACCGCGTGCTCAGCCTGGAGGAGGGCACCCGCTTCATGGTGCTCGCCCCGGTGGTGCGCGGGCGCAAGGGCGAGTATGCGAAGCTGCTCGCCGAGATGCGGGCGCAGGGGTACGCCCGCGCGGTGGTCGACGGCGAGCTGCGCCGCCTCGACGAGGAGATCACGCTCGACAAGAAGTTCAAGCACGACATCTCGATCGTCGTCGACCGGCTCGTGATGAAGGAGGGCGTGCGCAAGCGCCTCGCCGAGTCGATCGAGGCCGCCGCCCAGCTCGCCGACGGGATCATCGAGGTCGAGCTGCTGCCGGACCGCGGCCCGGACGGCGCCGGGCGCGCGGCCCAGGACGTGACCGACGGGGACGGGCGCGGCGGCAGGGTGCTCACCGGCCCGAGCGCCGGCAAGCGCGGCCAGGTGCTGGTCTTCTCCGAGCGCTTCGCTTGCCTCAACTGCGGCGCGTCGATGCCGGAGATCGAGCCGCGGATCTTCTCGTTCAACTCGCCGCACGGCGCCTGCCAGCGCTGCCACGGCCTCGGCTTCCAGCGGGTGATCGACCCAGAGCTGATCGTCCCCGACCCGACGCTCTCGATCTCGGAGGGCGCGCTCGACCCCTGGACCAAGGCGGCGTCGATGTACCACCGGCGCCTGCTCGAGGCGGTCGCCGAGGCGGCCGGGATCGACACCGAGACGCCCTGGCGCGAGCTCAGCGAGGAGGACCGCCGGCTCCTGCTCGAGGGCACGGGCGATCAGCGCTACACGGTCAGCTACCGCAACCGCTTCGGGCGCCGGCGCACCTACAACGTGCGCTTCGAGGGCATGCTGCGCAGCCTCGAGCGCCGCTACGAGGAGACGGACTCGGAGAACACCCGCGAGCGCATCGAGGACCTCATGGCGCTGCAGCCGTGCCCCGCGTGCAACGGCGCGCGCCTGCGCCCCGAGAGCCTCGCGGTCACGGTCGGCGGGCTCAACATCGCCGAGTTCACCGCGCTCTCGGCCAGCGCCGCGCTCGAGTGGATCCGCGCGCTGGAGCTCACCGAGACCGAGCGCGCGATCGCCCGGATGATCGTCCGCGAGATCGAGGAGCGGCTCTCGTTCCTGGAGAGCGTCGGCATCGGCTACCTCTCGCTCGACCGGGCCGCGTCCACGCTCTCGGGCGGCGAGGCGCAGCGCATCCGGCTCGCGACCCAGATCGGCTCGAGCCTCGTCGGCGTGCTCTACATCCTCGACGAGCCGTCGATCGGCCTGCACCAGCGCGACAACGAGAAGCTGATCGCGACGCTCGAGCGGCTGCGCGACCTGGGCAACACGGTGATCGTCGTCGAGCACGACGAGGGCACGATGCGGGCCGCCGACCACATCGTCGACCTCGGCCCAGGCGCCGGTGAGCACGGCGGCGAGGTGATCGCCGAGGGCCCGCCGGAGGAGATCGAGCGGGTCGAGGCGTCGCTCACGGGGCAGTACCTCGCCGGCAAGCGGGCGATCACCCCGCCGAAGGAGCGCCGCGAGCCGCGCGGCGAGCTCGTCGTGCGCGGCGCGCGCCAGCACAACCTGAAGGACATCGACGTCTCGATCCCGCTCGGCGTGCTGTGCAGCGTCACCGGCGTCTCGGGGTCGGGCAAGTCCACGCTGGTCAACGAGGTGCTCTACCGGGCGCTCGCCAACCGCCTGCACCGCGCCCGCCTGCGGCCCGGGGCGCACGACCGCATCGAGGGCCTCGACCAGATCGACAAGGTCATCAACATCGACCAGTCGCCGATCGGCCGCACGCCGCGCTCGAACCCCGCCACCTACACCGGGGTCTTCGACCACATCCGCGACCTGTTCTCGAAGACGAAGGAGGCGCGGGCGCGCGGGTACAAGCCGGGCCGCTTCTCGTTCAACGTCAAGGGCGGGCGCTGCGAGGTCTGCCGCGGCGACGGGCAGATCAAGATCGAGATGCACTTCCTGCCGGACGTGTACGTGCCGTGCGAGCAGTGCCACGGGCGCCGCTACAACCGCGAGACGCTCGAGGTCCGCTACAAGGGCAAGTCGATCGCCGACGTGCTCGACATGCCGGTCGCCGAGGCGCTCGAGTTCTTCAGCTCGATCCCGAAGCTCAAGCGCCGGCTGCAGACGCTCCACGACGTCGGCCTCGACTACATCCGGCTCGGCCAGCCGGCGACCACGCTCTCGGGCGGCGAGGCGCAGCGCGTGAAGCTCGCCACCGAGCTCAGCCGGGTGGCCACCGGGCGGACGCTCTACATCCTCGACGAGCCCACCACCGGCCTGCACTTCGGCGACGTCGAGCGCCTGCTGGAGGTGCTCGACCGGCTCGTCGACCAGGGCAACACCGTGCTCGTGATCGAGCACAACCTCGACGTGATCAAGTGCTCGGACCGGATCATCGACCTCGGCCCGGAGGGCGGCGAGGCCGGGGGCGAGGTGATCGCCACCGGGACGCCCGAGCAGGTGGCGGGGATCCCCGACTCCCACACGGGCCGCTTCTTGGCCGACCTGGTCGAGCCCGAGGAGCCGCGCGTCCAGCGCGTGTCCCGCGGCCGGCGCAGGCGCACGGCGGTCGGCGCCTAGGACCCGGCCTTCCTCCCGCGCCGTTGCGGTGCGTTTGAGGATTCCGGCGAGCGGATACGTGCGACCCGGGTAGTCCGAACGCCGCGAGAGGAGAGAGGTCTGTGAAGCGTTTGCTGGCGCTCGGGGGGTTGTCGGTGATCATGCTCGTCTTCGGTCCCCCGGGGGCCGGGGCGCGCCCGGACGCCGGCGCCGGAGGAGGCGGGGCGCTCGAGATGTACCGGGCGACGCTCGTGCCCGAGCAGCTCGCCGAGCTCACCGCGGAGGGCTACGACGTGACCGTCGACGAGCTCACCCCCGAGGGCGCGCGGGTGGCCCTTGTGCTCAGCCCGGGCGAGCGCCGCGCGGTGGCGGAGCGCGGTATCGACCTGGAGGTCTGGCGCGACGCGCGCGGGCGCACCCAGGCGCAGGCGGCGGCCGCACAGGCCCGCGGCGGGTACAAGGTCTACCGGCCCTACGACGGGCCCAACGGGATCGCGGCGGAGCTGCGCAAGCTCGCCAAGCGCAACCGCAAGTTCGTCCAGCTCAAGCGGATCGGCAGGACGCTTCAGGGCCGCCCGATCCTCGCCCTGCGCGTGACGAAGAACGCGCGCAAGACGAAGCCTCGCAAGCGCCCCGCCGTGCTCTACCAGGGCACGACTCACGCGCGCGAGTGGATCTCCACCGAGGTCACCAGGCGGCTGGCGCGCTGGTTCATCGCGAACTACAAGCAGCGCCGTGCCATCCGGAAGCTGCTCTCGAACCGCGAGCTGTGGTTCGTGCCGGTCGTGAACCCCGACGGCTACCAGTTCACGTTCGAGGAGGAGCGGCTCTGGCGCAAGAACCTGCGCGACGTGAACGGCAACGGGCAGATTGAGCCCGGCGACGGGATCGACCTGAACCGCAACTACCCCGAGCGCTGGGGCTACGACGAGGAGGGTTCCTCGTCGGAGCCCTCCAACGAGACCTACCGGGGCTCGGGGCCTGCGTCCGAGCCGGAGACGCGGGCGGACATGAAGCTGCTTACTCAGGCCAAGTTCCGGTTCGCGATCTCCTACCACTCCTTCGGGCCGCTCATCCTCTATCCGCAGGGCTGGCAGCTGCAGACGCCGACGGCGGACGACCCGATCTACGTCGCCCTCAGCGGCACGGACGAGAACCCGGCGGTGCCGGGCTTCGACCCCGATCTGGCGGCGGAGCTCTACACGACCAACGGCGAGTTCACGGACTGGGCGCACGCCCAGCACGACGTGCTCGCGTGGACGGTCGAGCTCAACGAGGGCTGCGACGGCTGCGGGTTCGTGTTCCCCGACAACCCGAAGCTCGTGCGCGAGGAGTTCGAGCGCAACCTGCGCTTCGCGCGCAACCTCGCGCGCTCGGCCCGCGACCCGGACGACCCGGTCTCCCACGCTGGCATCAAGGTCAAGCCGTTCTACCTGAACGTCGCGGACACCGACCCGTACAAGGCGAACAACCCGCTGTCTGACCTGCGGGTGCTGGAGTCGTACGCGGGCGGTGGCGAGCAGCCCGTCGAGGTGCTCGCCAAGCGCTCGCTCGGCAAGGTGACCCTGCGCTACCGGGTGAACGACGGGCCTGAGCGGAGCGTGCCGACCAAGCGCGCGCCCGTGGGCGAGCGCTACGGCGGCAACCAGTACGACGCCTACTACCGCTACCTGCGGGGCACCATCCCGGACCTGCAGCTGGGCGACGAGGTCACCTACTGGTTCACCGCGGGCAAGCGCAAATCCAAGGCCACGACGTTCGAGGTCACGGGCGAGACGGGCGCCGAGGTGCTCATTCTCGCCGCCGAGGACCGCACCGGGGCGAGCGCGGATCCGCCGTACCCAAGCTCGGATCCACAGACCCCCAACTACCTCTCGTACTTCACCGACGCCGTCACCGACGCGGGCCACACGTACGCCGTCTACGACATCGACGCGCGGGGCCGCCGCGCGCCCGACCACCTCGGCGTCCTGAGCCACTTCGACGCGGTGCTCTGGTACACGGGCAACGACCTCGTGCTGCGCGAGCCCGGATGGGGGCCGGGCAACGCCTCGCGGCTCGCCAACGACCTTGTGCTCGAGGTGCGCGAGTACCTGAACGAGGGCGGCAAGCTGCTCTACACGGGGCAGTGGGCCGGCGCGCTCGAGAACGGGATCGCGGGCGCGCAGTTCTTCGACCCGATCGCGAACGAGCAGTGCGTCGTGGAGGGCGAGCTGGTGCTCGAGCGCTGCCAGCTGATCGCCGACAAGAACGACTTCCTCCAGTACTTCCTCGGGGCCTACGTCTACAGCTCGGACGCGGGCACCGACTCGGAGGGCGACCCGGTGCCGCTGGAGGGTGTGGACGATCCGTTCGCGGGCGAGACCTGGACGCTGAACGGCGCGGAGAGCGCCGGCAACCAAGTCCACACCGCGGCGTTCGTCACGACGAGCAGCCTGTTGCGGCCGGACACCTTCCCGCAGTTCGAGAGCGCCGCTCCGGTGCTGTGGGAGGGCGCCGCCGGTTCGTTCGACCCGGACGACGGGGAGTACTACGTGTACTCGCGGCAGGCGGACATGGCGTTCAAGCGGTTCACGCGGACGATCGACCTGACTGGGGTCGACGCGGCCGATGAGCCGACGCTCACCTTCCGGACGTCCTACGACATCGAGCCCGACTGGGACTGGATGTTCGTCGAGGCGCACACGGTGGGCGAGGACGACTGGACCACGCTGCCCGACGAGAACGGTGCGACCACGACGGACACCGGCGAGAGCTGCGCGGAGGGCTGGTTCGAGGTCCACCCGTGGCTCGAGCGCTACCAGGGCGCCGACTGCTCCGGCCAGAACCCGGACACGGGCGGCGAGTGGCATGGGTTCACGGGCCGCTCGGCCGGCTGGACGGACGTGGAGATCGACCTGAGCCAGTACGCCGGGTCCGAGGTCGAGGTCTCGATCTCATACGCGAGCGACTGGGCGTTCCAGGGTTTGGGCGCCTTCATCGACTCGGTCGAGATCTCGACGGGCGAGGGCAGCACCTCGTTCGAGGAGGACGAGGACCCGCTCGACGGCTGGGCCGTCGGCGAGCCGCCTGAGGGCAGCGGCCCCAACCCGAACAGCTGGGAGCGCACCACGTCGGTGGGCTTCGCCGAGGGCGCCGTCGTCGCGACGCCGGACAGCCTCACGTTCGGCTTCGGGCTCGAGGCCGTCGACGGCGCGGACGCGCGCGCCGACCTCGTGCACCGCAGCCTGAGCCATTTGCTGGGGAGCGAGCCGTAAAGGGGGCGGGCCGCGGCGCGCCGGGCGCCGCGGCCCCGCTCCTGCGAAGCTTCCCGCCATGGCCGATCTCAAGGGGTGGCGCCTTTGGTGGGCGAAGCGGCGCTGGTACGAGCGCAACCGGCGCTTGGTTCGCCGCTGGCGGCTCCGCGCGCACGCGGCGCGCGGCGGCTTCTACATCCGCGAGCCGGTGGAGGGCGAGCTGCTCGAGGCGCTCGACGAGGGGCGGCTGCGGATCGGGGAGGGGACCCTGCTCGAGCCGGGCTGCTGGATCACGATGGCGCCCGAGGCGCGGATCGAGATCGGCGCGGGCTGCTTCCTCAACCGGGGCACGATGCTCGCCGCGCTCGAGTCGATCGAGATCGGCGACCACGTGATGTTCGCGAACGGCTGCTTCGTCGGCGACTCCGACCACCGCTACGACGATCCCGACGTGCCGATCACCCACCAGGGTTTCATCCCGCGCGGACCGGTGCGCATCGGCTCGAACTGCTGGTTCGGCGTGAACTGCGTGGTGACCGGCGGGGTTACCATCGGCGACCGCGCCGTGATCGGCGCGAACTCGGTGGTGACCAAGGACATCCCCCCGGGGGTGATCGCCGCGGGGGCGCCCGCGCGGGTGATCCGCGAGATCGAGTTCAAGGGCGCGTGACCGGCGCCGCCGGGCGATGCGTTAGGTTTCTGTGAGTTTGGGTTTTGCACCTCTTAACACTCGTGGAGGTCGCCGCGCGGCGCTCCTGGCGGTGATGGCGATGGCGCTGGTCGCTTGCGGAGGCGACGACGAGCCGCCGGAGACCACGACGGCGCCCGCCGTCATCGATGAGGACGGGACCACCACGGGCGCCGGGGGCCAGACCACGACCACCAACGCGACCGACGAGCCGGCCGAGGACCCGAAGACCGATCAGATGGCCGTGGCCGCGACGCTCGAGCGCGTGCTGACGACGGTCGACCCCGACGTCGCCTGCGTCGAGTTCGTCACGCCCCGCTACGTGCGTCGCGCGTTCGGCGACGAGGCCGGCTGCCGCGCGGCGCAGTCCGGCAAGGCGGCGGCCGACCGGGTCAGGGTCAGCGAGGTCGTGGTCACGCCCGAGTCCACGGCGCAGGCCGTGGTGCGGACGCGCGGCGGCGTCTACGACGGCCAGCGCCTACGCGCGGAGCTCATCCTCGACGAGGGCGTCTGGCGCCTGGACACCCTGCGCTCGAACGTCCCCGTCGGCCCGTAACCCCCGGCCCCACGCCGCGGACCCGAACCGCAGCGCTCCCCGAGCGAGGCGGATTCTTAGCCCTATGCCGCAAGGATCGGCTTCGCATCGGCACGGCGCAAGCGAGGCGGATCTTTAGGCCCATGCCGCAAAGATCCGCCTCGCATCAAGGGGGTGGTGGTTACGGGCCCCAGTCCCAGTCCGCGTGGCTGAAGGTGCCCCCGCTGAGCGTCTCCTGGTCGAGCCACTCCTTGAAGCCCGCCAGCTCGGCGGGGTCGACGCTGTAGATGTGCTCCGCGCCGGGGAACGTGCCCGCGCGCACCTCCTCGGCGTAGGCGCGCACGCCGCGCACCATCTCGGTCCGCACGTCGGCGAAGCGCTTCACGAACTTCGGCGTGTGGCCCCCGAAGATCCCGAGCAGGTCGTGGAAGACGAGGACCTGGCCGTCGGTCGCGGCGCCGGCGCCGATGCCGATCACCGGGATCTCCATGCGGGGCATGATCGCTTCGGTGATCGCCGCGGGTACGGCCTCGAACACGATCGCGAAGCAGCCGGCCGCCTCGAGCGCGAGCGCCTCCTCGGCGATCTGCGCGGCGCGCTCCGCCGTCTTGCCCTGCGCCCTGAAGCCGCCGAGCGCCGTCGCGGTCTGTGGCGTGAGCCCGACGTGGCCCATCACCGGGATGCCGGCGCGGATGATCGCCCGCGCGCGGTCGACCGATGCGCCGCCGCGCTCGATCTTGACCGCGTCGCAGCCGGCCTCCTTGATCAGCCGCTGCGCGTTCTCGACCGCCTGCTCGTTGGAGCGCTCGTACGAGCCGAACGGCAAGTCGCCGACCAGGATGGGCGTGCGCAGCCCCCGGCGGACGGCCGCCGAGAGCATGACCATCTCGTCCATGCCGACCGGCACCGTCGAGTCGTAGCCAAGCACGGTCATCGCCGCCGAGTCGCCGACGAGGACGATGTCGACGCCGGCCTCCTCAGCCACCTGGGCCGACGGGTAGTCGTACGCGGTCACCATCACGATCGGCTCGCGCGACCGCTTCATCTCCGCGAGCTGCGGGAGGGTCACGGGCTTGCGCGCGGGCGCGTGCTCGCCAGCTGCGGGCTGTTCGGGATGCTTGCTCATGCTGCCACCTCCGCGGCCAGGGGCGAGTCCATCAGCAGGCCCGCGTGCGAGTCCACGCGGGCGGGCCGATTGGCCTCGTCGACGTGCACCACCACCGGATCGTACGCCTCGAGCTCGCTGGCGTCATAGCTCGCGAACGAGGCCACGATCACCTTGTCGCCGCGCTCCACGAGGCGGGCCGCGGCGCCGTTCACCTGCACGGTGCCCGAGCCGGGCTCGCCCTCGAGCGCGTAGGTCACGAAGCGGGCCCCGCTGGTCACGTCCCAGACGTGCACCTGCTCGTTCGGCAGCAGATCGGCGCTACGCATGAGCTCGGCGTCGATCGTGATCGAGCCGACGTAGTCGACGTCGCAGCCGGTGACGGTGGCCCGGTGGATCTTCGACTTCAGCATCTGCCGTTGCATGGGATTCCTTTCACTCGGCGGGTGTCTCGGCCTCGCTGGGAGGTCCAAGCACCACGTTGTCGATGAGGCGCGCGGCGCCCACGCGGGCGGCCACGGCAACCAGCACGGGGCGACCGTCGAACGCGGCCGCCGGGGTCAAGTCGTCGGCGTAGCGGGCCTCCAGGTACTCCGGCTCGATGCCCGCTTCGGTGAGCACGCGGCGCGCGTCGGCGAGCGCGTCGTCGAGGCTCGCGCCTCCCTCGACCGCCTCCTGGGCGGTGCGCAGCGCGCGGTACAGGGCAGGGGCGCGCTCGCGGTCGGCGGGGGAGAGGTAGGTGTTGCGCGAGCTCATCGCGAGGCCGTCGGGCTCGCGCACGGTCGGCACGGTGACGATCTCCGTACGGAAGTCGAGGTCGCGCGCCATCCGCCGGATCACGATCGCCTGCTGAGCGTCCTTCTGGCCGAAGAACGACGCGTCGGGCTCGACCGTGTTGAAGAGCTTGGCCACGACCGTCGTCACCCCGCGGAAATGATCGGGGCCGCGCCGCCCGGGATCGCCGCACAACACGTCGGTGAGCCCACCGCCGACCTCCACCCAGGTCGCGAAGCCATTGGGGTAGACGTCCTCAACCGACGGCGCGTACACGATGTCCGCGCCCGCCTCCTCGGCGAGCGCCAAGTCGCGCTCCTCGTCGCGCGGGTAGCTCTCCAAATCCTCGCCCTCGCGGAACTGCGTCGGGTTGACGAACAGGCTCATCACCACGACATCGCAGCGCTCGCGCGCGGCGCGGATCAGCGCCAGGTGCCCGTCGTGCAGATAGCCCATCGTCGGCACCAGGCCGATCGTCTCGCCGGCGCGGCGCCGCGGGCGCAGGGCGGCGCGCAGGTCGTCCTTGGTGCGGATCACCTGGACGCTCACCGCGGCTCCTCCTCGCGCCCGCGCGCGATCGCGCGCGTGCGCTCCGCGAGCTCCTCGTACAGCGAAGCGAGATGCGGCGCGTGTTCGCGCAGCGCCTCCAGGTGGCGCCGGACCGTGCCCTCGTCGCCGCGCGCGATCGGGCCGGTGAGCGCCTCGGCGCCGGCCTCCGACCAGTTCGCCGCCGTGCGCAGCACCAGCGGGGCGAGCGCGGCTCGCGGATCCTCGACCCCCGCCGCGCGCATCAGCTCCGCGGCCGACTCCTGCAGCGCGATCAGGAAGTTCGAGGCCATCGAGGCCGCCGCGTGGTAGGCGGCGCGGCTTTCCTCCGGGACCGCGAAGGGCTCCATGCCGAGGCGCTCGGCGAGCGCCCGCGCGACCCCCTCGGCCTCCGCCGTCTCACCCGCGATCGCGCACGGCGCGCCGGCCAGGTCCGTCTCCGGTGAGGGGATCGTCTGCAGGGGATGCAGCGAGAACGCCTGCGCGCCCGCCGCGGTCGCGGGGGCGAGCTCGTCGAGGCCGCTGGCCCCGCTTGTGTGGCCGACGAAGCGCGGCGCGGGATCGGCGCCGGCGACCGTCTCGGCAGCGGCGGCGATCGCGTCATCGGGCACGCAGAGCAGCACGATCGCGGCATCGGTGGTCTGCGCGGCAGCGTCCGCGCGCCCCGCGAGCGCCACGTCGAGCCCGGCTGCGCGAGCGGCCCCGGCGATCGCGCCCCCGGCGCGGCCCCGGCCGACCACCACGAAGCGCCCGGAGAGCGCGTCGGCGACGGAGGCGGGTGTCGGTGGGAGATCCCGTTCCAGTTCTCGCATGGAGATACCGGTCGGTGTCAGATCGGCAGTCGTTGGGATGGGCGCTGGCCCGGAGTCCACGCCCGCGATGCGGGTCGCGGCTAGTGCCAAGTATGACGAGACGCCGCGGCTTTGGCCGCAATTTGCCGACTCGCGGCCTCACATCCGGCGGGTCCGTCTCTTACGATCGGAGGCGGTGCCGGTTTACGAGTTTCAGTGCCAGCGCTGCGGCGAGCGCTTCGATGAGCTCGTCGACGCGGGAACGGAGTCGGTGCCCTGCCGCGCCTGCGGGCACCCCGAGACCCGCAGGCTGTTCTCGCCGCCGGCCGCGCCCATGAAGCTGGTCAAGACGCCGCGCGAGGCCCGCAAGCAGGAGCGCCGCAACGCGCAGCTCCGTGAGCGGACCAAGGCGCGCTTCAAGGAGGCCCGGCGCCGCGCGCGCGAGCGCGCGCGCCGTGCGGCCGGGGGAGGGGACGGATGAGCGACGACGCCGCCGCGCGCCGAGAGCAGCTCATCCAGCTCTACCGCGAGGTCCAGGCGTGCACGCGCTGCCCGCTGCACGAGACCCGCACCAAGGCGGTCTTCGGGGCCGGGGACGCGAACGCCGACCTGATGTTCGTCGGCGAGGCGCCCGGCGCCGAGGAGGACCGCCAGGGGCTGCCGTTCGTGGGCCGCGCCGGCAAGCTGCTCACCCAGCTCCTCCAGGAGATCGGCTTGAGCCGAGAGGACGTCTTCATCGCCAACGTCCTCAAGAGCCGGCCGCCGGGGAACCGCGACCCGCAGCCGGAGGAGATCCACGCCTGCCGCCCCTACCTCGAGCGCCAGATCGAGCTGATCCAGCCGCGCGTGATCGGCACGCTCGGCAACTTCGCGACGAAGCTGCTCACGCGCAACCCCGCCGGGATCACGCGGGTCCACGGCACGCCCCAGCTCCACCAGCTTGGCGGGCGCCCGGTGTTCGTCATGCCGCTCTTCCACCCGGCGGCGGCGCTGCGCACCCCGGCCCTGGTCGAAGCGCTCCGCGAGGACTTCGCGAAGCTCCCGGCTCTGCTGGAGGAGCCGCTGCCGGAGCCCGATCCCGGGCCAGAGCCCGAAGGCGCCGACGAGCCCGCCCAGCTCGACCTCTTCGCGTGAGCACCCGGCGCACCGAGAGCGCCGCGGAGACCGAGCGGCTGGCCGCCGAGCTCGCGCGCGAGCTCGAGCCCGGCGACGTCGTGCTGGTGAGCGGGGAGCTCGGCGCGGGCAAGACCACCTTCGTGCGCGGCGCCTGCCGCGCGCTCGGAGTGCGCGAGCCGGTGGTGTCGCCGACGTTCACGCTTGGCCGCCGCTACGAGGGCGAGCGCTGCCCGGTCTCGCACCTCGACCTCTACCGGCTCGCCGGGTCGCCCGACGAGGAGCCCGGGCTCTTCGACGAGTACCTGACGCCCGACGCGATCGCGTTCGTGGAGTGGCCGGAGGCGGCCGAGCTGCCGCCGGTGCGGGTGGCGGCCCGCGTCGTGCTCAGGCACGCGGGCGGCGACGCGCGCGAGGTCGAGGTGCAGCGCGAGCGCTGACGCCGGGCCGCGACCGCGTACGCTCCCGCGCGTGCCCGTCGTCCTCGGCATCGACACCGCAACCTCCTACCTCTCCGTCGCCGTGACCGCGCCCGGCGAGGGGCCGCGCGAGCGCACGGTCGAGCCCGAGCCCGGCGGCCGGCCGCGGCACGCCACCGCGCTCCTCCCGGCGGTGGAGGAGCTCGTCGGCGAGGCCGGGGGCTGGGAGCGGATCGAGCTGATCGGCGTGGGGGTCGGGCCCGGGACGTTCACCGGCCTGCGGATCGGGATCGCGACTGCGCGGGCGCTGGCCCAGGCGCGCGGCCTGCCGATCGCGCCCGTGGGCTCGCTGGCCGCGCTCGCGTCGGGGATGGCGGCCGACCATCCGGGCGAGGGCCCGTACCTCGCGGTGCTCGACGCCCGCCGCGGCGAGGCGTTCGCGGCCCTCTACGACGAGGCCGGAGAGCAGCTCTGGGCGCCGATGGTCGTGCCCCCGGAGCGGCTTGCCGAAGCCGTTCGCCAGCTGGAAGCCGGGCCCTTGGCCGCGGGTGACGGAGCGCTACGATTTTCCGAGGTGCTCGAGTCGGAGGGCGCGCGAGTTCTCGACCGAGCGGACGCAGCCCACCTCGTACGCGCGCGGCAGGTATGCAAGCTCGCGACGGCGGCGACCGCGGGTCCGCCCGAGAGCATCGAACCGACCTACCTGAGACGACCCGACGCGGAGCTATGGCGTGAGCGAGATCGTGGACGCAGCGCACGCGACTGAAACCGGTCCCGCCGGGCCCGGGGTCTCGATCCGCCGCCTGGTCTACAGCGACCTCCCCGCCGTGCTGTCGATCGAGCGGCGCTCGTTCCCGACGCCGTGGTCGCTCGCGATGTTCGTGCTGGAGCTCAGCAAGCCCACGGGGATCTGCCTCGCCGCGACCAACGAGCGCGGCCTCGTCGGGTACCTGGTCTGCTCGCGCTACGCCGACGTCTGGCATCTGATGAACATCGCGGTCTCGCCCGACCACCGGCGGAAGGGCATCGGCTCGACGCTGCTGCGCCGCCTGCTCGCCGAGGTCGGCCCCGGCGCGCGGGTCACGCTCGAGGTGCGCGCCTCGAACGCGGGCGCGATCGAGCTTTACGAGCGCTTCGGCTTCCAGCCGGCCGGCCACCGGCCGCGTTACTACCAGGACAACGGGGAGGACGCCGTGATCATGTGGCTCGACCCCGTTCCGCGCTGATGGCGAGCGCCGGCCTGGCCGAGCGCACCGTGCTCGCCATCGAGACGTCGTGCGACGACACCTGCGCGGCGGTGGTGAGCGGCGCGCGCATCCGCTCGAACGTGATCTCGTCGCAGGCCAAGGCGCACGAGCGCTACGGCGGGGTCGTCCCCGAGGTCGCCTCGCGCCACCACGTGCAGCTCATCAACCCGGTCGTGCGCGCGGCGCTCGAGCAGGCCGGCGCGGGGTGGGACGACCTCGACGCGGTCGCGGTGACGCGCGGCCCGGGGCTGATCGGAGCGCTGCTCGTGGGCGTGAGCTCGGCCAAGGCGCTCGCGAGCGCGCGGCGGCTGCCCATGATCGGGGTCGACCACCTGCACGGGCACGTCGCGGCCAACTTCCTTGAGCCCGACCCCCTCGAGCCGCCGTTCCTCTGCCTGATCGCGAGCGGCGGCCACACGCTGCTCGCCGGCGTGCGCGAGCCCGGCTCGTTCGAGGTGCTGGGGCAGACGCTCGACGATGCCGCGGGTGAGGCCCTCGACAAGGGCGCGCGGCTGCTGGGCCTCGGCTACCCGGGCGGCCCCGCCATCCAGCGGCTCGCCGAGCGGGGCGACCCCGAGGCGTTCGACTTCCCGGTCGCGATGAGCCGCGACGGCTCGCTCGACTTCAGCTTCAGCGGGCTCAAGACCGCGCTGCTCTACGCGACGCGCGAGCTCTCCGACGCCGAGCTCGACGCCCGCAAAGCGGATCTCGCGGCGAGCTACCAGGCCGCCGTGGTCGGTCAGCTCGTCGCCAAGCTGGAGCGCGCGCTGAAGGTGGGGGACTGGCCGGCGGTGGCGCTGGGCGGCGGCGTCGCCGCCAACGCGCTGCTGCGCGAGCGGGTCGGCGCGCTCTGCGCGGAGCGGGCCCTGCCGCTGAAGCTGGTGCCCCTCGAGCTGTGCACCGACAACGCGGCGATGATCGCCGCCGCCGCGCAGGCGGCCGAGCCCACCCCGTACCCCGGGTACCTCGACTGGGACGCCTGGGTATGAGCGCGCGCGAGCTCGTGCTCTATGGGCGGCCCGGCTGCCACCTCTGCGACGAGGCGCGCGAGCTGCTCGAGCCGCTCGTCGCGGACAGCCCGGATCTGGTCCTGCGCGAGGTCGACATCGAAGCCGACGAGGAGCTGCTGCGCCGTTATCTGGAGCGAATTCCGGTGATCACGCTGGACGGGGCCGTGATCAGCGAGCTGGTACCGGATGCGGCGGCTTTGGAGTCGGCCCTGCTACATACTTCCTCCCGGACGAGCATGGAAGGCGCGAGCTCCACAACCATCGACCCGGTCGCGCGTAGGGACGGCGCCGCCGACGGTGAGCGGCTGTCGCTCGGCGTCGCCGCGCGGCTGTCGCGCTACCTCCAGGTGCTCATCCAGGCGCGCAAGATGGGGAAGGAGACGATCTCCTCCCAGGAGCTCGCCGACTACACGCACATCAACTCGACCCAGATCCGCCGCGACCTCTCCGGGTTCGGCAAGTTCGGCAAGCGGGGCGTCGGCTACCGGGTCGACTCGCTGGTCGCGGAGATCCGCAAGATCCTGCGCACCTCGGGCCAGCACAACATCGCGCTGTTCGGGGCCGGTCATCTGGGTCGCGCGATCGCGACCTCGGACATCTTCGCCGACCACGGCTTCCAGATCGTCGCGATCTTCGACGTCGATCCCAAGAAGATCGGCCAAACGATCGGCGGAGTGCAGGTGCTCGGGCTGGACGAGCTCGAGCGGGTGGTGAGCGAGGAGGACGTCGTGGTCGGCGTGCTCGCCGTGCCCGCGGGCGCGGCTCAAGAGGTGGCGGACCGCCTGGTCGAGTCCGGGGTGAAGATCATCTTCAACTACTCGGAGCGCCTGCTCCAGGTGCCGCCGGAGGTGACGGTCCACACCTCGAGCCCCGCGGTGGACCTCCTCTACGCCCTCTACTTCTATCTCGCCTGAATGGACGAAAGGGCCGGGCAGGCCGTCGATCCGGGGCTCGACCTGGAGGCGGTACGGGAGCGGTTCGAGACCTCGACCGACTTCACGATCGGCCTCGAGGAGGAGTTCGCGATCGTCGACCCGGCGACGCTGGAGCTCGCCCACCGCTTCGAGGACATGTTCTCCCTCTGCCAGGAGGACGAGCTGCTCGCCGAATCTGCCGCCGGCGAGCTGATCGACACCGAGATCGAGATCCGCTCGGGCCGGGCCCAGGATTTCCGCGGCGCGGTTGAGCTCCAGCGCGAGCGGCGGGCGCGGCTCTTCGCCCTCGCCGAGCGCATGGGCCTCGCCCTGGCCGCGATGGGCACGCACCCGTGGGCCAGCTACCTCGATCAGCGGATCATCGACACGCCGCACTACACCCGCCTGCGGCGCGAGCTGCGCTGGGTAGCGCAGCGCAACCAGACCTGGAGCATGCACGTCCACGTCGGCGTGCGCGGCGCCGACCGCGCCGTCGCCGTCGCGGATTTCCTGCGGGAGACGCTCCCGCCGCTGCTCGCGCTGTCAGCGAACTCGCCGTTCCTCGACGGGCGCGACACCGGCCTGCACTCGGTCCGCACCCAGATCTTCACCCGCACGTTCCCGCGCTGCGGCGTGCACGACCCGTTCGGGAGCTGGGCCGCGTACGCGGGCTTCATCGACGCGCTCACGCGCACGGGCTCGATCGTCGAGCCCACGCAGCTGTGGTGGAGCGTGCGACCGCACCACTCGTTCGGGACGGTCGAGCTGCGGATCTGCGACGCGCAGACCCGCGGCGACGAGTCGTTCGCGCTGGCCGCGCTGATCGCGGGCTGCATCGCGCAGGCCGCGCTCGACTACGACGAGGGCCGGCTGCCGGAGCCGCTGCGTGGCCGCGAGATCGAGGAGAACCTCTGGCGCGCGATCCGCTACGGCCTCGACGGCGAGATGATCGACTGGCGCGGCGGGGGAGCGGTGGTGCCGACGCGGGCGCTGGTCGAGCGCCTGGTCGAGTGGAGCGCGCCCGCGCGCGAGCGGATCGGCGCCGAGTTCGAGCCCTTCGAGCTCAACGGGGCGCAGCGGGCGCGTGCGGCGTTCGAGTCCGGTCGGTCGATCGAGGAGATCTACCGCGCCGGGGTCGAGGAGACCAAGCGGACGTATGCTCCGGCCCTGGCGCGAAGCGACTGACCAACGAGTGGAGGCGAGGACGACGCGATGACCACTTCCGACCAACCGGACCAGCCCCAGCCCGAGGGGCAGCCCTCGCAGGAGGAGCTCCGCGCGCGGCTCGAGGAGCAGCTGCGGCGCGTCCGCGTCCAGGATCTGCTCGTCGAGAGCGCCGCATCGATCATCAACCTGAGCGCGCGCCGGATCGCGAAGGCCGATGAGCGCGACTTGGAGCAGGGCCGGATCGGCATCGAGGCGGTGCGCCGTCTGCTCGAGCTGATCGAGGGCGAGGTCGCGGACCAGATCCGCTCGGCGCTGTCCGAGCTGCAGCT
This sequence comes from Solirubrobacterales bacterium, assembly GCA_036564135.1. GTDB lineage: Bacteria > Actinomycetota > Thermoleophilia > Solirubrobacterales > 70-9 > RSA11. The sequence continues at coordinate 17,864 of DATCLC010000165.1, forward strand.
GCTGTACGCGCGCGAGGCGCGCGGCGGTGGCGGCGAGGGGGGCTCAGGCGAGGGCGGCGGCGCCGGCGGCTCCGGCAGCAGCGGGGAGGGCCCGTCCCAGCCCCCGCCGAGCTCGCGAGGCGGCGGCCCGGCGTCGGGCCTGTGGGTGCCCGGGCGCGACTAGCCGCGCGCGCCAAACGGCGTGGGGACTGGGCATAACGGGTGTCCTGTTGCGCCGTTTCCGCGGCTTGAACAGATAGACTCCGGGCGCTCTTTGGCCGCCCCTCGTCCGGGCGGCTTTGCCACGCATACACACGCAATCAACCGGAAGGAAAGAAGTTGACCGACTTCCTTACCGACTACGGCGTTCTGATCGCGCTGCTGTGCGCGGGCGCTGCCGTGATCTACGGCGCGGTCGTCACGCGGCGGTTGCTGGCCAAGTCGCCCGGCAACGACCGCATGCGCGAGATCTCGGGCGCCGTTCAGGAAGGGGCTAAGGCTTACCTCAACCGCCAGTACACGATCATCGGACTGGTCGCGATCCCGCTGGCGATCCTGCTGCTGATCGTCCAGGACGTGTTCGTCGCGATCGGGTTCCTCCTGGGCGGCGCGCTGTCGGGCGCGGCCGGCTACATCGGCATGAACCTGTCGGTGCGCGCCAACGCGCGCGTCGCAGAGGCCGCGCGCGGTGGCGTGCCACCCGCCCTCGACGTCGCCTTCAAGGGCGGCTCGGTGACCGGCCTGCTGGTCGTCGGGCTCGCGCTGCTTGGCGTCGCGGCGTACTTCGGGATCCTCGTGCTCGCCGACAAGACCGACGAGCAGGCCGTCGACGCGCTCATCGGTCTCGGGTTCGGCGGCTCGCTGATCTCGGTGTTCGCCCGACTCGGCGGCGGCATCTTCACGAAGGCCGCCGACGTGGGCGCCGACCTCGTCGGCAAGGTCGAGGCCGGGATCCCCGAGGACGACCCGCGCAACCCGGCGGTGATCGCCGACAACGTCGGCGACAACGTCGGCGACTGCGCCGGCATGGCGGCGGACCTGTTCGAGACCTACGCCGTCACCTCGGTCGCCGTGATGCTGCTCGGCGTGCTGACCTTCGGCGAGGACTTCAGCCGTGAGGTCGCGCTCTACCCGCTGGTGATCGGCGGCGTGGCGATCATCGCCTCGATCATCGGCGCGCTCAGCGTGCGGACGAACACCGAGCGGGTCGAGGGCGCGCTCTACCGCGGCCTGATCGTCTCCGCGGTGATCTCGGCGGCCGCCTTCTACCCGGTCACCGACTGGATGATGGGCGACGCGCTCAACCTCGGCGTGCTCGATCCGGAGAGCGCGCTCGCTGGCGCGTCCGTCGCCGACCTGTGGCTCTGCGCGCTGATCGGCATCGTGGTCACGGCCGGCCTGTTCATCATCACCGACTACTACACGTCGACGCGCTTCCGGCCGGTGCGCGTGATCGCCCAGTCGTCGGTCACTGGGCACGCGACCAACATCATCCAGGGCCTGGCGCAGGGCTTCCAGGCCACCGCGGCCCCGGCGATCCTGATCGCGCTCGCGATCCTCGCGGCGAACGAGCTCGCCGGGATCTACGGCATCGGCATCGCCGTGATGGCGCAGCTCTCGCTGACCGGCCTGATCGTCGCGCTTGACGCGTTCGGGCCGATCACCGACAACGCCGGCGGCGTCGCCGAGATGGCCGAGCTGCCCGAGGACGTCCGCAACGTCACCGACCCGCTCGATGCGGTCGGCAACACGACGAAGGCCGTCACCAAGGGCTACGCGATCGGCTCCGCCGCGCTCGCCGCGCTGGTGCTGTTCAACGCCTTCGAGATCGAGCTCTTCCGCGAGAGCGGCGAGGGCTTCTTCTTCTCGATCGCCGATCCGGCAGTGCTGATCGGCCTGCTCATCGGCGGCCTGATGGTCTACCTCTTCTCGGCGTTCGCGATCGAGGCCGTGGGCCGCGCCGGCGGCGCCGTGGTCGAGCAGGTGCGCAAGCAGTTCCGCGAGCGCCCGGGGATCATGGAGGGCACCGAGAAGCCCGACTACGGCGAGACGGTCGGCATCGTCACCGCCGCCGCGCAGCGGGAGATGATCCTCCCGTCGCTGATCCCGATCGTGATCCCCGTGGTCGTCGGCCTGCTGAGCGTCGAGGCGCTCGGTGGCCTGCTGATCGGCGTGATCGTCGTCGGCCTGTTCATGGCCGTCTCGATGACCGCCGGCGGCGGCGCGTGGGACAACGCGAAGAAGCTGATCGAGGACGGCGCCTTCGGCGGCAAGGGCTCCGAGGCCCACGCCGCGTCGGTCACCGGCGACACGGTCGGCGACCCCTACAAGGACACCGCGGGCCCCGCGATCAACCCGATGATCAAGGTCGCGAACATCGTCGCGATCCTGATCATCCCGCTGATGGTCTGAGGCGCGCCGAACCGCGTTTTCTCGAAACGGCCGCCCCGCGCGGGGCGGCCGTTTCGCGTTTGCGCCGTTCGAGTTGGCGCAGTTATGCCGCTCCTACCGGCCAACCTGCGCGATCTCGAATGGCCGATCAGGCGCGCTAGGCGCGCCCGAAGCGCTCCTCGAGCCACGCCACGGCGAATTCCGTGAGGGCGCGCGCCTCGAAGAGGTGGCAGGTTGCCTCGCCGACCTTGCCCCGCGTCCCGATCCCCGCCGCCAGCGCGTCGCGGGCGATCGCCTCGAACTCGTCGACGTCCAGCTTGAGCGAGGCGTAGTCGTAGGCGCCGTCGCGGGTGTCGATGTCGGTGATCGTGCGCTCGGCCACGCGATCGCCCTCGCGGACCCAGACGGTGTAGGTGAGCTCGCGCCGGCCGCGGGCGCGGGCGATCGCCTCGGCGTGGTGGAGGAGCGTGATCGTGTCGAGGGGTGCGCCGAGCATGAGCACCTGACCCTCGGCCTCGACCAGGCGGGCGAACGGGCTCTCGGGGCCGTAGCCGTCGGCGTGGGGGTGGGCGATCCACTCGGCGCGCGCGCCGAGCGCGGCGACGCTCGCCTCGGGGTGGGCGCTGCGCACCGCGCCGGGCCAGGTCCGTATCCGCTCGGGGACGCGGCCGTGGTCGCGCACCGCCTCGGAGGTCGCCGGGTCGAAGACGGGCGGGCCGGCGCGGTAGGCCTCAGCCAGCCCCTCGGGACGGTCGGCGTCATCGTAGGCGTGCTCCTCCCACGAGGTGTAGGCCACCAGCGTCCCCTCGGGCCCGAGCGCGTCGAGCAGCGCCCAGGCCACGGTCTCGGCGGCGCCCACGACCCAGCCGAGCGCGCTCATGCGCGTGTGCACGATGAGCGCGCCGCCCGGCGCCACGCCGAACTCGCGCAGCTCGCGCGCGAGCTCGCTGCGCGTGACCGCCCGGCGGGGCATGGGCCGGGCGCCTAGCTTCGTTCGATCAGCTCGATCCGGTAGCCGTCCGGGTCCCGCACGAAGCAGAGGCGCGAGCCGCCCTCCCGTACGCGGTACGGCGGCTTCTCCGGCTCGATGCCGACCTCGGCGAGGCGCTCCAGCGTGCCGTCGAGGTCCTCCACGGTGATCGCGATGTGCCCGTAGCCCGTGCCGATCTCGTAGGGCTCGGTGCGCCCGTGGTTGTAGGTCAGCTCGAGCCGCGGCCCGTCGCCGGGGAGGCCCATGAAGACGTTGGTCGCCTCATCGCGGATCGGGACACGGCGGATCTCCTCGAAGCCGAGCTTCTCGTAGAAATCGATCGAGCGGTCGAGATCAAGGACTCGGTAGCAGGTGTGGATCAGCTCAGACGGCATGGCCCGCACCTTAACGAGGAGGCGCTGCGGAGCGGGTCCCGGCGCGCGCGGCCTATATTCGCTCGGCATTGGCAGAGCGGCATCCACGCGAGGAGGCGCTGCGCCGCGTCCACGGCACTTCGGCCCTGTTCTCCGCGGCATACGGGAACGTCGGCTCGTCGATCTATTACGCCCTCGGCCTGGTCGCCGCCTTCGCGCTCGGCCTCACGCCCGCCGCCTTCGCGATCGCCGGTCTGATCTTCATCTGCACGGCCGCGACCTACGTCGAGGGCACGGTGATGTACCCGGAGGCGGGCGGCTCCTCGAACTTCGCGCGGCACGCCTTCAACGAGCTCGCGAGCTTCCTCGCCGGCTGGGGGCAGATGCTCAATTACGTGATCACGGCGGCGATCTCGGCGTTCTTCGTGCCGCACTACCTCGCGACCTTCTGGGAGCCGCTCGGCGAGGCGCCGTGGGACGTGCTGGTCGCCGCCCTGCTGCTCGCCGTGCTCGCCGCGATCAACGTCAAGGGCACGCAGGAGTCGGCTCGCGTGAACTTCGTGCTCGCGCTCGGCGACCTGTTCACGCAGATCCTGCTGGTCGTCGTCGGCCTCGTCCTGGTCTTCAGCCCGGACACCCTCGTCAGCAACGTGGACCTGGGCGTGGCGCCGACGTGGGGCGACTTCGCGCTCGGGATCGCGATCGGGATGATCGCCTACACCGGGATCGAGACGATCTCGAACATGGCCGAGGAGGCGCGCGACGTGTCGCGCACCGTCCCGCGCGGCGCCGGTTTCGTCGTCTTCGCGGTCGTGATCCTGTACTTGCTCCTGCCGCTCGTGGCGCTCTCTGCGATGCCGGTCACCGAGAGCCCCTCCGGCGTCCACACGACCGAGCTCGGCACGACCTACGCGGACAACCCGGTGCTCGGCATCGTCAACAACCTCGGGGTGGACCAGGGGCTCACCGACGTGCTGCGCGGCTACGTCGCGGTCCTCGCTGGAGTGATCCTGTTCACGGCGACGAACGCGGCGATCATCGGGCTCTCGCGGCTCACGTTCTCGATGGGCCAGTACCGCCAGCTTCCCGAGGCGCTGCGGCGGATCCACCCGCGCTTCAAGACGCCGTACGTCGCGATCATCGTCTTCACCGCCGTCGCCGCGATCGCCATGGCGCCGGGGCAGACGGACTTCCTGGCGACGATGTACTCGTTCGGCGCGATGCTCTCGTTCACGATCGCGCACGTCGCGATCCTGCGCCTGCGGCATGTGCAGCCGGACCGAAAGCGCCCGTGGCGCCCGCCGCTCGACCTCCGCTTCCGCGGCGTCTCGCTGCCGCTCACCGCGATCGTCGGCGGGATCGGCACGTTCGCCGCGTGGATCGTGGTGATCGCGCTCAACCTCGCGACGCTCGCGGCAGGGCTCGGCTGGATGGTGGCGGGGGCGATCGGATACCTGCTCTACCGCCGCCACCAGGGCCTGAGCCCGACGCGCACGGTCAAGGTCGAGACGCTCGAGCCGCTCGGCGTCGAGGAGGTCGAGTACCACAGCGTCGTGCTGGTGCTCGAGGAGGGGCCGTTCCCGGAGGACGTCGTCGCCACCGCCCGCACGCTCGCCGCGCGTCGGCGCCGGGCGATCCACGTGCTGGCGCCCGTCACCGTGCCCACGCACCTGCCGCTCGACGCGCCGATGGAGGAGGCCGACGCCGAGGCGCAGAGCAAGATCGAGCGCGCGAAGCTGATCTGCGGCCAGCGCATCACGGGCACGGTGGTGCGCGTCCGCCCCGGGCAGACGGGCCAGGTGGTCACCGATCGCGCCCGCGAGCTGCAGGCGGCCGCCGTGGTCGTCCCGCTGCGCTACCGCAATGGGCAGCCGCTCTACGGAAAGACGCTGCGCACGGTGCTCGCCGAGCGCCCCTGCCGGGTGATCGTCGCCGCCCATCCCGAGGGGGCCGCCCCGTGAGCGCGCGCCCGCCCAAGCGTCCCCGCCCGGACGAGGTCTACCGCGGGGCGACGCGCCTGTTCGCGGCGATCATCCTCGGGTTCGGAGTCGCGATGGTCGTGATCACGCTCGCGCGCGGCGGCGGGCTCGCGGCCACCGGCCTGTGGATCGGTCTGTTGTTCGTGGCGCTCGGGGCCGGGCGCCTCTACCTCGCCCTGCGCGGATGAGCGTGCCGCCACAACGGCCGGTCGCGAGGCTGCTCGGCGCGCCCCTGCTGCTCGCCGTCGCCTACTCGGCGGTGGGGTTCTCGATCTACGTTGCGCTGGGGGCGGTCGCCGGCCGGGCGCTCGGGCTCACGCCGCTCATCTTCGCGGCCGCCGGCGTGCTGCTCGTGCTCGCCATGGCGAGCTACGCGGAGGGCGCGCTCATGTATCCGGCTCGCGGCGGCGCCTCGAACCTCGCCCGCCACGGGTTCAACGAGCTGGTGAGCTTCATCGCGGGCTGGGCGCTGATCGTCGACTTCGTGCTCGTCGTCGCGCTCGCCGCGATCTCGGTCCCGCATTACCTTGCCGCGGCTTGGGATTGGTTCGGCGGGGGCGTGGGCGAGGTCGTCACGGCGATCGCCGTGATCGCGGCGGTCGCGGGGCTCAACGTCGTGGGGGCGACCGGCGTGCGCCGCCAGGGGCTGCTGCTCGCGCTCGCGGGGGTGGACGTGCTCCTCCAGCTCGCGCTGATCGCGGTCGGCGCCGCGGTCGTGTTCGACCCGGCGCTCCTCACGGACCACTTGAGCTTCCCGGACGCGCCCAGCGCCGGCAACGCGGCCTACGCGCTCGTGATCGCAATGGTCGCGTTCGTGGGGATCGAGGCGGCGGCGAACCTCGCGCCCGACGTTCGCATCACCGGGCCGGAGGCGAAGCGGGCCCTGCGCTTCGGCCTGATCCTGCCGCTGATGTGCGCGGCGCTGGCGGCGGTCGCGCTCAGCGCCGTGCCCGTGGCCACCTCCCCCGACGGGACGGCGACGACCGCGCTCGGCGGGGAGTTCGAGGAGGCGCCGCTGATCGGCGTGGCGCGCGGCTTCGAGCCCGGGTGGCTCGCGACCGTCTTCGAGATCGCCGTGGCCGTGGTGGCGCCCTGCGTGCTGGTGGTGGCCGCAACGACGGCCATGCTCGCGCTCTCGCGCCACGTCTACACGCTCGCCACGAACCGCCAGATCCCGAGCTGGCTCGGGAAGCTCCACCGGCGCCACGCGACGCCGTACGTGGCGATCTGTGGGGCGGCCGCGATCGCTGTCGCGCTCGCGATCCCGGGCGACGTCGAGATGCTCGCCGGCGTGTACGCGTTCGGGGCGACGCTCGCGATCACGGTCGCGCACTGCGCAGTACTGCGCCTCCGCGCGAAGCGCCCGGATGCGCCGCGCCCGTACCGGATGCCGTTCAACGTCGAGGTCCGCGGTGCATCGGTGCCGCTAGCGGCGCTCGCGGGCGCCCTGCTCACCGGGCTCGCCTGGCTCAGCGTGGTCGTGCTGCACGAGGAGGCGCGCTGGGTCGGCGGCGGCTGGATGGTCTTCGGCGTCCTCGGCTACGTGATCTACAGGCGCGTGGTCCAAGGGGTTTCGCTCACGCAGCGCGTTGAGGTGCCGGCGGAGGCGCTCGTCAAGGAGTTCGACGACGGCGAGTACCAGTCGATTCTCGTGCCGGTGTTCGGTACCAAGCTCGACGACGACATCGTGAGCACGGCGGGGCGGCTCGCGGAGGCGGAGATCGACCCGGACAGCCCGCCCGCGCGCGTAGAGCTGATCTACGTGATGGAGCTGCCGCTGACGGTGCCGCTCGACTCGCCGCCGTCGGAGGAGCGCGCCGCGGCTGCCAACGCCGCGCTCGCGCGCGCCTACGACGTCGCGAGCGAGTACGAGGGCGTGGAGGTGAGCGCCCGCGTGGTGCGGGCTCGCGACGCTGCCGCGGGGATCGTGCAGGCCGCGCGCGAGAGCAACGCCGAGGCGATCGTGATGGGCGGCGAGCCGCCGAGCAAGATCCGCGGCGGGGCGCTATTGGGGGCGCGCGCCGGAGCCCGCCCGCCCGAGATCGGGCCGGTGACCGAGGGGGTGCTGCGCAAGGCGCCGTGCGAGGTGCTGATCACCGCACCGGCGGCCGAGACCGAGCCCGGTCGCGAGGCCGCCGTCGCGGGCGAGCGCCGCGCGTCGCCGCAGTAGAGTGCGGGGTCGATGTTCATCCTGATCGTTGGAGTTGGCAGGGTCGGCTCGGCGCTGGCGCGGACGATGCTGCGCGAGGGGCACGAGGTGTCCTGCCTCGACGAGGACCCGGAGTCGCACGCGCGGCTCGAAATCGGCCTCGAGAAGCCCTGGGAGGACCTCGGCGGCCAGTTCACGGTCGGCACCGGGCTTGAGATCGAGGCGCTGCGCGCGGCCGGGATCGAGCGCGCGGACGCGTTCGTCGCCTCCACCGACGGCGACAACACGAACATCGTGATCGCGCAGATCGCGAAGCGCCGGTTCGGGGTGCCCACGGTGATCGCGCGCGTGCTGGACCCGTTCCGCGCGGAGTGGTACGAGGCGCAGGGCGTGCACACGATCTGCCCGACCCGGGTCGCGATCGACATGCTCGAGCAGGAGGTGCGCGCGGCGGCGAAGCGCGTCGCCGGCATCGCGCCCCCCGAGGGACCGGTGGACTTCGAGCACGACGAGGTCTAGGCGATGGCTGACCGGATGTACGTGATCATCGCGGGCGCGGGCAAGGTGGGCTGGAACCTGGCCCGAGAGCTGCTCGAGAAGGGGCACGAGGTGACCCTGATCGAGGAGGACCGGGACCGCTACGCCACGGTCGAGCAGGAGCTCGAGCACAACATCCAGTACGGGGACGCGTCCGAGCTCTGGGTGCTCGAGCGCGCGGGGATCGAGCGCGCCGACATGGTCATCGCGGTGACGGGCGACGACGAGGACAACATCCTCATCTGCCAGGTCGCCAAGGAGAAGTACGGGGTCGACCGGATCATCGCCCGAGTAAACAACCCCCGGAACAGGGAGCACTTCGACCTGCTTGGGGTGAGCCCGGTGGTCTCGGCGACCGACCTGATCCTGCGCCTGATCGAGCACGAGGTGCCGGAGTACGGGCTCGTGCACCTGCTCGACCTCGCCGAGGAGCGGCTCGAGATCATCGAGATGCTGCTCGCCGACGACGCGCCCGCCGCGGGCAAACGCGTCGGCGACCTGGACCTGCCCGCGGGCACGCTCCTGATCTCGGTGCTGCGTGACCGCGAGGGCTTCGTGCCGACCGCGGACACCGTTCTGCAGGCGGGGGACGAGATCCTCGCCGTCCTCGATCCGAAGCTTGAGGAGGACCTCACGGCCTACTTCGGGCCGGCGGGCGAGCGCCGTTGAGGGAGGTCGACTTCCTGCTCATCGGAGGCGGGATGGCCTCCGCCTACTGCGCGGCGGAGCTGCGCCGCCGGGGCGCCGAGGGGTCGATCCTGCTGGTGGGCCGCGAGCCGGATCCGCCGTACGAACGGCCGCCGCTCTCCAAGGAGTACCTGCGCGGGGCGAGCGAACGCGCGGACGCATACGTGCACCCGCGGGAGTGGTACGCGGAGAACGAGATCGAGCTCGTCACCGGCAAGAGCGTGATGGCGCTCGATGTGGAGCAGCGCGTCGCGAAGGTCCAGGGCGGGGAGGAGGTGCGCTTCGGCAAGGCGCTGCTCGCCACCGGGGCGATGGTGAATCTGCTGCGCGCCGAGGGGGCGCAGCTGGACGGGATTCACTACCTGCGCGCCTTCGGCAACGCGGACGCGATCCGCGCGGACGTCGAGGACGCCGAGCGCGTGGTGCTGATCGGCGGCAGCTACATCGGCTGCGAGGTGGCGGCGACGCTGACGGCGCTGGGCAAGTCGTGCACGGTCGTCATGCAGGAGCAGGTCGCGCTCGAACGGGTCTTCGGCGCGGAGGTGGGGCGCTACTTCCAGGGGCTGCTCTCCGAGCACGGCGTGCGCTTCGTGCCCGGCGTGTCGCTGGCCGAGTTCCGCGGCGAGGGGCGCGTGTCCGCGGTCGTGACCGACGGCGGGGAGGAGGTCCCCGGCGACGTCGTGGTGATCGGCGCGGGCGTGCGCCCGGAAGCGATGCTGGCGCGGCGCGCGGGGCTTGAGGTGGACGACGGGATCGTCTGCAACGGGCGCCTTGAGACCTCGGCGCCCGGCATCTACGCGGCCGGCGACTGCTGCTCGTACGCGAGCGCCCGCTACGGTCGGCTGCGCGTCGAGCACTGGGACGCGGCGCTCCAGCAGGGACGCTACGCGGGGCAGGCGATGCTCGGTCAGGAGGAGGGGCCCTTCGACGTCGTCCCGTATTTCTTCAGCGACCTCGCGGATTGGGCGTCGCTCGAGTTCGTGGGATACGCGCCGGAGTACGACGAGGTCGTGCTGCGCGGCTCGTTCGAGGACGGTGCGTTCGCGGCCTTCTACCTGCGCGCGGGGCGGGTCGTCGGGGCGCTCTCCTGTGGTCGATCCGAGGACCTCGTCCCCGCCCGCGGGCTGATCGAGAGTGGCGCGGACGTGTCCGCGCGGCGGGCCGAGCTCGCCGATCCGGACGCCGATCTCTTCGAGCTCGTCGGGTAGAAAAAACGCGCGCGCAGTCGCTATCGTTGAGGCCGAATTTGCGGGGTGGAGTAATTGGCAACTCGCCAGGTTCTGGCCCTGGAATTCAAGGTTCGAGTCCTTGCCCCGCAGCTTGATCGAGGCCCCAACCCGGGGTCTCTTCGCATTTAGGGAGCGATCCGGCGCGAGCCGGCGCTCGCGGCGGCCGCCACGGGCGGCCGCGAAACCGGCGTTTCACGCGGAAAGCGGCTTCCGGGTGACCGAAACCCGCTCTGTTACCGTGGGGCGCCGATGGAGATGGACATCTACATGCGTCGGCGCCTCGTGGCGCTCGCCATCCTCGTCGGGATCATCATCCTGTTCATCCTGCTGATCCGCAGCTGCGGCGGAGACGACGAGGAGTCGCCCATCACCCCCGTCGGTGCGACCGGCGCCGGTGGCGCCCAGCCGCTCACCCAGGAGCAGTACATCGACCAGGCCGATGCGATCTGCGCCGAGGCCAACACCTCCATCAACCGCATCGACCCCGCGGCCGAGGACGCGATCCTCGAGGAGCTGCAGCTCACCGAGCAGGCGCTCGTCCGCCTCGAGTCGCTCGAGCCGCCGGCCGACGCGCCCGGCTCGCTCAACCGCTTCCTGCGCCAGATGAACCGGCTGGTCGACGGCCTCGACACGCTGCAGACCGCGCTCGAGCGCGGCGACGCCGAGGCGCAGGCCACCGCGGAGGCCGCGATCGCCGAGGCGCGCGAGCGGGCCGCGAGCGCCGCCGAGTCCTTCGGTTTCCGCGAGTGCGGCGAGTTCGGCGAGCCCGGCACCGACACGGCCGACACCGAGGAGGGCACCGCGGAGGAGGGTGCAACCGCACCGCCCGCCACGACGCCTCAGGAGGCCGCGCCCCCGGCGCAGACCACCCCGCCGCCCGCGACGGAGGCACCCTCCGACGGCGGCGGCGACACCGGCGGCGGCACCCCGCCGGCGGACTCCTCGGGCGGCCTGAGCCCGTAGCGCTCCGCGCCTTCGACACGGCGCCCCGGCTTTCAGCCCTCGTTGCCGCTGTCCGGCAACGAGGGCTGAACGGTCACCCTCCCAAAAACCACGATTTGCAAGGAATTGTTAGGTCTGAGATGTGAAATGAAAGGTCCGTGATCAGCGGGCGCCCTCCGGTCCTTGATCCGCGCGAACGCACCGTGTTAGGAACCCGCCGGACGGAAGGAGAGGTTGCCCCGGCCGCGGCTGGTCCGCGGCCGGGGGTCGATCGCAACTGGAGGAGATGACTGTGCGACGGACGATGGTTGTGTTCGTTGGGGTGGTGATCGCGCTCGCCGCGAGCCTGCTTGGTGCAAGCGCGGCGTGGGCGCAGTTCGACGCGGACGACTTCCGCAAGGTCCAGCTCGTCGACACAACCCTCAACCCGATGGAGATCGAGGTCGCTCCGGACGGAACGGTCTTCTACATCGAGCGCCGGGGCGTGGTGGGGGTCTGGGACCCGGACACCGAGACCTCGCGCGAGATCGGCACGGTCCCCGTCACGACCTTCGAGGAGAACGGCCTGTTGGGCATCGCTCTCGACCCCAACTACGAGCTCAACGGCTGGATCTACCTCGCGTACTCCGTCCCTCCAGTCGACACGCTCACCCAGCGCGTCTCTCGCTTCAAGCTCGACGAGAACGGCAACCTCGACCTGAGCTCCGAGGTGCCGATCTTCGAGTGGACCCACCTCCGCGAGACCTGCTGCCACTCGGCCGGCGCGCTTGAGTTCGACCCCGACGGCAACCTCCTGATCTCGACCGGCGACAACACCAACCCGTTCGCCTCCAACGGGTACGCGCCGATCGACGAGCGTCCCGGCCGCGCCTCCTGGGACGCCCAGCGCACGTCCGCCAACACCAACGACCACAACGGCAAGCTTCTCCGGATCAAGCCCCTCGAGACGATCCCGCCGGCAACCGACCCCGGGATCGGCGACACCTACACGATCCCCGAGGGCAACATGTTCGGCGAGGACGATGACCCGCTGACGCTGCCCGAGATCCACTCGATGGGCTTCCGCAACCCGTTCCGCTTCAAGGTGGACGAGCAGACCGGCTGGTACCTCCTCGCCGACTACGGCCCCGACGCGGGCTCGCCGAACCCGAACCGCGGCCCGGCCGGCTCCGTCGAGTGGAACGTGATCAAGGAGCCGATCAACTCCGGTTGGCCGTACTGCGTGCGCGCGACCGTGCCGTACATCGACTGGGACTTCGAGACCAGCACGCCCAAGGGGCCGTTCGACTGCGACAACCCGGTGAACGACTCGCCCAACAACACCGGACGCACGAACCTCCCGCCGGTCTTCCCGGCGACGATGTGGGCGAGCTTCAGCGAGACCGACCCGCGTCACCCCGGCCTGGGCACGGACGGCGCTCCGATGTCGGGCCCGCGGTACTACTACGACCCGGACAACCCCTCGCCGATCAAGTTCCCCGAGGAGTTCGACGGCAAGTGGTTCATCGCTAGCTGGAACGCCGACTGGATCAAGACGGTCGACCTCGACGAGGACGGCACGCCCACGGCGATCCAGAACTTCCCGAACCTCAACTACCTGAGCCCGATGGACATGGAGTTCGGGCCCGACGGCGCGCTCTACCTCGCCGAGTGGGGCCAGGGCTTCCAGGCGGATCACCCCGATTCGGGCATCTACCGGATCGAGTACGACCCCGACACCGCGCCGAAGGTGACCGCGTCGGCCGACCCGACCCAGGGCGTCGCGCCGCTCGAGGTCCAGTTCGACGCCGAGGGGACCAACCACGACGGCACGCCGAACCCCGAGCTGATCTACGAGTGGGACTTCGGCGACGGCGAGACCTCGGACGAGGAGGACCCGGTCCACACGTACACCGAGCCGGGCGTCTACGAGGCCGAGGTCACGGTCACCGATCCCGACACCAACGAGCAGGGGAGCGACTCGGTCACGATCCGGGTCGATCCGGAGGGCACCCAGCCGTGCACGACGACCCGCTCGGATGAGTTCGACGGTGACGATCTCGACCGCAACCGCTGGTCGTTCATCGTCCGGGAGGAGCCGGATCGCATCTCGGTGAGCGACGGCGCCCTGCACCTCGTCTCCGCGCCGTCCGACATCTACGCGGGCGAGAACGCGCTCCCGAACATCATCCTGCAGCCGCTTCCGGGCGGCGGCGACGAGCCGTGGAGCATCACGACCCAGATGACCTGGGCGCCGTCGCAGAACTACCAGAACGCCGGCCTGATCATCTACGGCGACGACGACAACTACATCAAGACCGGCCTGGTCTGGAACGGCTCGCGCAACTTCGAGCTGATCAAGGAGACCAACCAGAACCCGAACCACATCGCGACTACGAGCGCGTCCGGGGTGCCGGACACGTACTACCTGCGCTTCGTGTCCGAGGACGGGATCTCGGTGGTCTCCCAGTTCTCCGCCGACGGCGAGAGCTGGAACACCGTCGGCGAGACCGACATCACCGGCATCCCGGAGCCGAAGATCGGCATCTTCGCGATGGCGACCAGCCAGCCGGGCGCCGCTGAGATCACCGCGGACTTCCACTCGGTCACGATCGAGCCGGATTGCGAGCCGGTGACCTGCTTCGGCGATGAGTTCGACGGTCCGAGCCTGGATGCGGGCCGCTGGAACGCCATCGTCCGGCCCGACGAGAGCCTGCTCCGGTTCGAGGACGGCACCCTGTGGGTGGAGACGGTCGAGGGCGACATCTACCAGACCGGCGACCCGGCGAACACCCGCAACTTCATCCTGCAGAGCGCGGATCACGCCGGCGACGACTGGACGATCGAGACCAAGGTCCTCGCGGGCGAGCTCAGCGGCGGCTACTCGCAGGGCGGTCTGATGGCCTACGTCGACGACGACAACTACGTCAAGCTCGACGTGATCTCGGACCAGAACCAGTCGCGGATCAACCGGATCGAGCTGCGCTCCGAGGTGGACGCGGCCGTCCAGAACCCGCAGCCGAACGTCCAGCCGATCCCGGCGGAGGTCAACGACATCTGGCTGCGGCTGAGCAAGTCCGGGACGACGTATACCGGCGAGTACTCGTACGACGGCGAGGCCTGGACGACGATCGCGCAGACGGTCGCCAACCCGATGAGCGCCCCGAGCTTCGGCATCTACACGCTCGGCGTGAACTCGCCGGGGTCCGAGGTCGGGTTCGAGTACTTCGCGCTCGACGGCCAGATCGACTGCGCGCCGTCCGAGAACGACGCGCCGACGATCGACTCGCTCGAGGCGAACCCGACCGCGGGCTTCGCGCCGCTCGAGGTCGAGTTCGCCGCTGAGGCCTCGGACGCCGACGACGACGATCTCACCTACGCGTGGGACTTCGGCGACGGCGAGACCTCGGACGAGCAGAACCCGACGCACACGTACACCGAGCCGGGTGACTACCAGGCGAAGCTGACCGTCTCCGACGGCACCGACTCCGACACCGAGACGGTGACGATCAAGGTGCTGCCCGCGGACGACCCGCAGGCGCGCTTCCGGGTGCTCGTCTTCTCGAAGACGGCGGCGTTCCGCCACGACTCGATCCCGGCCGGCCACGATGCCCTGGACGACCTGGCCGAGCAGCACGACTTCCAGGTCGACCACACCGAGGACTCGACGTTGTTCAGGCCCGAGATCCTCTCCGGCTACGACACCGTCGTGTTCCTGTCGACCACGGGCGACGTGCTGAACAACCAGCAGCAGGCCGCCTTCGAGGAG
>DATCLC010000166.1:0-13415 GCA_036564135.1 Solirubrobacterales bacterium
CAGGTGCTGATCCCCGAGATCCCGATCCTGGTCAGCGCGGCCGCGCTGTACATCGGCTCGGTCGGGGTCCACTTGATGGGCGCGGGCAACTCGCTTCGGTTCGAGCTCGTGTTCACGCTCATCGCGCTCGTCGGCCTGGCCGTGTTCTGCATCGTCGGGATCCCCGAGATCTCGGTCGACAACCTGAACGCGTACTCCGACGGCGCGCTGTTCCCCGACGGCATCAGCGGCCTGTGGGCGACCCTGCCGCTCGCCGCGTGGTTCTTCTTCGCCATCGAGAGCCTGCCGATGGCGGCCGAGGAGACGCGCGACCCGAAGCGCGACATGCCGCGGGCGCTCGTGCTCTCGTGGATCACGCTGGCGGTCATCGGCGTCGCCACGCTGACGGTCGCGGCCGGCGTGGGCGGCTCGGACCTGCCCGACGCGGCGGCCCCGCTGACGGTCGCGCTCGAGAACGTGCTCGGCGACCACGGCTGGATCGTCCCGGTGGTCGCGCTGTTCGCGATCGCCGCCCTGGTCGCGAGCTTCCACGCGATCGTCCTGGGCTTCTCGCGGCAGGCCTTCGCGCTCTCGCGCGCGGGGTACCTGCCGGAGTGGCTCTCGCGGCTCAACAAGCACCGCGTCCCGACGTGGGGCCTGATCGCGCCGGCGATCTTCGGCTACGTCCTGGTCATCCTCGGCCACGCGGTGATCGCCGACGCGGTGCCGGTCCTGGTCACGCTGTCGGTGTTCGTGGCCGCCGTCTCGTACATGCTGATGATGGTCGCGGCGCTGATCCTGCGGGCCAAGCGCCCCGACCTGGAGCGCTCGTACAAGGCGCCGGGCGGCCGGGTCACGATGGTGATCTCGTTCCTGCTCGCCGCGCTGCTGATCCCCGCGGGCACGTTCGACTACCCGCTGGCGATCGTGATCGGCGTCGTGGTGTTCGCCGCCTTCCTGGCGTACTACTTCGCCGTCGCGCGCAACCGCGTGGGCGACCTGAGCGCCGAGGACGAGCTGGCGATCGTCGAGGCCGCGGAAGCGGAGCTCGCGCACTAGAGGTCACGGTGTGGGTTCGAGGGCGGCGCCACGGACGGCGCCGCCCTCACGCTTGCGGGACGACGGATGACGACTGAGGCGGAAATCACGACCCTCGCGGAGCCGGCGGCCGTCCTGTGGGACCTGGACGGGACGCTGGTCGACTCCGAGCGGCTGTGGCGGGAGGCCGAGTTCGAGTTCCTCGAGAGCAAGGGGCTCCCGTGGAGCCACGAGGCGGGCAAGCGGCTCGTCGGCGGGAGCCTGGACATCGCAAGCGACGTGATCGCCGAGGTGACCGGCGTGCGCTTCACCGTCGAGGAGCTCAAGGAGGGGCTCATGGGGATCTTCTTCCGCAAGCTGACCGAGGGGATCCCCTGGGCGCCGGGCGCCCTCGACCTGGTGAGCGCGGTCGCCGCCGCGGGCGCGCCCCAGGCGCTGGTCACCTCCTCGGAGCGCGAGGTGGCCGAGCTCGTGGCGGAGGCCGCGGGCGGCCGCTTCGCCGCGATCGTCTCGCGCGGCGACGTCGACAGGCCGAAGCCCGACCCCGAGCCCTACCGGCGGGCGGTCGGGCTGCTCGGCCTGGACGCGGGCGAGTGCCTGGCGTTCGAGGACTCGCGCGCCGGGGTCACCTCCGCCGCGGGGGCGGGCGTGCGCGTCGTCGCGGTGGGGGCCGAGCACCCGGGGGCGTTCGCGAGCGTCCCGGCGCTCGACCGCCTCGAGGTGCGCCCCGCCGCGGGCGTGCCGTCCCTAGTCATCAGACGTTAGACTTCTGACGTATGAAGTCCACGGCTCTCGACCGAGCGGCTGCGGTGCCGCTCTACCGCGGCTACGCGTTCGACCTCGACGGGACGCTCTATCTGGGCGAGGCGCCGATCCCGGGCGCGCCCGAGGCGGTCGAGCGCCTGCGCGAGCTGGGCGCGCGGGTCGTGTTCGTCACCAACAAGCCGCTGGAGACGAACGCTGACTACGCGGCGAAGCTCACGCGCCTGGGGATCCCGGCGAGCCCGGAGGACGTGGTCTCGTCGATCGACGCGCTGCTGCTCTACCTGCGCGACCGGCACGAGGGCCGCCGCCTGCTGCCGGTGGCGGAGCCGGTGGTGGTCGAGGCGCTGCGCGGGGCGGGCTTCGAGGTGAGCGACGACCCCGACGGCGCGGAGGTCGTGGTCGTCTCGTTCGACCGGACCTTCGACTACGACAAGCTGCTGCGCGCCTACCAGGCGGTCCGGGCGGGCGCGGTGATCGTCGCCACCAACCCGGACCCGTACTGCCCCACCCCGGACGGGGGGCTGCCGGACTGCGCCGCGATGCTCGCCGCGATCGAGGCGTGCACGGGCGCGCGCGCCGAGGCCGTGGTCGGCAAGCCGAGCCGTCACATGGCGGCCGCCTTCCTCGACCGCCTCGGCGTCGAGCCGCACGAGGCGGCGATGGTCGGCGACCGCCTGCGGACCGACGTGCTCATGGGCCTCGAGGCGGGCATGGCGGCGGTGCTCGTCCTCTCGGGCGCGACCAGCCGCGACGCGATCGCCGGCGCCGGCATCGAGCCGACGCACGTGGTCGCCGACGTCACCCACCTCGTCCCGCCCGCGGAGCGAGGTTCCTGACCAACGAAGGAGGACACCCGGATGTCGGAATTCATCTTCATGCTCACCCACCACGACCGCACGGTGGACAACGCGCTGGAGGTGCTCGAGCAGGTCAAGGACACCGGCCTGCGGCACATCGGCTTCAAGGACGTGGGCGCCTCGCCCGAGCGCCAGCGGGAGCTCACCGAGGCGGCGCACGAGGCGGGCATGACCGTCTACCTCGAGGTCGTCTCGGTGGCCGCCGAGGACGAGCTGCGCTCGGTCGAGGCGGCGATCAACGCCGGCGTGGACTGGATCGTCGGCGGCAAGTACGTCGACCAGGCGCTGGAGCGCCTCGAGGGCACCGGGATCAAGTTCGCGCCCTTCCCCGGCACGGTGGTCGGCCACCCGAGCGTGCTGGAGGGCACCGTCGAGGAGATCGCGTCGCACGCGCGCGAGCTCACCGCGCGCGAGGGCGTCGCCGGGGTGGACCTGCTCGCCTACCGGCACAAGACCGAGGACCCGCTCGAGATCGTCCGGGCCGTGGTCGATGCCGCCGACGGCCCGGTGATCGTCGCCGGCTCGATCGCCTCGCCGGAGCAGATCGTGGCCGTCACCGAGGCGGGCGCCTGGGGATTCACGATCGGCGGCGCGGTGTTCGAGGGCGCCCTGCCGGGCGAAAGGGACGTGGTCTCGCAGGTGCGGACGGCGCTGGCCGCCGCTCGCGGGGAGGTCCCCTCGCGCGCATAAGATGTGGGGCGCCTCTGGCCTTTGGAGGAGTCCCCGGACCGATGCCGGCCCAGCGTCCCACGCTTGTAGACCAAGTCCGCGAGCAGATGCTCGAGTTGATCAGCGACGGCACCTACGCCGTCGGCGACCGCCTGCCCAACGAGCAGGAGATGAGCGAGCGGTTCCAGGTGAGCCGGGCGACCGTCCGGGAGGCCTACCGCGCGCTCATCGACATGGGCTATCTGCTGCGCAAGCACGGGACGGGCACGTTCCTCGCGCGGGTGCCGCAGCGGCACGCGCTCGACCACAACCTGAGCTACACACAGATGATCAGGGCGGCGGGGTTCGAGCCGTCGATCCGGGTGGTCTCGCAACAGCTGCGCGACCCGGACGAGGAGGACCGCAAGCGCCTGCGCCTCGAGGAGGGCGAGAAGGTCATCGCGGTCGAGCGCGTGCGCCTCGCTGACGACCGCCCGGTGGTCTACAGCGTCGACCGCATCCCGGCGCGGCTCGTGCCCGAGGAGCGGCGGGACAAGCTGCCCGCGTCGCTCTTCGCCTTCCTCGAGGAGCTGCACCACGGGGCGCGCAACGGCAGGGCGCGCATCCTGCCCGTGCTCGCGGGCGAGCGCGAGGCCAAGCACCTGCAGGTCGAGGAGGGCACGCCGCTGCTCTTCTTCGACGAGGTCGACTTCGACCAGGCGGGGATGCCGGTGATGGGCTCGTTCGAGTGGCATACGAGCGACGTGTTCGAGCTCTGGATCAACCGGCGCGCGACCAGCACGGCCTCCGCGAGCCGCTCGTAGCGGGCTGGGGTCCCGTTTGACCGGCCGGCGGGTTTACGTCTAGGATGAAAGTCAGACGTCTGAAGTCTGTCAATTGAGGAGAACGCGGTGGCTTACGTAATCGGTTGCGACATCGGGTCACAGAGCGCCAAGGCGGTGCTGATCTCGGCGGACGGCGAGATCGTGGGGACCGCCTCGCACGCCTACCCGATGCATCACCCGGCGAGCGGCTGGGCCGAGCAGGATCCCGCGGACTACCGCACGGGGATGGCGAACGCCGTGCGCGCCGTGGTCAGCGAGGCGGGCATCTCCCCGGGCGACGTCACGCACATCGGCCTGTCCAGCCAGGTCGACGGGGTGGTCCCGATCGACGCCCGGAACAGGCCGCTGCGCTCGGCGATCATCTGGCTCGACCGGCGCGCGACCGACCAGGTGGAACGGCTGGGCGAGGCGGTCGGCGCGGACCGGCTGTTCGAGCTCACCGGGCTGAACCTGGACGCGAGCCACACGGCCCCCAAGCTGATGTGGCTGGCCGAGAACGACCCGGAGGTCTACGCCGCGGCCGCCCAGCTCCCGTCCGTGGGCGGCTACGCGGTCGCCTGGCTCGTCGGGCGGTCGATCCAGGACCACGCCAACGCGTCCTCCACGCTGCTCTACGACGTCCGCGCGCGCGACTGGAGCGACGAGCTGATCGAGGCCGCGGGCCTCGACCGCGCCAAGCTGCCCGAGATCGGCGAGGCGCACGAGGTCGCGGGCACGCTCACCGCCGAGGCGGCCGAGGCGCTCGGGCTCACGCGCGACTGCGCGGTCGTGGTCAGCACCGGTGACGACCACGCCTCGTGCCTGGGCGCGGGCGGCGTGCGGCCCGGGATCGTGGTCGACATCGTCGGCACCGCCGAGCCCGTGGGCGTGGCGAGCGACGACCCGGTGTTCGACGACACCCGCCTGGTGGAGACGCACGCGCACGCGGTCGCGGGCCAGTTCCTGATCGAGAACCCCGGCTTCGTCTCGGGCGGCAACACGCTCTGGCTGTCCAAGAACGTCCTCGGGGTGAGCCAGGGCGAGCTCTTCGAGCTCGCCGAGCGCTCCGAGCCCGGGGCGCGCGGCGTGCGCTTCGTCCCGGCGCTCTCAGGCTCGATGGCGCCTCGGTGGAACGACCACATGCGCGGCGCCTTCGTGGGGCTGTCCATGAACCACGAGGCCTGCGATCTGGCGCGCGCGATCGTCGAGGCCAACGTCTTCGCGTTCCGCGACATCTACGACCGGCTCGCCGAGCTCGGCCTGGCCGAGTCCGTGCGCGTGGTGGGGGGCGGCTCGCGCAGCTCGTTGTGGATGAGGGCCAAGGCGACCGCCTGCAGGACGCCGATCCACCGCGTGAAGGCGGACGAGACGAGCGCGATGGGCGGCGCCCTGCTCGCCGCCGCGGCCGCCGGCATGTTCGACTCGCCGGTCGCCGCAGCGGACGCGCTCGTCGAGCTCGCCCCCGAGCCCGTCGAGCCGGACGAGCGCTACACGGAGGTCTACGAGGAGGCGTACCGCGAGTACCGCCGGACCTTCAACGCCCTGGAGGAGGTCGTGGGCCGGTGACGTCGACGCCTGCCAGCCCGCCGGCGCTCGCCGCCGACATCGAGGCCGCCCTCGCGCACCCGGGGGTGGGCCTGGGGAGCGTGCGCATCGGGGCGGGCGTCCGCCGCGAGGTTGCCGACGCGGTCCCCGCCGGCGCCCGCGTGGCGCTGCTGCGCGACACGGTGCCCTACAGGACAGCCGACGGCGCCGACGTGAAGGCTGAGGTCGCCGCCCTCCTGCGCGGGCGCGCGGAGGTCAGCGAGGTCGTGCTCGACGGCGACGTGCACGCCGACGAGCAGACCGTCGCCGCCGCCGTCGAGGGCTGCGCGGACGCCGACTGGGTCGTGACCGTCGGCTCCGGCACCTTGAGCGACATCGGCAAGGTCGCCGCCGGCGAGCGCCCCCACGTCGTGGTGCAGAGCGCCGCGTCGGTGAACGGGTTCGCCGACGACCAGTCGGTGCTGCTCAAGAGCGGGGTGAAGCGAACGGTCGCGAGCGCCTGGCCGCGCGCGCTCCTCGTGGACAGCGAGGTGCTCGCGGGGGCGCCGGCGAAGCTCAACCGCTCCGGCCTCGGGGACATGATCTCGATGTTCACCGCGCCCGCCGACTGGTACCTCTCGTCGCTGGTCGGGCTCGACCGCGGCTGGAACGCCGACGCGGCCGTGATGACGCGCCGCTACGGCGACGAGCTGCTCGCCCTCGCGGAGGGGGTGGGCGCCTCCGATCCGGTCGCGCTCGAGCGGCTCGCGGAGTTCCTCACGCTGAGCGGGCTCTCGATGGGCGTGGCGGGGCAGACCTCGCCCTCGTCGGGGATGGAGCACACGGTGAGCCACATGCTCGACATGGCCCACGGGGCCCGCGGCGAGCACACCGCCCTGCACGGCTCCCAGGTGGGCGTCGCCACCGTGCTCGTCGCGATCGTCTGGCGCCGCGCGCTGGCGCGGATCGACGCGGGCGCCGAGATCGAGGTGCCGGGCAAGGCCCAGGCCGAGCGCGCCGTGCGCGCGGCGTTCGAGCGGCTCGACCCGAGCGGGAGGATGGGCGAGGAGTGCTGGAACGCGTACGTGAAGAAGCTCGACAGGCTGCGCGAGCCCGGGGTCGTCGACGCGCTGCGCTCCGCGCTCACCGCCGACTGGGCCGACCACCGCGGCCGGCTCGAGGGCCTTCTGGAGCGGCCGGAGCGGATCGCGGGGGCGCTCGCCGAGGCGGGCGCGCCGCTGCGCTTCGGCGCGCTCGACCAGCCCGCGAGCCCGGACGACGTGCGCTGGGCCCTGCTGAACTGCCACCTCATGCGTGACCGATTCACCGTCGCTGACCTTTCGTTTCTGATGGGCGCTTGGACCGCCGACGACGTCGAGGCGACGCTCGCCGAGGCCGAGGCACTGGGGGTGGGCGCGTGAGCTACAAGACCGCCGAGATCGCCGTCATCCGGCACGGCCCGACGGAGTGGAGCGTGGCGCGCCGCTTCGCCGGGTCGATCGACCTGCCGCTCACCGACGCGGGCCGGGAGGCGACGCGAGCGGCGCGGGCCCGGATCGACGCGGCGCGCTTCGACGAGGTGATCTCGAGCCCGCTCGTGCGCGCCCGCGAGACGGCGGAGCTCTTGGGCGCCGCCCCGCGCATCGACGAGCGCCTGCGCGAGCGCGACTACGGCGAGTTCGAGGGGCTCACCACCGCCGAGATCCGCGAGCGGGTCCCGGGCTGGAACGTCTGGGCCGACGACGTGCCCGGCGGCGAGTCGCTGGCCGACTTCACCGCGCGCGTCGACGCGGTCGTCGCCGAGCTGCGCGAGCGCGAGTCCGGCGCCGTGCTGCTCGTGACGCACGCGCACTGGATGCGGCTGTTCGCGGCCCGGTGGCTGGGCCTGGGACCCGAGGGCGCGGCCCTCTTCCGCGCCTCCGAGCTCGGCCTCACCCGGCTGGGCTGGGAGCGCGAGAACCCGGTGATGCTCACCTGGAACTGCACCTGATCTCCCTCCGGATCCCAAACCCCCCACTCCCTCCGATGCGAGGCGGATCTTCGGCCCCGGGGCGCGAGGATCCGCCTCGCTCGTCTCGGCGCCCCGACGTGAGGCGGATATGCGTACAAATCCGCCTCACTCGGGGTGGCGGGCGGTTGGAGGGGGCGCGGGTGCGCCCGGACGCGTCCGTCGCGCCGACTGCGTAACGTTGTGAACGCAGAGCCCGCGGGCCCGCCGCGGGCCGCTTCGTCCCTCACCTCAAGGAGCCGAGTTGAACGAGTTGCCCGACGACTTCCAGACCGCCCCGCTCGCCGAGGTCGATCCCGACATCGCCAGGGTGCTCGACCGCGAGCTCGCCCGCCAGCAGAACACGCTCGAGATGATCGCCTCCGAGAACTTCGTGCCGCAGGCGGTGCTCGAGGCGGTCGGCTCGGTGCTCACCAACAAGTACGCGGAGGGCTACCCGGGCCGCCGCTACTACGGCGGGTGCGAGGAGGTCGACGTCGCGGAGCAGCTCGCGATCGACCGCGCCAAGGAGCTCTTCGGCGCCGAGCACGCCAACGTGCAGCCGCACGCCGGCGCGCAGGCCAACAACGCGGTGTACCTGGCCCTCTGCGAGCCGGGCGACACGATCCTGGGGCTCGCCCTCGACCACGGCGGCCACCTCACGCACGGGATGAAGCTCAACGTCTCGGGCCGGCTCTACAACCCGGTGCCCTACCACGTGCGCCGCGAGGACTACCGCGTCGACATGGAGGAGGTCGAGCGCCTCGCCCACGAGCACAGGCCGAAGGTGATCGTCGCGGGCTGGTCGGCCTACCCGCGCCAGCTCGACTTCGCGGCGTTCCGCGAGATCGCGGACGCGGTGGGGGCGAAGCTCTTCGTCGACATGGCGCACTTCGCGGGCCTCGTCGCCGCGGGCGAGCACCCGAACCCGGTCCCGTACGCCGACGTGGTGACGACGACGATCCACAAGACGCTCGCCGGCCCGCGCAGCGGGATGATCCTCTGCAAGGAGGAGTACGCGAAGGACATCGACCGCGCGGTCTTCCCCGGCAGCCAGGGCGGCCCGCTCATGCACGTGATCGCCGCCAAGGCGGTGGCGCTGCGGATCGCCCAGAGCGAGCAGTTCCGCGAGCGGCAGCGCCAGACGCTCCGCAACGCCAAGGCGCTGGCCGAGGGCCTGATCGAGCGCGGCGTCGAGGTCCTCACCGGCGGCACCGACGTGCACCTCCTGCTCGTCGACCTGAACCCGACCGGGCTCGACGGCAAGGAGGGTGAGCGCCGCCTCGAGGAGGTCGGCATCACGGTCAACCGCAACTCGATCCCCTTCGACGAGCGCCCGCCGATGAACCCGTCGGGCCTGCGCATCGGCACGCCCGCGCTCACCACGCGCGGCATGAAGGAGGACGAGATGCGCGAGATCGCGTCCGTGATCGCGACCGCGCTCTCCGACCGCTTCGAGGCCGAGCGCGACGCGCTGCGCGAGCGGACCGCGGCGCTCATGGAGCGCTTCCCGCTCTACCCGCAGCTCGCCGCGGCCGCCGCCTGAGCCGGGGAGGGCGCGCGAAGCCCTCATAATCGACCCCGATGGCTCTGGGGGTCGGCGCCACATTGCGCGAGGCCCGCGAGCGGCGCGGGCTCGATCTGAGACAGGTCAGCCGGATCACGAAGATCCGGGTGCGCTACCTGAGCGCGATCGAAAAGGAGCGCTGGGAGGAGCTGCCCGGCCCGGCCTACGTGCGCGGGTTCGTGAGCACCTACGCCGAGCTGCTCGAGCTCGACCCGGCCGAGCTGCTCGAGCGCCTCGACGAGGAGGTGCCCCTGGTGCCGGCCGACGTCCTCGCGGTCGCCGACGGGGACGCGGCGCTGGGGCACGGCGAGCCGCCGCCCCCGCCGATCCGCCCCGGCAGGCGCCGGCGCCGCCCGGTCCCGTACGCGCTCGCCCTGGCGGCGCTCGCGCTCGTCGCCGGGGTCGTGCTCGCGATCAACGCGCTCGGCGGCGGCGACGACGCGCGCTCGGACGCCGAGCGCGCGGCGCAGCAGAAGCCCGCGGGCGGAGGCGACGAGCGCGGCGCGGAGGGCGAGGCGGCCCCGCCCGAGGCCGACGGCGAGGGCGAGGCCGAGGCCGAGGAGGCCCGGGCCGAGCCGGAGCGGATCGAGGTCGCGATCCGGCCGGAGGCGGACGTGTGGGCCTGCCTTCTGGACGCGGGCGGCGAGCCGCTCGTCGCGGGCGAGATCCTGCCCGCGGGGGAGCGGGTCGGCCCGTTCCGCTCGCGCCACTTCGTGCTCGCGCTCGGGCACGGCTCCGTCGAGGTGGAGGTCGACGGGGAGCCGGTCGACGTCCCCGACACCCCCGACCCCGTCGGGTTCAAGCTGCGTCCCGGGGGCGCGAAGCCGCTCGCCGCGGACGAGATGCCCGACTGTCTGTAGAGCCTGCGAACCTTCCCCGACCCGTTCGCGCGCACACAAGACGCGATGAAGGCCTGGATCGACTGCACAGCCGCCGCCCACCCGCTGGTCCTGAGGCCGGTGGCCGAGAAGCTGCGCGAGCGCGGCTTCGAGGTGGAGATCACCGCCCGCGAGTACGGCCAGACGGTCGGCATCCTCGAGCGCCTCGGCCTCGAGCACACCGTGGTCGGCGCCCACGGCGGCGCCGGCGCGCTCGCCAAGGCGGGCGCGCTCGCGGGGCGGAGCGCGCGCCTGCTGCGCTGGGCCGCGCGCCGGCGCTTCGACCTCGCGATCGCCCACGGCTCCGTGGACCTGGCCGTCGTCAGCAAGGTCCTGGGCGTGCCGTCGGTGCAGATGCAGGACTACGAGTTCGCGGGCCTGCAGCGGCGGATCAGCTGGGGCGCCGCGCGGCGCGTGCTGGTCCCGGACGCGATCCCGGTCGAGCGCCTGGTCGCCGCCGGCGCGCGCGAGGACAAGCTCTTCCGCTATCCGGGCCTCAAGGAGGACTACTACCTGGCGGGCTTCGAGCCCGACCCCGCGGTCCTGGACGAGCTGCGCCTCGACCCCGCGAGCGTGATCGTGATCATGCGCCCGCCGCCCGAGAGCTCCGCGTACCACGCCGAGAACCCGCTGTACGAGGCCGTGCTCGACCGCCTGGTCGCGGCCGAAGGGACGCAGACGGTGCTGATCCCGCGGACCGAGCGCCAGCGTGCGGCGGCGCTCGCGCGCACCGACGCGCTCGCGGGCGAGCGCCCGCGGCTCGTCGTGCCCGAGCGCGCCGTCGACGCGCAGAGCCTGATCGCGCTCGGCGACCTCGTCGTGAGCGCGGGCGGGACGATGAACCGCGAGGCGGTCGCGCTCGGCACGCCCGTCTACACGATCTTCAGCGGGCGGATGGGCGCGGTGGACGAGCGCCTGATCGCCGAGGGGCTCCTGCGCGTCCTCGACGACCCCGCCGCCCTCGAGCTGCGCAAGCGCGAGCGCCCCGCCGGCGTGCAGAACCCGCGCGACGCGGGGATCCTGGTCGACGCCGCGCTCGCCGCAATCGACCCCGCGAAGTACGCTCGCGCAAGGCGCGCATGACCGCGCGACCGCGAGCGGCCCGCTGGAGCCCATGCTCGTAGACAGGATCCCCGAGACGATCGATGCGGTGTACGCGTTCGGCGTCGCGGCGCTGCTCGCGCTGCTTTTGGTGCCCGTCGCCGAGTGGGTGGCCCGCCGCGTCGGCGCGATCGACTACCCGAACGAGCGCAGCATCCACACCGAGCCGACGCCCAAGCTGGGCGGGCTCGCGATCCTCGCCGGCGTGCTCGTCGCGGGCATCCTGTTCTTGCCGGACGGCTCGGGCTTCCGCGGCGACGAGACGCGGGCGATCCTGCTCGGCGCGATCGTGATCGCGGCGGTCGGCGTGGTCGACGACATCCTCGAGCTGCATCCCGGCCTCAAGCTGGCGGGCCAGATCGCGGGCGCGGTGATCCCGGTCGGCGCCGGGGTCACGGTGAACTCGTTCACGCTCCCCTTCATCGGCGGGGTGGCGCCCGGGGACGTCGACCTCGTCCTGGGCATCGACCTGGGCGAGGCGCTCACGGTCTTCGGGATCGTCGCGATCGTCAACGTGATCAACCTGACCGACGGCGTCGACGGCCTCGCCGCGGGCGTCTGCGTGATCTCCGCGACCTCGCTCGCGATCATCGCGCTCTCGCTCGACCGCAACGCCGCCGGCGTCCTGGCCGCGATCACGGCCGGGGCGGCGCTCGGTTTCCTGCGCCACGGCTTCCCGCCGGCCTCGAGCTTCATGGGCGACACCGGCTCCAACCTGCTCGGCTACCTGCTCGGCTGCGTGGCGATCCAGGGCGCGCTCAAGACCAACGCCGTGGTCGCCCTGTTCCTGCCGCTTTTGGTGCTGGCCGTGCCGATCCTCGACACCGGCTTCGTGGTCGCCAAGCGCATCAAGTACCGGCAGCCGATCTACCGCGCCGACCGCTGGCACTTCCACCACCGCCTGGCCAACCTCGGGTTCTCGCAGCGCAAGACGCTCGCCTACCTGTACGGGTGGGCGGCGGTGATGGCGGGGCTCGCGCTCGCGCTGCGCTTCGTGCCCTACTCGGACGACCGCGGCAACTTCGACCCCGCGTGGACGGTGGTGATGGTGGCCTGCCTGGCGCTCGCCCTGGCGGCGAGCGTGTACCTGATCGTCGTGCTCGAGATCCTCAAGCTGCGGCGCGTGCGGTGGCGGCAGATGGTGCGCGTGGGGATGCCCGTGAGCGGTCAGGAGGAGATCGACCACCGGGTGGCCGACGAGCTGGAGACCGGCGAGTTCCGCGCGGTCGATCCCGAGACCGGCGAGTACCGGGCGCTCGACCCCGACACGGGGGAGTTCCGGCGCGTCGGGGACGGGTAGCCGGAAGCTAGTGCGGAAGGCGCACAAACCGCCGTTTTCCGCATCGTTGCGAACGTTACGACCCCTGAGAGTGCGCGTGATCGTCCCAAATTCAGATATATTCGTCGCCGCGCCGCGCGGGGCTGGCGAGGTGCGCCTCCCGGAGCGGCTAGCTCTTCCTTTGGCTCCTTTATCGAGCACCCTTGTTCTCTCATTCCAGAGACTCCGATGAATTCGGGCCGTCCCGTTCGGGTCGACGCGGCCAGTGCCGGTATGCAGGTGATCGGTGCGATCGTCGCCTGCGCGGCCGCGGGCTACGGGATCGGCAGCCTGGTGGGACTGGCGGTCCCGCTGGGCCTGCTTGGCCTGTTCGTCGGCGTCTTCGTGGGTCTTGCCCTTGTCTACGTTCGCTATAGACGGATCTAGCTCAGACTCCCGGTTGACGGGGGTGGGCATGGTCCGCTACGCGGACCTGCCGCTGCTCGTCATCGCGCTTGGCGTGTTCATCGCGGCCGACCTGCCCGCCCTGGGCTTCGCGGTCGCCGCGGCCGCCTGGATCGCGCAGCGCGCGATCAGCGCCTACGCCGAGCGGCGCACCAAGGCGGCGCTGGCGGCCGGCGACCGCCGCACCGCGTTCCGCACCACGGCGGTCTCCACGCTGGGCCGCGTCTGGCTGGTCTCAGCGTCCGTCCTGCTCGTCGGCCTGCTCGCCGACCGCGAGGACGGGCTCGCCGCCGCCATCCTCGCCGCCGCGCTGTTCACCGCCCAGTTCGGTGGTGCCGCGCTTTCGCATCTGATGTCTTCCGACGAAGACGGAAAGGACACCTCCCGTTGAGCACCAAGGCCAAGGTCTGGCTCGCTGTCGGCATCTACCTCGGGATCACGGTGATCCTGCTCCTGCTCCTCGGCAACGAGGGCCGCAACGAGCACTTCCAGCCGCAGAACGAGTTCAAGCTCGAGCCGTGGAT
>DATCLC010000167.1:0-33540 GCA_036564135.1 Solirubrobacterales bacterium
GTCCCGCCCGACTCCGAGCTCGGCCTGGAGGGGACGCTCACGGCGCTGCAGCGGATGACCGGCGCCGAGTCGATCCGCCAGCTCCCGACGCTGCGCCTCTTCAAGATCAACATGAACCTCGAGATGGAGAAGGGGACGGAGGAGCTGGCCGCCGCCGTCGACGCCTCGCCGCCCCGCGAGCTGGAGCCGCAGCCCTACGACGAGCGCGACGTCGCCGTGATCCGCGCCCTGCAGGGGCCGATGGCGGTCACCGACCGCCCCTACGACGAGGCGGCGAGCGCGGTGGGCATGACCCCCGAGGCGTTCCTCGAGCACCTGCGCGGCATGGTCGACCGCCTGCTGCTGCGGCGCGTGGCGGCGATCCTCTTCCACCGGCGCGCCGGCTTCTCGGCGAACGGGATGGGCGTGTGGCGCGTGCCGGAGGAGCGGATCCTCGAGGTCGGCAGGCGAATGGCCGCGGTGCGCGGCATCTCGCACTGCTACCAGCGCCCGACCTACCCGGACTGGCCCTACTCGGTCTTCACGATGGCGCACGGGCGGTCCAAGGAGGAGTGCGACGCGATCCTGCAGTCGATCGCCGACGAGCACGGCCTGCACGGCGACGACCGCGCGGTCCTCTACTCCTCGACCGAGTACAAGAAGGTGCGCCTGCACTACTTCATCGACGACTACGCGCGGTGGGAGCGCGAGCACGGCCACCTCGCGGCGGCCTGACCCCGAAGCCACGGTGAGCGAGGGAGCAGCCGCCAGCGACTCGGCCGCCACGACGCGCTCCGCGGAGCTGTTCGGGCGCGCGACGGAGCTGCTGCCGGGTGGGGTGAACTCGCCCGTGCGCGCGATGAGGTCGATCGGGCGCGACCACCCCGTGTTCATCGAGCGCGGCGAGGGCTGCGAGCTCGTCGACGTCGACGGCAACCGCTACGTCGACTGGGTGTGCTCGTGGGGCCCGCTGATCCTGGGGCACGCGCACCCCGGTGTGGTCGAGGCGGTGCGCGAGGCCGCGGCGCGCGGGACCAGCTACGGCGCGCCGATCGAGGGCGAGGTGGAGCTCGCCGCCGAGGTCTGCGATCGCTTCGGCTCCGTGGAGATGATCCGCATGACCTCGTCGGGCACCGAGGCGTCGATGAGCGCGATCCGGCTGGCGCGCGCGGTCACGGGCCGCGACGTCGTGGTCAAATTCGCAGGCGCCTACCACGGGCACGTGGACGGCCTTCTGGCCGAGGCCGGGTCGGGGCTCGCCACGCAGGGGATCCCGGCGAGCCCGGGCGTTACGGCCGCGCAGGCCGCCGACACGATCGTCGTGCCGTGGAACGACGACGAGGCGCTTTCGATGGCGCTTCACGACCGCGAGGTCGCGGCGATCATCGCCGAGCCGCTGCCCGCGAACATGGGCGTCGTGCCGCCCGAGCACGGCTTCTTGGAGGCGCTGCGCTCGGCGGCCGACGAGCAGGGCGCGCTGCTGATCCTCGACGAGGTGATCTCGGGCTTCCGCGTCGCGCGCGGGGGTGCGCAGGAGCTCTTCGGCGTGCGGGCCGACCTGACCGTGATGGGCAAGGTCCTGGGCGGCGGGCTGCCAGCCGCGGCCTACGGCGGGCGCCGCGAGCTCATGGAGCGCGTCGCGCCCGCCGGCGACGTCTACCAGGCAGGGACACTCAGCGGGAACCCGCTCGCGGTGGCGGCAGGCCTCGCCACGCTGCGCGAGCTCGACGAGGCGGCCTACGCGCGGCTGGGCGAGCTCACCGAGCGCCTTGCGGCGGGCCTGCGCGAGGCGGCGGGCGATCGCGACGTGAGCGTCGTG
Source organism: Solirubrobacterales bacterium (assembly GCA_036564135.1). Classification (GTDB taxonomy): domain Bacteria; phylum Actinomycetota; class Thermoleophilia; order Solirubrobacterales; family 70-9; genus RSA11. Next base: position 1,799 of record DATCLC010000167.1, read on the forward strand.
GCGCAACCGGGCCTGCTCACGCCCTTCTTCAGCGCCGAGCCGCCTAGCGACTTCGAGGGCGCCTCGGCGTGCGACCTCGACGCCTACGGGCGCTTCGCCCGCGCCCTGCTCGAGCGCGGCGTCTACCCGCCGGCGTCGCAGTTCGAGGCGTGGTTCGTCTCGCTCGCGCACGACGAGGCGTCGATCGACCGCACCTGCGAAGCCGCGGCCGAGGCGTTCGCCCTGGCGTTGGACTGACGGGCGAGGCGCGCCGCCGCCGAGCAGGCGCCCGCGGCGGCCCACAGAGCGGGCGCGCCTTTAGCAACCCCTAAGCGTGGTTTCTCGAAGGCTTTAGCCCGCTTTAGAGAGGCCCTGAGGCGCGGGCCTGATCCTCATTGGCGAGCACGGAAACGCGGGCCGACCAAAGGAGGAAGCCGCCATGAGGAAGATCCTGCTCACTGCGCTCACGCTGATCGTCCTGGGCGCGGGTACGACCGTCGTCCTCGCCCAGGCGCCGCAGGGCGAGGCGGGGAACGCCGCTCCCGCGCAGGAACGGACGAACGAAGACAGCGAGCCTGGCCGCCCGGGCGACAACCCGGAAGACGAGGAGTGTGACGAGGAGCGCGCCGACGACCGGGAGGACAGCGCGGGTTCCGCCTGACGCTCTGGCAGCCAGCAGCGCGGGTCACGGCGGGGCGGCGCGGCGCGCCGCCCCGCTTCTCTGCGCCCAGGTCTCCAAAACGACGACCAGGTTCGACCGCGCGGTTTGCGCCAGCCCCGCGAGCCGGAACCTGAGCGGCGAGGTGGTCCGCGAGGGGTCACCGACGGTTCGCGGCCAGCGCATGGAGTCGATGCCGAGCACGGCGTCCGGGGCGGCTGACTGAGCCGCAGGCTCCGCCTTTACCAACCCCTAACCAAGGCCTTTCCGAGGCCTTGCCGGGGCTTGGCGGCGTGCTGGTGCGCGGCCCCGATCCTCCTTGAGGAGCCCGGAAATGCCGGGCCGACCGAAGGAGGAAACGATGTTCAAGAAGGTCCTGCTTGCCGCGCTCACGCTCACCATCGTCGGCGCCGGGACAGCGGTCGTTCTCGCCCAGGGCCCGCGGGATGCGGCCGGGGGCGGTACGCCGACGCCGCCGGCGATGACGAGCGACGCAGTCGACATCTCCGGCCCCTGTGACGAGGCCGAGCACGCCGACGATCCGCGGTGCACGGGCGCGTCCCGCGCGGACAACAGCGGGCCGGGCAGCGCGGGTAGCCACCGGTTCGACGACTGCGACGACCGGCACGACGACGATCGCCGGGACGGCCGCGACGACGACGATCGTTGGGACGAGCGGTACGACGACGACCGGGAGGACGACGACCGGGACGATTGGGATGACCGCTGGGATCGCGACTGACGCTCCGGCGGCTTGAGGGGGTGGCCCACGGCGGGGCGGCGCAGGGCGCCGTCCCGCTCGCCGGCGCCTACGATCCATCCATGACGGTGGGCAGGCGAGTGATCCTGCTGGTCGAGGACGAGCAATCGATCTCCCGGCCGCTCGCCAGCGCGCTTCAGCGCGAGGGGTTCGACACCGTCATCGCCGCGAGCGTCGCCGAGGCGCGTGAACGGCTTACGGAGGCGACCCCGGACCTGGTCCTGCTCGACCTGATGCTCCCCGACGGCTCGGGGTTCGACGTGCTGCGCGAGCTGCGGAGCTCCGGTGACGTGCCGGTCGTGGTCCTGACGGCGCGCGGGGAGGAGGCCGACCGGGTCGTGGGCCTCGAGCTCGGCGCCGACGACTACGTCGTGAAGCCGTTCAGCGCCCGGGAGGTCGCGGCCCGGATCAGAGCGGTGCTCCGGCGGGCCGCGCGAGAGCGCGGCGGGGAGCACGACGGAGCGATCGAGATCGGGGGCCTGCGGCTCGATCCGGCCAGGCACTCGGTGGAGCTCGACGGCGAGCCGCTCGAGCTCTCGCGTAAGGAATACGAGCTGCTCCATCGCCTCATGCGCGACGCGGGCACCGTGGTCACGCGCGAGCAGCTCATCGAGGACGTCTGGGACATGAACTGGTTCGGGTCGACGAAGACGCTCGACGTCCACGTCTCGAGCCTGCGCCGCAAGCTGGGCGACGACCCCGCCACCCCCCGCTACCTCCACACGATCCGCGGGGTCGGCTTCCGCTTCTCCGCGCCGGACGAAGCGCGGGAGTAGTCCGTGAGCCTGCGCGTCACGCTGCTGCTCGCGTTCGCGTACGCGCTGCTCATCGTCCTGATCGCGCTCGAGCTGCCGCTGGCGCTCAACCTCTCGAACCGGGTCGAAGCCGAGGTCCGGGCGGAGTCGGCGACGCAGGTGGCGCTGGTCGCGACGAGCGCGGCGGGTGAGCTCGACCGGCGGGCCGAGCTGCGCGAGCTCGTCGAGGAGGCGGCCGAGGGCCTGGGCGGCCGGGTGATCGCCACCGACGCCGACGGCATCGTGGTCGCCGACTCGGCCGGGCGCGGGCTCGAGGGCTCGGACTACTCGGACCGCCCGGAGATCGCCCAAGCGCTGCGGGGCGAGACCGCGCAGGGGCGGCGGGAGAGCGCTTCGCTGGGCGAGGAGCTCCTGTTCACGGCGGCGCCCGTGCTCGAGCGCGGGCGGGTGGTCGGCGTGGTGCGGGCGACGCAGAGCGTCGCCGCGGTCGACCGGGAGATCCGCGAGGACATCCTGGTCCTGATCGCGGTCGGGGTGGTTGCGCTGCTTTTCGGGGTCGGCGTCGCCTGGCTGCTGGCCGGCTTCCTGACGCGGCCGCTGCAGTCGCTGGCGGGCGCGGCGCGGCGCGTCGCCGAGGGCGATCTGGGGGCGCGGGCGCCGGTCGCGGGCTCGCGCGAGCAGCGCGACGTGGCGGAGACCTTCAACGAGATGGCCGCGCGCCTCGAGGCAGTGCTCACCGCGCAGCGCGAGTTCGTCGCGAACGCGTCGCACCAGCTCCGCACGCCGCTGACCGGCCTGCGGCTGCGGCTCGAGGCGGCGGAGGACCTGGCGCGCGGTCCCGAGCTTCGGGAGGAGCTCGCCGCGGCCGGCCAGGAGGTCGAGCGGCTGGCGGCTCTCCTGCGGAACCTGCTGGTGCTGGCGCGCGAGGGGGAGGAACGTCCCGAGCCGCGCCCGGTGGGGCTGGGCGAGGAGGCGACCGAGGCGCTCGCGCGCTGGTCGGCGGAGGCGCAGGCGGCGGGGATCAGGCTTGCGGCCCGCGACGAGGGTGTACCGGCGGCGCTCGCGTCGGCGAGCGACGTTGGGATCGCGCTCGACAACCTGCTCGAGAACGCGATCAAGTACTCGCCGCGCGGCTCGACCGTCACCGTGGAATGGGGCGAGCGCGACGGTTGCGCGTACGTGGCCGTGACCGACGAGGGCCCCGGTCTCGCCCCCGGCGAGGAGGCTGCCGCAACCGAGCGGTTCTTCCGCGGGAGCGCCGGCGCGCGCACTCAGGGCAGCGGGTTGGGGCTCGCGATCGTGCGCTCGCTGGCGCAGCGCTGGGGCGGGGAGCTGGCGCTGGCCAACCGGGAGCGCGGCGGCCTGCGCGCCGAGGTGCGTCTGCCGAGTCGCGACGCCGAGGCGGGCGGCGCCGTGGACTTTGCCAAGTCCTTACCCGGGCGGCGCTAGCGTCGGAAGCGATGAGGGTCACCGCGGCCACGATCGGAGTTCTCGCCGTCCTCGGACTGGTCTGTGCGGCCGGTATCGGCCTGCTTGTCAACGAGCTGACGGGCGACTCGATCGGGCTCGCGGCCAAGCCGCTCTCGGCCGGGTCGCTGGCGCCCGCCGAGGCCGACGACGACTCGGGGCGCGGGCGCGGCCGCGGGCGCGGACGCGGGCGGGGCGACGACGATCGCCACGAGCACCGCGGCGAGCGAGGCGACGATTCGCACCGCGACGACGACTCGGGATCCGACGAGCGCGACGACGATTTCGGCCCCGACCACGACTCGGACGACGATGAGGAGTTCGAGCCCGACGACGACTAGCTAGCCTCAGCGCCGGCGGCCCTTGAACCGCCCCGGACGAGACGCGCGCCGTACCCGGTCAAGCGAAGACGACGCGCAGCCTCAGCCCTCAAGCGATTAGAGGAGGTTCAAGATGGCTTGGCTCGTGATCACGATCGCCGGCGTGCTCGAAGCGGTTTGGGCGATCGCCCTCAAGGAATCGGACGGCTTCTCAAAGCTCGTCCCGACGCTGATCTTCCTCGCCGCCGGCGGGGCCAGCATCGTCCTGCTCGCCCTGGCGCTGCGCGAGCTTCCGGTGGGCACCGGCTACGCCGTCTGGACCGGGATCGGCGCGGTCGGTGCGGCGCTCGCCGGCGTGGTCGTCCTGGGCGAGGCCGCCACGGCCCCCCGCCTGGCCGCAATCGCCCTGATCGCCACCGGCATCGTCTGGCTCGCGCTGCAGGAGGGCGCCTCGGCCTGACCCGCCCCGTGATCGACCTTTCTCGTCTCAGGGACCAGCAAAGTCGATCACCGGCCCGGCCCCGCAGCGGCGATCGAGTTTTCTCGTCCTCTCGACTAGAAACCTCGATCACGGTGCCGCTCGCCGCCTGGTGGTCGAGTTTTCTCGTCTCTATGGCCAGAAACCTCGATCGCCAAAGCAAGGGCGGTAGGTGGTGACCGGCCCGACGATGCTGGTGGGCAACTAAGCGGCACGTGCCGCGACGCGACTAGGATCGGTCAGCCTCGCGAGGGTTGCGACCAACTCGGTGGGTCGTTCGCGTATCTGGCCTTTCGTGACGCCGAGGACATCAAGGCCAGCGCGTTTGAGGGCGGCGAACTTCTCGTGGTCGTCCTCGAACGACTCATGATCGGTGTGCCAGGCGCGGCTCTGGATCTCGACCACTAGCCCGACCTCCGGCCAGTAGGCGTCGACCTCGCGGCCAGCAACAACGACGTTTCGCTGGTAGGGCGGGAGACCCGCAGCTTGGACCAGGTCCCAGAACTCCCGCTCAAGCTCGGAGCGGGTTTCGGCGGCCGCAGTCGCGTCGTACCCGAACAGGCGCCTGAGGGCCCGCGTCCCCAGGTGTCCGACCCGACGCGTTGCGAGCTCCTCGAGTCTTGCGTGGTCGATCAGGTCTCGCCGAATACCGTGCTCGTACGCGCGGAGGAGGTGGGCCGGACGCACGTCTCGGGCGATGTCAAGGAGTGTGCGCTCGTAGCTGGTGACGGGGATCCCGTCGACAACGGTCGAATCGGCCTCCTCTAGACGTCGCGACGTATGGATGCGTAAGCCCGTCCTCGAGCGACGGCGGGCATGGGGGACGGTGATCTCAACGAACGGCTTTCGGGGGACGGGGGCGTCGAATAGGCGTGCAGCGCTGCTGTGGCTGAGCTTCGCCTCGGGGCCGCCGGCGAGGACTCCCGCCATCCAAAGGGAGCGCTCGGTCGATGGGCCTACCCCCAACCGGTGGACGCCGCGAAACACGGGGGTGAGGAACCCCTCCGCAACCCGGTCGCTGATCATCGTGTGCGTAAACCCGATTCGGAGGAGCTGCGTAGTCGAGATCACGCCGTACTGCTCGCGTGCGAGATCGGCGGCGAGTGCGTCGATCTGAGCCATGCGACCAAGATCCCGCGTTGCGGCAGACCGGACGATCACGACGCGCAACAAAGTGCGCACCGCTCACGCCCGAATGCGCAAACTCTCGCCGCTCCGGTGATCGACCTTTCTCGTCTCAGGGACCAGCAAAGTCGATCACCAGGCCCGGCCCCGCAGCGGCGATCGAGTTTTCTCGTCCTCTCGACTAGAAACCTCGATCACGGTGCCGCTCGCCGCCTGGTGATCGAGTTTTCTCGTCTCCCTGACTAGAAACCTCGATCACGTGGTGGTGGGCTGTGTCGCCGCTGGGGCCCTCCGCCCGCTACCGTGCCCGGCCGTGATCGAGCCTTCCGATGCCCTGCGGGCCCTCGCGCGCCAGCTTCGCGACGAGGACACCGTGATCTCGCCGCACGTCGTCGAGCCCTCGGTAGCGCCCGGGCTCGGCGAGCTCGTGGCTTCAGGGCCCGGCGCGGTGGGGGATCCGGGGGCGTACGCGCTGGTCGTGGAGTGCGTGCGGGAGGGGTACCTCCTGCACTTCGGCGAGCCGCGCGTGGTCGTCACGGACGACGCCGACCTGCGCCTCCTGGCCGGCGACTACCTGTACGCGCGCGGCATCGAGCGCCTGGGCACGCTCGGGGACCTGGGGGCGATCCGCGAGCTCTCCGAGCTGATCTCGCTCGCCGCCCAGCTCCACGCGGCCGACCGCGCCAGGGGCGACATCGACGCGCTCTGGATCGCGAGCACCGTCGCGATCGCGGTCGGAATCGCGGGCCGGAGCCCCGACGACATCGACGAGGACCCCAGCGCGCAGGAGGCTGCGGCCGAGCTCAAGAGCGCTCGGCGCGATGTCAGGCAAGGCGAAGTTGACGCTGCTGCGCGGCTTACCGAGGTGGCTCACGACCTGGCCGCGAGGGTCGGACTCGCCGAGCGTCTTCGCCTCGCTGTTGAAGCAATAGACTTGCGGGCCGTCTGAGCGTGGCTGATCCTGGCAACAACAAGAACGGCGACGCCGCCGGCGGGAACGAGGCGTCGCAGAAGCCCAAGCCTCCGGGCTACTTCGAGGGCGAGACCATGACCCGCCGGGCCGTGTTCGCGGTCGCGGGCCAGGCTTTCGGCGGCGTGGCCGCCGCGGGCGTGCTGCTCCCGGTCGTCGGCTTCGCGGTGGCGCCGATCTTCGACCGCCCCGAGGAGCGCTGGGAGGCGGTCGGGCCGGTCGACGACTTCTCCGACGACACGTACCGGCAGGCGGTGGTCACGCTGCGCGACGGCATCGGCGAATCGGGCAAGACCACTGTGTACATCCGCCGCGGCAACCCGCAGCGCTTCGAGGGCGAGAGCGAGGACGAGTTCATCGCGATCTCGACCCGCTGCGCGCACCTTGGCTGCCCCGTTCGCTTCGTGCAGGCCGCCGGCACCTTCATCTGCCCGTGCCACGGCGGCGTCTACGACTTCGAGGGGAAGGTCATCGGCGGCCCGCCGGTGCGCCCGCTCGACCGCTTCCAGACCCGCGTCAACGACGAGGGCCAGGTCGAGGTCGGCCCCCGCTACAGCGTCACCAACTCCCTCGAGCCCGTCCGCGCCCGCGACCCGGGCGAGTTCACGGGCGGCATCTGGGAGTACCTCTACCCGCCCCGTCCCTCGACCCCGCCCGCGCCGTAAGCCATGCCGAACCTCGTTCCAAAGGCGCTGCGCAAGCCCGGCAAGCCCGGCGAGGGCAACGGCGGGCTCAGCACGGAGAAGCTCAAGGAGGCGCCGGTCGACCTCGTCGGCTGGGTCGACGAGCGCACCGGGGCGAGCCCGTTTTTGACCGGCCTGCTCTTCCGCAAGGTCCCGAAGGGCACCAACTGGTACTACACGCTCGGCTCGGCGACCCTGTTCGCCTTCCTGGTCCAGGCGATCACCGGCGTGTTCCTGGCGATGTTCTACGTGCCCTCGCCGGTCGAGGCCTACGGGTCGATCACGCACATCACCAACGAGGTCTTCCTCGGCGAGTTCGTCCGCGGCATGCACAAGTGGGGCGCCACGACGATGATCATCGTGATCTTCCTGCACATGGCGCGGACCTTCTTCTTCGGCGCCTACAAGTACCCGCGCGAGCTCAACTGGGTGATCGGCGTCGTGCTGCTGATCCTCACGCTCGTCATGGGCCTCACGGGCTATTTGCTGCCCTTCGACCAGCGCTCTTACTGGGCGACGATCGTCGCCATGAACATCACCGCCACGGGCCCGATCCTCGGCCCGTACCTGGCTGACTTCCTGCGCGCCGGCGCCGAGTTCGAGGCCACGACGCTCTCGCGCTTCTACGCGCTGCACATGATGCTCGTGCCCGGCCTGATCATCGCCCTGATCGGCGCGCACCTCTACCTCGTCGTCAAGCTCGGCACCACGGCTCCGCCCTGGATCCGCGCCGAAACCAAGCCCAAGAGCCTCCGCCAGGAGAAGGTCTGAGCCGTGGACGCAGCAGCGAAAGAGGCATACCTCCGCGAATACGAGGTCCTGAAGAAGAAGGGCAAGCCCTTCTTCCCCTACGCGGTCTTCAAGGACTCGGTGATGTTCTTCATCGTGGTCGCCGTGATCGCGTTCATGTCGATCATGCTCGGCGCCGAGCAGGGGCCGAAGGCCGACCCGACCACGACCACCTACGTCCCGCGTCCGGAGTGGTACTTCTTCTTCCTGTTCGAGCTGCTGCGCGTGCTGAAGCCGTCGTGGCTCACGCCCGTCGCGACGATCGGCATCCCGACGATCGCGATGGTGCTGCTGCTTCTGCTGCCGTTCTACGACCGCAATCCGGAGCGCCACCCGCTGCGCCGCCCGGTCGCGACGACGGCGGGCATCATGACCATCATCGCGATGGCGTTCCTGACCTACCTGGGCGCCTCGGCGGGCTCGCCCACCGAGATCGAGCTCGAGGTCGCGCCCCAGTACGAGGCCGGCAAGGCGGTGGCCGCGCAGTCCGGCTGCCTGGCGTGTCACCAGTTCGGCCACAACGGCAACGACGGCCCCGGCCCGGAGCTCACGCACATCGGTTCGGAGCTGCCCGCGACGGCGATCGAGCGCACCCTGCGCAACCCGCCGGGCATCATGCCGTCGTACGCCGACCTGCCGCCCGAGAAGTTCAACGACCTGGTCGAGTTCCTGAGCTCGCTGCGCTGAGCGTGCCCGGCCTGCGAAGCTGCGCTCTGTGAGCGCTACGCACGCCAAGCCCTCCCGCTCCTCGGACGAGTTCGCGGGCCAGGTCCGCGGGATGTTCGACCGGATCGCCGGGGTCTACGACTTCATGAACTCGGCGATGACCGCCGGCCTGCACCACGGTTGGCGCGAGCGCGCCGCCGACCGCGCCGAGCTGCGCCCCGGCGACGCCGCCCTCGACCTCTGCTGCGGCACCGGCGACCTCGCGTTCGCGTTGCGGGAGCGGGTGGGGGCGCGCGGGCGCGTCGTCGGCGCGGACTTCTCCGAGCGCATGCTCGCCATCGCTCAGGACAAGGCGCTCGAGCGCGGCTACCCCGACGTCACCTTCGAGTGGGCCGACGCGCTCGAGCTGCCCTACTCCGACGCCTCGTTCGACGCGGTCACGGTGGGCTTCGGCGCGCGCAACCTGGCCGACCTGGAGCGGGGGATCGCGGAGATGGTGCGCGTCACGAAGCCGGGCGGGCGCGTCGTGATCCTCGAGATCACCCAGCCGCGGCGCCCGCCGCTCTCCTACTTCTTCAACCTCTGGTTCGACCGGATCGTGCCGCTGCTGGGCCGCCTCGCCGGCGACCCGGGCGCCTACTCGTACCTGCCGGAGTCGGTGCGCAGCTTCCCCTCGCCGGAGGGGCTGGCGGCGGTCATGGACGAGGCCGGGCTCAGCGGCATCCGCTACACGATCCTCGCGGGGGGGATAATCGCGATCCACTCCGGCCGCAAACCGGCCTGAAGCCGCGGAACCCCCTCCCCCGATGAACCGCAGCGCCGTCCCGCCCCCCGTCACCAAGGTGCTCGACGCCGCCCAGGCGTGGCTGCCCGCGCTCATGGCGCGCGCCGAGGAGCGGCTCGTGGCGGTCGTCGGCGAGGACGGGCCGCTCGCCGGAGACGCGCAGGCGACGCTGCGCGCCGGCGGCAAGCGGCTGCGCCCGATGCTCGTCCTGGTCTGCGCGGGCCGGGACGCGGGCGAGGAGGCGCTGCGCGCCGCCACGGCGATCGAGCTCGTCCACATGGCGACGCTGGTGCACGACGACGTGCTCGACGCCGCGCCCCTGCGCCGCGGGCTGCCGACGGTGGTCGCCACCGCCGGGCGCGAGCAGGCGACCTCGGTCGGGGACCTGCTGCTCTCGCGCGCCTTCACGGAGCTTGCCGTGCCCGGCGCCGAGCGCCAGGTGCAGCACCTGGCGCGCGCCTCGGTCGGCCTCGCCCTGGGCGAGCTCGCCCAGCGGCGCGACGCCTTCGACACGAGCATCTCGGCCGATCGCTACCTCGAGCGCTGCCGGCTCAAGACAGCGCGGCTGTTTGAGTGCGCGTGCCTGATCGGCCGCGCCAGCGCCGGGGCGATCGACGACTCGATCGAGCAGCTCGAGCGCTTCGGGCGCGAGATCGGGCTCGCGTTCCAGCTCCTCGACGACGTCCTCGACGTCGCGGGCCCCGCGGAGCGCACCGGCAAGGCGCGCGGCACCGACCTGCTCGACGGCACCGTGACGCTGCCGCTCATCATCGCCCGCGAGCGCGACCCCGAGCTCGCCGAGCTCGATCTGCGCTCGCTCACGCCGGAGAGCGCCGAGCGGGTCTGCGACCGCATCGCGGCCACCGGCGCCCTGGAGGAGGTGCGCGCCGACGCCCGGGCGCGCGTCGAGGACGCGAAGCGGGCGCTCGACGAGGCGCCGGGCCTGGACCGAAGCCAGCGCGAGTTGCTCGCGCTCGTTGCCGACGGCGTGGTCGAGCGCTACGCCTGAGGGCACGAGCGAGGGGCCCCCGCGTCCGAACGAGGGCCCCCGCGTCGTCTACCCCGGACTCGTGGCGCCCGAAGCTGGCATCGCCTCCCGGCGGCTGGCTTAGAAGTCTTCAGGGAGGATGAGATCGCGGCGCAGCGCGTCGGCGAAGCGCTCGATCTCCTCCTCGAGGTTCGCCCGGCTCAGCAGTCGCAGGTCCTCGAGCAGCGCCTGCGTGCCCTCGTCGAGCGCCTCGTCGAAGCGGTCCACCACCTTCTGGTGGTAGGTCCCCGAGCCGCGCCACTCGCACTCCGGGCAGCGCAGCGAAACGTGCCAGTAACCGGGATCCCCCGGCGCCCAGTCGACCGGGATGACCAGGTCCCGCCCGCACTCCGGGCAGATCTGGAGATCGTCCTCGCGCCGCGCGACCTCCGCGTCGGCGAAGCGCTGCGTCCGCAGCTCTTCCTCGAGCCGCAGGCGCCTCCCCCCGTGGGCCCCGTCTCGCTGGGTTGCGTGCCGCTCAGCCATCTTCCGCCTCCTCCATCGGCACGCGCCCCCAATCCCTTTAGGGGCTGGTCCCTAGGTCGCGCCCGGGGCCCTGGGCAGCGGCGACGCCCTCACGCCACCCGGCGGAATAGACTGCGCCGCGCGATGGTCCTGAGCGACCGAACCATCCGCGCGGAGATCGCAGCGGGGAGGATCCAGATCGACCCGTTCGACGACTCGATGGTCCAGCCCTCGAGCGTCGACGTGCGCGTCGACAACCGCTTCCGCGTCTTCCACAACGCGCGCTACCCCTACATCGACGTGCGCGAGCCGATGGAGGGGCTCACCGAGCTCGTCGAGATCGGGGAGGGGGAGCCGTTCATCCTGCACCCCGGCGAGTTCGTGCTGGGCCAGACGCTCGAGCGCGTGAAACTGCCCGACGACGTCGTCGCCCGGCTCGAGGGCAAGAGCTCGCTGGGGCGCCTCGGACTGCTGATCCACTCCACCGCGGGCTTCGTGGACGCGGGCTTCGAGGGGAACCTGACGCTCGAGCTCTCCAACGTCGCCAACCTGCCGATCACGATCTACCACGGCATGCCGATCGGGCAGATGTCGTTCATGCGGATGGATCAGCCCGTCGAGCGCCCCTACGGGTCACGCGAGACCGGCAGCAAGTACCAGGGCCAGGCCGAGCCCACGCCGTCGCGCTTCCACCTCAACTTCAAGCGATAACCGGACGCGCCCCCGGCAAAGGCGTACCATTGAATCGATGCCCAGCGTCGGACCACTCGAGCTGGCGATCGTCTTGATCATCGCCCTGGTCGTCTTCGGCCCCAAGCGCCTGCCGGAGCTCGGCAAGTCGCTCGGCACCGGCATGCGCGAGTTCAAGGACTCGATCACCGGTCGCCACGACGAAGAGAGGCAGCGCGAGCGGACCCAGCGCGAGCTCGAGAAGCAGTCGCCGGCTACGACCCGAGAGCCGGAGGAGGCCGAAGAGCCCGCCGAAGGTGAGGTTGTCTCCGAGCCGCGCGATTAGCCTGCGCGCCGGGCGGGAGGCGTAGGTCGGTGGCGCGGATCAAGCCCGTCAGCTTCGACGACCGGCTCACCCTCGTCGAGCACCTCGACGAGCTGCGCACGCGGATCGTCGTCTCGGTGATCACGCTCGCGCTCGCGATCGCGCTCTGCTTCTGGCAGCGCGACCTCTTGCTCGAGATCGCGAACCGCCCGCTGCCCTCCGACTACGAGCCGTTCACGTTCAGCCCGACCGAGCCCTTCTTCGTCACGATCAAGCTCGCCTTCTACGCGGGGCTCCTGCTCGCCCTGCCGGTGATCCTCTACCAGGCCTACGCGTTCGTGCTGCCGGCCCTCACCCAGCGGGAGAAGCGCGCGGTGCTGCCGTTCCTGATCTCGGTGCCGTTCCTGTTCGTCGCCGGCGCCGTGTTCGCGTACTTTTTGATCGCGCCGACCGCGCTCCAGTTCCTGCTCGTCACGTTCCCCGGCGACGACACGTTCGAGGTGGCGGTGCGCGCTCAGGACTACTACAGCTTCGTCGTTCTGACCTGCATGTCCGTCGGCGTGCTGTTCCAGATCCCGATCGGGGTCCTGTCGCTCTGCCGGCTCGGGATCACGACGCCGCAGCGGCTCGCGCGCAACCGCCGTTACGCGATCCTGATCATCGCCGTGGTGGCCATGCTGCTCCCCGGCCAGGATCCGGTCACAATGCTGATCGCGATGGCGCCGCTATACCTGTTGTTCGAGTTCTCGCTGCTCTTGGCGAAGGCGTTCGGCCGCCCGCCCGACGACGTTCCCTCAACCGCGCCGGCGGAAGCCGCGCGGTAGGCAGCCCGGCACCGGTACCCTCTCCGTCCCGTGCTTTTCGATCTCTCAGATCCCAGGCGCAAGAACGTAATCCGCGTCGTCTACGCGTTCCTCGCGGTCATCTTCGCCGTGGGCTTCATCGGCTTCGGCATTGGCGGCGAGCTCGGCTCGGGCGGCCTGTTCGACGGGCTCTTCGGGAGCGGCGCCAGCGGCAGCACCTCCGAGCAGTTCGAGGACCAGATCGAGGAGGTCGAGAAGCGGCTCGAGGCCAACCCCAACGATGCCGAGGCGCTCGCGGAGCTCGCCTCGCTGCGCTACCAGTCGGGCCGCGTCCAGCTCGGGGTGGACGAGGAGACCAATCAGGTCCAGCTCACCGACGAGGCGAGGTCGGAATTCAACAAGGCGTTCGACGCCTGGCAGGAGTACTTGGCCACGGATCCGGCCGAGCCAGACGCGGCCACCGCGGCCAGCATGCGCGACGCCTACCAGCTGGTCGGCGACTGGCGCAACGCCGCGGAGGCGCAGGCGATCCTCGCCCAGGACAACCCGAGCTTCGTCGAGTACGCCAACCTCGCGTACTACTGGTACAACGCGCTCGATCTCAAGGCGGGCGACAGGGCGGTCGAGCGCGCCCGCAAGCTCGCCGAGGGCAAGCGGGAGCGCGACGAGCTCAAGCAGTTCGCCGACCTTCGCAAGCAGGCGAAGAAGTACAAGAAGCAGCAGGGCGAGCTGCAGCAGGACTCCGATCCGCTTGACCAGCCAGCCGCTCCGCTGGTCGGTTCCAACCCGCTCGGCAACGCGCTCGGCAGCCCCTGATCGGCGCCTTGGGCGGCGGCCCCGGAAGCGGCCCGGCGAGGGTTAAATCTTCCTGCGAGCCTCGCTACCATTCCCGCGGGCCACTAGCTCAATTGGTAGAGCAGGAGACTCTTAATCTCAAGGTTGAAGGTTCGAGTCCTTCGTGGCCCACTTGAAGCTCTCTAGCTCCGCCGGCCGCGCCGAGGCAGCGCGGCCGTCGCGTTTCTCAGGCCGCGCGGGCGCCGCACGGCGCCACCGCGGGTTCGTACGCTTTCCGCAGTGAGCGAGTCGAAGCGCGGCCGTAACGGCGGGCATCCCGGGGGGACCGGTGCGGTGCTCGGGGTCCGGTTGCTCCGCTACTCCGGGGTCCAGGGCACGACCCTCGTCATCTCGAACGTCATCCAGCTCGCGTCGATTGCGGTCGTCGCGAACTTCCTGGGTCCGGCCGAGCTCGGGCGCTACGCGCTGCTGCTCTTCCTAGCCGGCCTGATGGCGCAGATCGAGGTGCTGCTGGTCAAGCCGGGGACCATCCGGCGCACGTTCGGCGGTGGCGACGACGAGGACGACGACGATGACGAGGGGGAGGAGAAGGACGTCTCGAGCTCACCGCAGCGCAGCCTGGGAACGGGCCTCGCCTGGGCGTTCGTCCTCGGCCTGATCGGGACCGCCATCGTCGTCTGGCAGCGCGACCCGCTCGCCGACCTTCTGCTCGGCAGCAGCGACGACGCCAACCTCATCATCTGGGCCGGCCTGCTCTCGGGCTTCTGGCTCGTCTTCAAGGTCGCCGACATCGTGATCTGGCTCGAGCGCCGCCCGACCGCGTTCCTGCTTGCCGACTCCTCGCGGCCGCTTTTGGTGTTGGCGGCGATGATCGCCGTGCTCGCCGCGGGCGGGGACGTGGAGAGCGCGATCATCGCGACCACCGCCGGCACGGCGCTGGCCGCGGCGTTCGCCGTGCTTCTGTTGCGGGGGAGCTTCGAGCCGTCGTTCGACCTGCACGAGGTCTGGCAGATCATCCTGCGGGGCCGCTACCGGGCGCCGATCATCATGTCGTTCTGGACGATCCAGAACGCCGACATCTTCCTCCTGTCGCGCTTCGTCGACGACGCGGACCTCGGCATCTACCACCTCGCGTCCAGGATCGGCATGGTCGTCGCGTTCCTGCCGCAGGGGTTCCGCATGTCGCTGCGGCCGCTGCGCAAGGCGGCGATCTTCAAGGCGGTCCGCGAGGAGTACGGGCAGCGCGAGCAGCGCGGGCAGCTGCTCGGCTACTTCACGCTGCTCTGCGTCTTCGCCGTGCTGGCGATGGTCGTCGGCGGCGCGGTGCTCGTCGACGTGGCGCCCTCCTCGTACGGCGCCGCGGCGCCCCTCATCCCGTTCACGGCGGCGGCGTTCGTGATGCCGTCCTTCTACCGCGGGATCAACCAGAACGTGAACATCCCGCACAAGCGGGCGACGTTCATCAGCGGCTGCGTGCTCGCGGTCCTGATCTTCGCCGGGGTGATCGCCTGGCTGGCCCCCGAGATCGGCGCCTACGCAGCGCCCGTGGGGATGCTCGCGGGCTTCGGGATCCCGGGTGCCTACATGTTCCTGCGCTGCCAGCTCGGCAAGAAGCCCATCGCCTTCCCGTACTGGGAGATCCTGCGGGCGATCCTGCTCGCGGCCGCGATCGGCGTCGGCTTCCACGCGCTCCCGCCGATGAACGTGTGGATCGAGCTGGTGGTCGCCCTGGCGGCGCTCGCCCTGTATCTGGTGCTGCTCTTCGTCTTCCGCGTCATCCCCGAGAACCACTGGCGCCCGCTCATGCACATGGCGCAGTCGGCGGTGCGCGGCTCGGTGATCCACGACCTGAACCCGCGGGCCGGTCTGCGCTCGCTCGGGCGGATGGAGCGCCGGCGCCTGCGGCGCGCGGTGACCACCGGGCTCTCGGCCGAGGAGCTCCGCGACGGGCAGGGGGCGGTGCTCGTGGAGTATTTGCGGCGGGTCGGCGAGCGCGCCGGCGTGCCCGACGTCGCCGAGCCCACGGAGTTCGACGCCGATATCGCCCTGTTTTTGTTCGAGCGCGCGCCGACGGCGGTCCGCAACGCGACGATGCGGCGCCTGCTCTCCGCGGGGGCGAGCTCGAACGAGCTGCGCGCGCTCGAGGAGCTCGCCCACCATCTCGCCCGCGCCCCGCGCGATGCCTGGCACGGCAAGCGCAAGCGCGAGGCGCCCCGTCGCCGCCTGCGCCGCTAGGTTCCCGGCGATGGCGGAGATCGTCGATCCCACCGTCCTCGTCTACTTCCTGGAGGCGGATGAGGACGACGAGTCGCTCGCGCGCAGGGCGGCGCGCGTCGCCGGCCACTACCAGGGGCAGGCGCACGGCGAGCTCGAGCAGCGCTCCTGGCGGGCCGGGAGGGTCGGCGTCCTCGCGCTGCACGACCCTGTGCTGAGCTGCGCGTGGCCGTACTGGCACGAGGACGACGAGCGCGTGCTCGTCAGCGCCTACATCCCGGTCGGCTGGCGCGGGCTCGGGGAGCCGGGTGGCCTCAACGGGGCGGCACGGGATTTGGCGGCCGCGGTCGCCGCTGATCCGGGGCTGGTCGCGCGCGAGCTGAGCGCGCCGCAGCTGCTCGTGCTCGCGGACCGGCGCGCGGAGACGGTCACGATCGCAAACGACGCCCTGGGGGCGGGGCGGCTGTATGAGTTCGGGTTCCCCGGCGGGCGGGCCTGGTCGAACCGGCTCGGCGCGCTCGCGCTGTTCGCCGGCGTCGATCCCGAGCCCGACGAACGCGGCTGGGCGCTGTTCGCGGCGGCGGGCTGGTTCATGGGTGACGCGACGCCGGTGCGCGGGATGGGCAAGGTCTCGCCGGGGACGGTCACCCGCGTCGGACCGGAGGGGGCGCGCCGGGAGGAAACCGAAGCGGCGGAGGCGATCGTCGGCCGCGGTATCGCGGGCGAGGCGCGGGTGGACGAGGCCGCCGAGGCCGCGAAGCTGGCGCTGCGCACGGCGGCCGCGGTCTTCCCGGAGCGGCCGCGCGTGGACCTCTCCGGCGGCCGCGACTCGCGGATCTCGGCAGCGGCCGCGATCGCGGCCGGCGTCGACGTCGAGCTGCGCACGAGCGACGTGAAGGCGGGCGAGGCGGACGTGGCGCGCGAGCTCGTCGCCCGCGCGCCGCGCGCAGTCGACCACAAGATCGCCTGGAGCGAGGGCCAGCAGAAGGTCCACGACAAGCCGCTGCGCGAGCGCGCCCGCGACCTGTTCCTGCTGCACGAGGGCATGCGCTACGCGGGTCGCGTGCGCGGCCGCCTGACCCTGCCCCCGCCACCGCAGCGCCGCGCGTCGATCTCCGGGCACGGCGGCGAGATCGCGCACGGCTTCTACTACCCGAGCGAGCGCAAGCTTGCCGAGGCGCGCTCAAGCGGCGACGAGGGCCCGCTCTCGCGCCTGATGACCTCGGTGCGCCGCGGCCACGACGCGGCGGGCGCCGACGCGTACGCCGCCGCCGAGGCCGAGTTCAGGCGACAGCTCGACCGCGGGCGGGCCGCCGGGGTCGACGGCCCGGCGCTCCTCGACTGGTTCTATTTGATGGACCGCTTCCCGCACCGCTCGGGCCTCGCCGCGCACACGCAGCGAATCACCGTCTTCTCGTCCCCGAGCTTCATCCAGTCGGCGTTCACGCTCACCCCGGAGGAGCGCCTCGAGGCCAAGCTGCACGGCAAGCTGCTCGAGCGCCTCGTGCCGGCCTGGGCGGAGGTGCCCTACTTCAAGCGCCGCGCGCGCGACCCGATCCGCCGCGCGCGGATCTGGGAAGGGCAGTCGGGCCGCGAGCTGGGCGCGATGCTGAAGCGAGACGAGCTGTGGGCGGACGCCTTCGACCGGCGCCGGGTGCGCGCGATGTGGCGTCGGGCGCGCTTCTGGCGGCCGCGGCCCGAGTGGGAACAGGTCTTCGAGCGCGTCGTCTGCCGCGTCGCCTTCGAGGACTGGCGCGAGGCGATCCGCAGGGCGCTGGCCTAGGCGGGGGCGCTCCAGCCGGGCGCCAAGCCGGCTCGCGCCTAAAACAAGCCGGTGATGAACCGCTGAGCCCGGTCCCGGGCCCTCGCTTGGGGCGCCCGGCGAGGGGTAGTCGTGCTTACGGGAAGGACCCCTGCACGCGGAGGGAGCAAGGAGGCTCATGGCTCGCAAACGGACCGATCAGTACAACGACTACGCGGTCGTCGATCCCGAGCGCATCCCCGACGGACCAGACGTCCTGCTGGACGTTCCGGTGGTGAAGGTCGACGAGATCGACATCGAGGTCGACGACCTGCGCGCGCAGCTCGCCGTCATGGCTGAGGTGACCGGCATGCTCGAGCTCAGCGTGGGCGCGGAGGCCCGCCTGGGCAAGGTCGAGCTCAACATCCAGGGCGTCGAGGCTCAGGCCCTCGTCAAGGCCAGGCTCGACAACGTCTCGGCGATCCTGCAGCGCGTCATGCTCTCGCTCGACCGCAACCCGGAGCTGCTGGCGAGCGTGGGCGAGGCCGTGGAGCGCGTCGGCAGCGGCGCCGGCTCGCTGCTCGAGGGCGCGGGCGAGGGCGTCGAGCGCATCGGCGCCGGCGCGGGGGAGGCCGTCGGCGAGGCCGCGGGCGGTGTGGGGCGTGGCGCCTCCGCCGCCGGGCGCGGAGCCGGCGAAGGCGTCGGCCGCTTGGGCAGGGGCGGCTGACATGGCCGCGCGCAAGAACGGACGCTCCGGTTCCAGCAAGCGCCGCTCGGGGGGTCGCAGCGCGTCGCAGAAGCCCGACAAGTACCGCTTCGCCCAGAACGTCGACGGCGAGGAGACGGCCGCTGAGAGCACCTATCGCGCGTACGCTGCCGAGCAGCGCGACGGCGGCCCGGATGCGGGCCCCGACGTCCTGATCGACGTCCCGGTGCTCAAGGTCGACTCGATCCACCTCGAGCTCGACGACCTGGACGCCCACGTCGCGCTCAAGGCCAAGATCCTCGAGCTCGTCAACCTGAACGTCGGCGTCGACGCGCACCTCGGCAAGGTGAGGCTCGACATCAAGGGCGTCGAGGCCCAAGCGCTGCTCAAGGTCCGGCTCGATCACGTGGCGGCGATCGTCGACCGCGTGCTGACCACCGTCGATCGCAACCCGGAGCTCATCGAGAGCATCGGCCGCACGGTGCGTAGCGCCGGCGCGGGCGCCGAGCAGACGCTGGGTTCGGCGGGCCGCGCGACGGAGCGGATCGGCGAGGGTGCCGAGGGCGCGCTCGGCGAGCTCGGTCAGGGCGCGGGCGAGGCGGTCGAAGGCGTCGGCTCCGGCGCGGGCGAAGCGGCCGCGAACCCCGGCCAGGTCGTCCAGAACGCGGGCCATGCGGCCGGCGAGCTCGCGGGCGGGGCCTCCGACCTCGTCTCGGGTGATCCCGCTACGCGCGCCAAGGCCGCGGCGAAGCTCACGGTGAAGGAGCTCGGCGAGGCCGCCCAGGCGAAGGTGAAGGGCATCAGCGAGAAGCGGCGGCAGCGCAAGGCCGAACGCGCCCACGCGACGGACCGGGCCATGGAGCTGGCCGACGACCTCGGTGTCGACCTCGAGGCGATCGAAGGCAGCGGCGCCGAAGGCAAGATCACGGTGAAGGACGTGCGCGCGGCGGCGTCGGCGCAATGAACGACGAGCGCGCCCCGGCCGACGTGGAGATCGGCGCCCGCGCCAAGGCACGCTCGCTGCGCTTGGTGCGCAAGGCGAAGGACGGCCGCGTTCGCTTCCATGGCGACCCGGCCCCCGACACGGCGCGCTTCGAGGAGCGCCAGGGCATGCCCGAGGAGCTCGAGGAGGGGGCGACCTACCGCAACGTCGAGATACGCTGGGCCGTCGGCGCGCGCCTGCGCGAGCGCGGGCGCGGGCGGAACGTGGACGGCTAGCTGGCGGAGGGGTCTTCGCGCGCTTCGCGCTGGATCACGATGAACGCGTAACCCAGGCGCCGGATCAGCTCGACCAGGATCCCCAGGCCGACAAGGATGTAGAAGGCCGAAAACAGCTTGAGCCAGCCGTCGACGAGCACGAGCTCGGGGTCGGCGACGCTCGTCGTCGTCAGGGTCGAGACGGCGAAGTAGAAGCCGTCGATGAGGTTCCACCCGTTACCGAGGGTGTAGGTGAGGGTGCCGATCGCAACGAGCAGCAGAGCCGCGCCCGCGACCGCGCCGAAGTTCTCCTCGCGCCGGGCGTAGCGCACCGCGGCCACAAACCGCCTCCACATGAGGAGCGCGGAGATCACGAGGGAGGGTTCCCCGCCGGGGCGGCCTCTCCTGCCCGCCGCGATCGAGTTTCCTAGTCCTCCAGACGAGAAAAGTCGATCACGGGGCCGGCCGACCCGCCGCGATCGAGTTTTCTAGTCCTCCAGACGAGAAAAGTCGATCACCGGGCGGTCAACGCGGGCGGCCGGTGACCTGGTAGCTCACGTACCAGCAGAGGTGCCGGACGGCGCCGACGCCGAGCGCGATTGGCACAAGCAGCTTCCTCACGGGGCTTTGATCGTATCTCGGCGTATAGAACTCAGCCAATGAGAGCGTTGGTCAGCGGTGAACCCGAGCCCGCGGCGGCCCTCGCCGAGGCCCTGCGCGAGCGCGGCGCGGAGGTGGAGCTGGTAGCGGGCGGCGCCGATCCCGCCGCCCGGGCGGTCGCCGAGCTCGCGCGCGGGCTCACCGAGCTGGAGCGCCTGGCCGCCGACGGCGGCTTGGACGTCGCCGTCGCGGTCGGGCTTGGCGACGCCGCGATCGCGCTCGCCCTCGTCGCGGCGAAGCTCGGCGTGCCGCTCATCACCTGCCAGCGCTCCGAGGACGCGCTGGGCGACGCCGAGCTCGCGCACGCCGAGTGGCGCATCCTGGGCGAGCTTGCCGAGGAGCGCCTGGGGATGCCCGGGGAGGGCGCGGGCGCGGACGCGGTCGCACAGCGCATCGTCGCCCGCGTCGCGGCGGGCGAGGGCGCCGGCTGACGGCGCCCGCCGCTTCCGCCTAGCTGCGCCGGGCGGGGTCGCCCTCGGACTTCGTGCCGCGCACGTCGCGGCGGGCGCGCTGCTCGTACTCGGCGCGCTTCTCCGGGTCCGCCTCGGCGAGCACCTTGTCGGCGCGCACCGCGCGGGCGAGCGCCTCGCGCCCCGCGCGCGGGAGCAGCGACGCCACGACCTGGATCGCGCCTGCGGAGCGCGGCACGTGTACGTCGAAGCGGGGCCGCTTGAGCGCCCCGACGATCGCCTGGGCCACGTCCTGCGGCTCGACCGGCTTCACCCCGCGCGACGGTACGAGGCCCGAGCCGAGCTCGGTGTTGACGACGACCGGCATCACGCAGGTGATCTCGATCCCGGTGTCGCGCAGCTCGCCGCGGACGGCCTCGCTCACGCCGACCACGGCGTGCTTGGAGGCCGAGTACGTCGCGCCGCCCGGGATCCCGGCCTTGCCGGCCTGGGAGGCGATGTTGACGATGTGGCCGCTGCCGCGGCGCAGCATCCCCGGGATGACGAGCTTCATCCCGTAGAGCACGCCGTGCACGTTGATGTCGATGATCTTGTGCGCGACGTCGTCGCTCTCCTCCCAGAACCTGCCGAGCGGCATGATCCCGGCGTTGTTGATGAGCACGTCGATCGGCCCGAGACGCTCCTCCGCCTGGGCGATGAAGGCCGCGAACGAGTCGCGGTCGGTGACGTCGAGCCCGACCCCGATCGCCTCGGCCGGCAGCGCGGCCGCCGCCTCCTCGGCGAGGTCCGCGTCGAGATCGCCGATCGCGATCCGCGCCCCCTCACGAGCGAGCGCCTGCGCGGTCGCCCTTCCGATCCCGCGCGCTGCGCCCGTGATCGCCACAACCTTGCCCTGAAGTGAACGCGGTTCGCGTCCCACCTGCTCCTCCTCTCTCGCTTGGCGCCCATTCTGCACGACTGCGCCCCTCGCGGGGGAGGGTGGGCGCCCCTTCCTAGAATCCGGACGATGAAGGTCGGAGTGGTCGGACTCGGCTACGTGGGCCTGCCGCTGGCGGTCGCGTTCGCCGAGGCGGACGTCGACGTCGTCGGGGTCGACGTCAGCACGCGCGTGGTCGAGCGCCTCGGCCGCGGGGAGAGCGAGATCGAGGACGTGCCGGACGAGCGCCTCGCGCCGCTCGTGCGCAGCGGGCGCTTGCGCGCGACGAGCGACTACGGCGAGCTCGCCGACTGCGACGCGATCGTGATCTGCGTGCCGACGCCGCTCGCCAACCAGCGCGAGCCCGACCTGAGCTACATCGACTCGGCGGCGCGCTCGCTGGCCGGGATCCTGCGGCGCGGCCAGCTCGTCGTGCTCGAGTCGACCACCTACCCGGGCACCACGCGCGAGCGGCTCCTGCCGGTGCTCGAGGAGTCGGGGCTCGCCGCGGGCACGGACTTCCACCTCGCCTTCTCGCCCGAGCGGATCGACCCCGGCCGCACCGACCACACGATCGCCACGACGCCGAAGGTCGTGGGAGGGCTCACGGACGCCTGCCGCGAGCGCGCCCTGGAGCTCTACGGTCTGATCTGCGAGGAGCTCGTGCCGGTCTCCTCGCCGGAGGCCGCGGAGCTCGCCAAGCTGCTCGAGAACATCTTCCGCTCGGTGAACATCGCGCTCGTCAACGAGCTCGCGATGCTCGCCGACCGAATGGGCATCGACATCTGGGAGGTGATCGACGCCGCGGCGACCAAGCCGTTCGGCTTCATGCGCTTCGAGCCGGGGCCGGGCATGGGCGGCCACTGCCTGCCGGTGGACCCGTTCTACCTGGCCTTCAAGGCGCGCGAGTTCGACTTCCCGACCGAGTTCGTGGAGCTCGCGGGCAAGATCAACCAGGCGCAGCCCCACTTCTGCGTCGATCTGATCACGCGGGCGCTCAACGACGTCGAGCGGCCCGTCAAGGGCTCGCGCGTGCTCCTGCTCGGCGTCTCCTACAAGGCCGGCGTGGGCGATCTGCGCGAGTCGCCGGCGCTCAAGATCGCCCGGCTTTTGCGCGACCTGGGCGCGATCGTGAGCTACCACGACCCGCACGTGCCGAGCGTGGCCGAGCTCGACCTGGAGTCGGTGCCGCTCGAGGACGGGCTCCGGGACTGCGACGTGGCCTGCGTGGTGACCGCGCACCCTGAGGTCGACTACGAGCGCGTGGTCGCGAGCGCGCCGCTCGTCGTCGATTTGCGCGGCGTCACGCGGGGGATCAAGGCGAGCAACCTCGTCCGGCTCTAGCGCGATGCGCCTGCGCCGCCGCAGCCGCCTCGAGCCCGACCGGCTGACGCTCGCGCTCGCCGGCGTTGCGCTCGCCACAGTGGGCACCGTGGTGGGCGGCGAGCTCTGGCGCCTCGCGAAGAGGCGCTTGCGCGAAGCCGACGAGTCGGAGCCGGGCACCGCGCTCGACCCCGTGGCGCGCCAGCGCGCCCTGGCCGCCACGGGCCGCGACGCGGTCGTCGTCGCGCGCGAGGGCCTGCAGGCGACCCCCCGGCACGAGCTCGTGCTGTTCAACATGCTGACCGGGTTCGTGGGCGCGTTCGCGGTCGTGCGGATCGGGACGCACGGCATCCGCGCCGGGTGGTGGCCCGGCAACGTGCGCCTCGGCGGCAAGCACATCCACCACTTCGTGCCGGGCATCCTGCTCGCCTTCGGCGCGGGCGGGGCGGCGCTCATGACGAGCAACGAGGCGCTCGAGCGCACGCTCGCCATCCCGTTCGGAGTGGGCCTCGGGCTCGTCCTCGACGAGGCCGCGCTGCTGCTCGATCTGCGCGACGTCTACTGGACCCGCGAGGGGATCCTGAGCGTCCAGCTCTCGCTGGGCGCCGCCGCGATCATGGGCGGGACGATCATCGCCCTGCGCATCCTGCACCGCGGCGAGCGCCAGGCCGAGGCGCACGCCGAGATCCCGGCGGCCTGACCGCGAGCGCCCGCCTACGAGCCCGCCAGCCGGTAGCGGCCGAAAAGGTCGTCGGTCTCCGGGTCGTGCAGGAGCCAGACGAGCTCGGCGTCGAGCGGGTGCTCGTCGATGTCCGCGACGAGCCCGGGTCCCTCGCCGCCCGCGATCTTGGGCGCGCGCGTGATGAAGAGCTCGTCGACGAGGCCCGCGGCGATCAGCTCGCCGTGCAGGTGCGGGCCGCCCTCGCAGAGCAGCGAGGTGACGCCGCGCTCGTGGCGGAGGTACTCGAGCGCGGCGCGCAGATCGACGCGCTCGCCCTCGTGCCGGACGACGCGCACGCTGCTCTTCGTCGGCGGGCGCTCGGCGTCGTCGGTGGTGAAGATCAGCACGCGCCCGCCCTCGGTGAAGAGCGGCGCGTCCCAGGGCAGATCCATGCTGCCGACGATCACGGCGAGCGGATCGTGCGGGAGACCCAGGCGCTCGCGCCGCTCGCGCTTGGCCTGGCTGCGAATGATGCGGCCGTAGCGCTCGGCGCGCAGCGTCTCGGCGCCGATCATCACCGCGTGCACCCGGGTGCGCAGGCCGACGAGCAGCGAGGTGTCGGCGGGGCCGGCGATCGGCCCCGACCGCCCGGCGATCGTGGCGCGCCCGTCGAGCGTGAGCGCGAAGTTCGTGAGCACGTAGGGGCGGTCCTCGGGGGCGTTCTCCCAGGGGCGCAGCTCGGCGAGGAGCTCGTCGAGCTCGATGTCGGCGGCGGGCTCGGGAAGCAGGCGGCGCATGACGGGGGAAGGTAGCGGGCGCGGTGGGAGGGCGGCCGCTAGGTGCCCGCCTCGATCTCGCCGACGTGCTCGATGTTCGCCTGGTCGTCCGCGTCGGCGCTCGGGCCCGTGTCGAACCAGGCGTCGAGGATCTCGCGCAGCTCGGCCTCCGAGGTCGCGCGCAGGCTGATCGCGAGCACGTTGGCGTCGTTCCAGCGCCGCGCGCCCTCGGCGGTCGCGGCGTCCCCGCAGAGCGCCGCGCGGATGCCGGGCACCTTGTTGGCCGCGATCGACGCACCCGTGCCGGTCCAGCAGCAGACGACTCCCTGGTCGGCGCGGCCCTCCGCGACGTCGCGGGCGGCTGCCTCGCTCGCCCAGGCCCAGTCGTCGCGCTCGTCGGGGTTGAGCGCGCCGTGCGTGGTCACCTCGTGGCCGCGCTCGCGCAGCTCGCGCACGACGGCCTCCGCGACACCGGTGAGCTCATCAGCTGCGACTGAAATCCGCACGCGTCGAAGCTTAGGAGCGTCAGAGCTCCCAGCCGAACGAGCGGCCCGCGATCTCCTCGAGGCGCACGACGTCCGGGCGGAAGGCGGCGGCGAGCCGCTCGCGCAGGCCCGGGGGAAGCTCGGGCTTGGGCGCCTCGCCCTTGTCCGGGTCGTGCACGACCTTCTCGACCAGCCAGCGCAGGCGCTCCGGCAGCCGGTCGAAGTTGCGGTCGAGCGCGCGCAGCCCCGGCAGGCGCACCGCGCGGTCCAAAAGCCGGAACCCCCCCGACTGCTTGCCGCTGCCCGTCTCCCACTCGCGCTGGAAGTGCTCGGAGCTGAAGCTCGTGTCCACGCCGACGAAGTCGAAGACCTTCCTCATCGTCGCCTCGCGCTCGCGGGCGAGCTCCTCGCGGCCGACGATCAGGATGCGCTCGCGGTCGAATGCCTCCAGGTACGGCTCGAGCTGGTACGCGTAGCGGCCGCGCTGCACGTACGCGGAGCGCTCGTCGGCCACCGCCTCCTCCAGCGGGCGGTCCTCATAGCCACCGTTCACGTTGTGGAGGTAGTGGGAGAGCAGGCGGTCGATCGGGTGGCGGACCATGTAGACGATCCGCGCGTCGTCCGGGAGGGTGGCGGCCATGCGCTCGGCCACGCCCTGGAAGAAGGGCCGGTTCGTGTAGTGCGGGGAGGTCTCGCCGCGTACCGGGGCGGAGGCGTCGAAGTGGCAGCGGTACCAGTCGGTCCCCAGCCCCCAGTTGAGCTCCTCGACGAAGAAGTTGAGCTCCTTCGGCCGCGACATCACGACCTCGGGATGCAGGCCCAGGTAGTGATGCAGGCTGGTCGTCCCGCACTTGAGCCCGCCGATCACGACCAGGTTCGGCAGCGCGCCGCCGGCACCCCGGAAGCCGCCGCGGGCCGCCTTGCGGCGGTCGGCCGCGAAGCGCTCGTGGGCGCGCGCGACCATGCGCTGGTCGGCGACGTCGACGTACCCGCTCTCGCTCGCGGCCCGCTGCTCCACGCCGGGAAACGCTAGCTGGTGGGACCGCGGCCAAGCGCGGCCGTCCCGCGCGCGGGAGCGCCTACTTGGCGCCCAGCTTGGCGGCCGCCTCGCGGAAGTTCTTGACCTCGGCGGTGGGCTTGGCCCGCCCGGCGAGCTTCTCGCCCCGGCGGTTCACCCAGATCACCGGGACCTTCATCTTGAGCAGCGGCACCACGTCGGTGTCGTAGCCCGACGTGATGTGGACCCAGCCCTTCTTGCCGCCGATCCGGCGCGCGCACTCCTTGAAGTGCGCGGGGTCGGGCTTGTAGCTACGCACCTGCTGCGCGGTGACGACGATGTCGAGGTCGGTGCGCAGGTGCCGGCGCGAGTAGCCGAGCAGCTTGTCGTCGATGTTCGAGACGATCCCGACCTTGTAGCGGGCCTTGAGCCGGTCCATGGCCGCGTTGGCCTCGCGGAACGGCGGCCAGTAGGCGACCGAGTCGGGCAGGAACTGGGCGCGCGAGGGCTCAAGCTCCCAGCCGAGCTCGCCGGCGACCTTCACCGCGGTGCGGCGCAGGACCTCGGCGTAGAGCTCGTAGGAGCCCGACATGATCTCGGCCTGCACCTCGAGGAAGCGGTCGATGAACTGCTGCTCGTCGAAGGTGAAGCCGTCCTTCGCGGCCTCCTTCTTGAACGCCTCGGTGATCCCCTTCTCCCAGTCGATCAGGGTGCCGTAGCAGTCGGTCGTTACCCAGGTGATGTCCTTGAGCTTGGGAAGCGGCATGCGTAGTCAGAGAAGAGTTGAACCCTGCTTGAAAAAAGGCGGCGCAGCATTATGACAAGCCGGGTGGGAAGCCCGAGGGTGCAGCGTCGCCGCGCGCGCCTCGATAGGCTGCCGACCCGCGCGCTTTCCGCACGGCGGGACGGGCCGAGCGCGCGACACAAATCCTATGGACCTTCTCGAGTACCAGGGCAAGAAGCTGTTCGCCAAGCACGGCGTCCCCGTGCCGAGCGGCAAGCACGCCGACAACGTCGAGGACGCGGTCGCGGCGGCCAACGAGATCGGCTATCCCTGCGTCGTCAAGGCGCAGGTCGCGATCGGCAAGCGCGGCAAGGCCGGCGGCATCAAGATCGCCAAGGACGAGGCCGAGGCGCGCGCCCACGCCGAGGCGATCCTCGGCATGGACATCCGCGGGTTCACGGTCTACGACCTGTGGATCGAGGGCGCCTCGGACATCGCGGCCGAGTACTACGCCTCGATCGTCCTCGACCGCGGCGAGAAGAAGCTGCTCGCGATGCTCTCGCGGATGGGCGGCATGGACGTCGAGGAGATCGCCGAGCGCGACCCCACGGCGATGGTCAAGCGCCACCTCGAGCCCGGCCAGCCGCTCAGCCTCGAGCTCGGCCGCGAGATCGCCCACGAGGCCGGCATCGACGAGGACGTCGTCGACCAGGTCGCCGAGCTGCTCGGCAAGCTCGCCGAGGTGGCCGTCGCCGAGGACGCGACGCTCATCGAGGTCAACCCGCTGATCGTCACCGCCGACCGCCAGGTCGTCGCCCTCGACGCCAAGGTGACGATCGACAACAACGCGCTCTTCCGCCACCCGGAGCTGGCCGAGTTCGTGGACCGCTCGTCCGAGGACCCGCAGGAGGCGATGGCCAAGGAGAAGGGCCTCACCTACGTGAAGCTCGGCGGCAACATCGGCATCCTCGGCAACGGTGCCGGGCTCTGCATGTCGACGCTCGACGTGGTCGCGCAGGCCGGCGGCGAGCCCGCCAACTTCCTCGACGCGGGCGGCGGGTCGAAGGCCGACGCGATCGTCGACGCGCTCGAGGTGATCACCTCCGACCCCAACGTCGACGCGATCCTCTTCAACATCTTCGGCGGAATCACCCGCTGCGACGAGATCGCCAAGGGCATCATCGAGGCGTCGCAGCGGATCGAGATCAAGGTGCCGCTCGTCGTCCGCCTCGACGGCACCAACCAGGACGAGGGCCTGCGGCTGCTCGCCGAGGCCAACCTCCCGAACCTGCACCAGGAGAAGACCATGCTGGGCGCGGCGAAGCGCGTCGTGGAGCTGGCGAACGGCTGAGGAGCGACGGATGAGCATCATCGTCGACGAGAACACGAAGCTGGTCGTGAGCGGGCTCACCGGCCGCGAGGGCAGCTTCCACGGGCTGCGCAACCGCGACTACGGCACCGACGTGGTCGCCGGCGTCACCCCCGGCAAGGGTGGGCAGGACGTCGACGGGATCCCCGTCTTCGACACGATCAAGGAGGCCGTCGCCGAGCGCGGCGCCAACACCTCGATGATCTTCGTCCCGGCGCGCTTCGCCGCGGGGGCGATCGACGAGGCGATCGAATCGGGCGTTCACACGGTGATCGCGATCACCGAGGGTATCCCCGTCCACGACATGCTCAAGGCCTACTGGAAGGCGCGCGAGGCGGGCGTGCGCCTGATCGGCCCGAACTGCCCGGGCGTGCTCTCGCCGGGCAAGGCGAACGTCGGGATCATCCCCGCCCAGTTCTTCGACCAGGGCAAGATCGGCGTCGTCTCGAAGTCGGGCACGCTCACCTACCAGATCGGCAACGAGCTCAAGCAGGCCGGCGAGGGCAACTCGACGATCGTCGGCATCGGCGGCGACCCGATCGTCGGCTCCGACTTCATCGACATCCTCAAGCTGTTCGAGGAGGACCCGGAGACCGAGCTGATCGTGATGGTCGGCGAGATCGGCGGCGACGCCGAGGAGCGCGCCGCGGAGTTCATCGCCGAGCACATCACCAAGCCGGTCGTCGCCTACATCGCCGGTTTCACCGCGCCGCCCGGCAAGCAGATGGGCCACGCCGGCGCGATCATCTCCGGCTCGTCGGGCACCGCCCAGGCCAAGAAGGAGGCGCTCGAGGCCAAGGGCGTGCGCGTCGGCACCTCGCCGACGGAGACCGCGCAGATCGCGGTCGAGGTCCTGCGCGGCGGCTGAAAAACCCACGCGACCGTGACCGGCGTCACGGAGTAGCGGGGCGCGCCCAGTAACCTCCGGCGGGCCCGCGTCCCCGGTCCATCCCCCCAGGAGGCGTACCTTGTCTGAACTGCTCGCCAGGCTCGCGCGCGCGATCAGCCACCGCTGGAAGCGCAGCCTGCTCATCGCGATCGCCGCCATCGTCGGCCTCGGCGCCGTGATCGGCGCCGCCGGCTCGCCCCCGCCCGACGACTTCGATGTCCCCGGCGCGGAGTCGCAGCGGGCCTATGACCTGCTCAACGCGCACACCCCGGCGCTTGCGGGGGCGGATGCGACTGTCGTCTTCTACGTCGAGGACGGGACGGTCACCGAGGGCGAGCGCCGCGAGGTGATCGAGTCGACCCTCGAGGAGATCCGCGGCCTGGACGGCGTCGCGGTGGTGACCGACCCGTTCGACGAGAACGAGCCGCGGGTCTCGGAGGACGGCACGATCGCCGTCTCCGACGTCCGCTACACGATCGCCCCCGAGGACGTTGAGCGCGAGACCGGCGAGGCGCTCGAGGAGGCCGCGCGCACCGCCGAGGAGGGCGGGGTCGAGGTGGCGATGCGCGGCATCGTCGTCGACATCGCGAGCGAGCAGGAGGCGCCCGTCGGCGAGCTGATCGGCGTCGCGATCGCGATCGTGCTGCTCACGCTGCTCTTCCGCTCGGGCGCTGCGATGGGCGCCACCATCGTCGGCGCGCTGATCGGCGTGATGCTCGGCCAGATGCTGATCGCGGCGCTCTCGCGGCCGCTGGGGCTGCCCGAGTTCGCCGGGGTGATCGCCGTCATGCTCGGCCTCGGCGCCGGCATCGACTACGCGCTGCTCATCATCGGCCGCTTCCGCGAGCAGATGGCCGCCGGGGACTCGCTGCGCGATGCGGCCGCGAAGGCCGCCGCCACCTCGGGCTCCGCCGTGGTCGCGGCCGGCCTGATCGTGATGGTCGCGATCGCGGGCCTGCTCGTGATCGGCATCCCGCTGATCGGCAAGCTGGGCGTGGGCGCGGCGATCGGCGTCGCCGCCGTGGTGCTCTCGGCGATCACGATCCTGCCGATCATGATCGGCGCGCTCGGGCGCTGGCTGCGCCCGAAGAAGGCCGCGCACGTTAAGCACTCCGCCTTCTTCGAGCGCTGGGGCGAGGGCATTACCCGGCGTCCGTGGCTCGCGATCGTCTGCGGAGTCGTCGTCCTGCTCGTCTTCGCGATCCCCGTTCTCGACATGCGGCTGGGCCTGCCGGACGACGGCAACCAGCCTGAGTCGAAGACCCAGCGGATCGCCTACGACAAGCTCAGCGAGGCGTTCGGCCCCGGCTCGAACGGGCCGTTTTTGCTCGTCGCCGACCTCCCCGAGGGCGAGGTCCCGCAGGCCGATCTCGACGCGGTCGTCGAGGAGCTGCGCGGCGTCGACGGGGTCGCGAGCGTGAGTCCCGCGACCCCGAGCGAGGACGGCGAGATCGCGACGATCTTCCTCATCCCGGAGACGTCGCCGCAGGACGAGGCCACGAGCGATTTGCTCATCGAGCTGCGCGAGGACGTGATCCCCACCGCGACCGAGGGCACCGACCTCGAGGTCTTCGTCGGCGGCAACACGGCGAGCTTCGAGGACTTCTCGGACAAGGTCGCCGAGCGCCTGCCGCTCTTCATCGCGGTCGTGATCGGCCTCTCGGTGCTGCTTCTGATCATGGCCTTCCGCTCGCTATGGGTCCCGCTGGTGTCGGCGGTCTTCAACCTGCTCTCGGTCGGCGCCGCCTACGGCGTCGTGACCGCGGTCTTCCAGGACGGGATCGGCGCGAGCCTGATCGGTGCCGACTCGAACGTCCCGATCGTCTCGTTCGTGCCGGTGATGCTCTTCGCGATCCTCTTCGGGTTGAGCATGGACTACAACGTCTTCCTGCTCTCCCGGGTCCACGAGGCCTACAACGAGGGCGACACGCCGCGGGACTCGGTGGTCCACGGCGTGGCGCGGATCGGCAAGGTCGTGCTGTTCGCCGGGCTGATCATGGCCTCGGTGTTCCTGGCCTTCGTCACCCAGCCGGACATCATCGGGAAGATGATGGGCCTCGGCCTGGGACTCGCGATCCTGATCGACGTGCTCCTCGTGCGCCTCGTGATCGCGCCCGCGGTGGTGACGCTGCTCGGCGATCGCGCCTGGCGGGTGCCGGGCTGGCTCGACCGGGTGCTGCCGCGCGTCTCGCTCGAGGGGCACCTCGTGGAGAACGTCGACCCGCGCGGCGAGCCGCTCGACCCCGAGTTCGCGACGCCGAGCCTGCGCGGCAACGGCCGGCCGAGCGCGGACGGCGCGGGCCCCGAGGGCGTCCCCGAGCCCGAAGAGGCCCGGAAGTAAACTGGCCCGCCGATGGCTCAAGACGTGATCTCCTTCGCCCGCGGCGCGCCCAGCGCCGACATCCTGCCGGCCGAGGCCGTGCGCGAAGCGGCCGCGACCGCGCTCGCCGAGGACTGGCAGCGCGCCCTCTCCTACGGGACGGGGCGCGGCCATCCCGGTCTCGCCGAGTGGATCGCCGAGCTGCACGGGATCGACGCCGAGCGGGTGATGGTCACGAACGGCTCGATGGAGGCGGCGTCGCTGCTCTTCCAGCACACGCTGGGGCCGGGCGACCGCGTGATCGTCGAGCAGCCCACCTACGACCGCACATTGCTGCTCTTCCGCCGCGCGGGCGTGGAGCTCGTGCCGGTGCCGCTCGAGTCGGACGGCGTGGACATCGAGGCCTTCGAGCGGGCGCTCGCCGGCGGGCCGGTGAAGCTCGCGCACATCATCCCGAACTTCCACAACCCGGCCGGCTGCACGCTGTCGGTGGAGAAGCGCGAGCGGCTGGTCGCGCTCGCCGCCGAGCACGGCTTTTTGATCTTCGAGGACGACCCGTACCGGCTCGTGCGCTTCGGGGGCGAGGAGCGCCCGACGATGCTCTCGCTCGATCGCGCGGACCGCGTGATCCACGCCTCCTCGTTCTCCAAGACGGTGAGCCCCGGCGTGCGCATCGGCTACCTCGCCGGGCCGGCCGACGAGATCGCCCGTCTCGCGAAGCGCGCGAACGAGACCTACATCTCGCCGAACATGCTCGCCGAGTCGATCGTCTGCGAGCTCTGCCGCTCCGGCGGGCTCGAGCGCAACGTCGAGTTCGTGAACGGGGCGCTGCGCGA
>DATCLC010000168.1:0-51937 GCA_036564135.1 Solirubrobacterales bacterium
TCGCGATGGACGTCGCGCGCGACGAGACCGAGCTCTTCGTCGTCACCGAGAACGGCTACGGCAAGCGCACCGCCGTCTCCGAGTACCCGCGCAAGGGCCGCGGCACCAAGGGCGTGCTCACCGCGAAGCTCACCGCACGCAAGGGCGGCCTCGCCGGCGCGCTCATCGTGCGCGCGCACCAGGACCTGCTGTTCATCTCGCAGAACGGCATGGTCCAGCGCACGAACGCCGGTGGGATCTCGAAGCTCGGCCGCGCGACCCAGGGCGTCAAGGTGATGAACGTCCGCGAGGACGACCGGGTGAGCGCGGTCGCGCTCGTCGTCGAGTCGTCGAACGGCGACTCGGGCGCGAACGAGGCCGAGACGCTCGAGTCCGCGGCCGCCGACGGGGCGGGCCCCGCGGGCGACGGCGACGCCGCCGAGGAGTAGCGGCGACATCGCCCGCGGCACCGACGGGCGCGTCTGATTCAATGGGTCCACCGGAGAAAGGAGGTGGTCCTAATTCCAATGCTTAGCGGGACTCCGGAGGTGGCGGAACACTAGGACGGAAGGTGCGCGCCGCCTGGTGGAATCCAGACCGTGCGCCGGCGGTCGCTGAGGCGGGAAGTAGTCCCACCCGCTCGCAATCACCGATCGCTTGAAAGACGCATACCTACGCACGAGGGGCCGCCGGTCGGGGCGGCCCCTCGTCTGTCCCGCTACCGTGGTCGCCCGTGATCCACGTAGCGACGGTCCATTTCCGCGACGAGCGCTGGGTGGAGCCCCAGCTCCGCTACCTCGAACGCTTCGCCGACGAGGAGCTGCGCGTCTACGCCTTCCTCAATGGGAATGGGCCCCGGCGGCACGCGGACCGGTTCTTCTACGCGACCAGCGAGCCGATCCGCGCGCACGCCTACAAGCTCAACCTGCTCGCGGACGTGATCCGCTTCGCCGCGCCCGACCCCAACGACATCCTGCTCTTCCTCGACGGCGACGCCTTCCCGCTCGCCCCGCTGGGCGCCACGCTGCGCCCGCGCCTCGCCGAGCGCCCGCTCGTCGCCGTGCGGCGCGACGAGAACAACGGCTCGCCGTTCCCCCACCCGTGCTTCGCGGCGACCACGGTCGGCTTCTGGCACGAGATCGGCGGCACCTGGCACTCCGGCGACAAGCAGCACTGGAGCGATCCCGCCGGCCGCCCCCTCACCGATGTCGGCGCCAACCTGCTCACGATCCTCAAGGAGCGGGGCGTGAGCTGGCACCCGCTGCTGCGCTCGAACACGCGCGAACTGCACCCGCTTCACTACGCCGTCTACGGCGACGATGCGGAGCCGGTGATCGTCTACCACCACGGCGCCGGCTTCGGCGCTCGGCCGGGCCGGGCGTTCAAGTGGGAGGCGGGGCACACC
Organism: Solirubrobacterales bacterium; assembly: GCA_036564135.1. Taxonomy (GTDB): domain Bacteria; phylum Actinomycetota; class Thermoleophilia; order Solirubrobacterales; family 70-9; genus RSA11. Next base: position 1,385 of record DATCLC010000168.1, read on the forward strand.
GACGCGCGGGCCTCACTGCTCGCCCGCGCGCTCGACGCGCTGCCGCGCAACGACCTCACGCGCAAGCTGCGCCGCCGCTACCACCCCGTGAAGCGCCTGAACGAGGAGCTCACGCGGAAGGTGAAGCAGCTCGACGCCGACGTGTTCGAGCGGCTGCGCACCGACGAGCAGTTCTGGCGGGACTTCGTCGACCCAGGCGCCGCGCGGCCCAGCGGCGAGCCGCAGGCCGCCGGCGACTAGGCGGCGAGCAGGTACTGCTCCCACGCGTCGGGGACGCGCGGGCTCGCGATCCGGATGAACACGTTCGGCCCGGGCGGCTTAGGTTTCGAACGCAACGGCATCTGGGCCTCGTCGGGCAGGCGGTTGCCCTTGCGCCGGTTGCACGGCGCGCAGGCGGCGACGATGTTGTCCCACGCCGACGTACCGCCCCGGCTGCGCGGCACGACGTGGTCGACGGTGAGGCCGGTGGACTCGCGCCCGCAGTATTGGCAGGTGTAGGAGTCGCGCGCGAGCACGGCCTTGCGGGTGATCTTGCGCCGGTGCACGTCGCGCGGCACCCGCACGTAACGCACGAGCCGGATCACGCACGGCCGCTGCATGCTCATGCGCTCCGAGCGCAGAACGCCCTCGGCGCTCTCGACCACCTCGGCGCGCTCCTTGAGCACGAGCACGGTGGCGCGCCGGACGGTACAGACGTTGATCGGCTCGTAGCTTGCGTTGAGCACGAGAACGCGCGAGCCAGGCGAGTGCTGGCGGCCGCCGTGCATCCGACCCGCCAGCGAGACCACGTTGGCTGGGTGTACGCCTGCGTCTGCGGCGTTCGCGCCCATCGCGTTGCGGATTCTAGATGGCTCGCCCGCCGGTGAAAACCGTGCCCGGGAGCCGGGCGCCCGCGCGCGCGCCGACGAGCGTCAGGGGATCCCCGTCGACGCGGTCGGGTAGCTGCCCAGGACGCGCACCTCCTCGGCCTTGCCGCGCAGGGCATCGAGCGCGTCGGCGAGCGGCGGGTCGTCGACCCGTCCGTCGGCGTCGATGAAGAACAGGTAGCGCCCGAGGCCGCGCCGCAGGGGCCGCGACTCGATGCGCGTCAGGTTGATCTCCCGGCTGGAGAACTCGGTCAGCGCCTCGACGAGCGCACCGGGGTGGTCGGCGCCGAGCTCGGAGAAGAAGAAGGTGGTCCGCCACGGGCCGTCGCCGGCGGGGCGCACGCCCTCGGGGGCGATCCACACGAAGCGCGTGACGTTTCCGGGCTCGTCCTCCACGTTCTCGCGCAGCACCACGCCGCCGTAGATCTCGGCGGCGATGGCCGTACCGAGGGCGGCCCACGGCTTGCCGGCCTCGACCACTTCGCGCACGGCCTCGGCGGTGCTCGCCGCGGCACGCGGGATGGCGCGCGGAAGCTCCGAGCGCAGGAAGCGCGCGCACTGGGCGAGCGGCTGGGGGTGGCTGAGCACCGCCTCGACCTCGCCCAGCTCGATCCGCTCGGCGGCGATCAGCGCGTGGTGGACGGGGTGGTCGTGCTCGCCGACGATCGCGACGCCGCGCACGTCGAAGGCGAGCGCGTCGAGCGTCGCCCGCACCGTGCCCTCGATCGAGTTGTCGAACGGTACGAGGGCGCGGTCGGCGTCGCCATCGGCCACCGCCTGCAGCGCGTCGTAGACCGTGGGCTGGGGCAGGGGATCGTACGGCTGGCCGCCCACGGCGGCGCGCAGCGCGTCGTCGGAGAAGGTGCCCGCGGGGCCCAGGAAAGCAATTCGGGTCGCCATGCCGCGGGCGAACCTACAAGAACGCGGGCGCCTACTCGAAGACGACGGGGTAGGAGGCCCGGTTGTTCTCGGAGATCTCCTCGCCCGGCACCGGCTGGACGATGACCGTGAGCACGAGCTCCTGCCCGGTGGGGACCTCGCCCTCGATGGCGATCGTGGCCGTGGAGGTCTGGCCAGGCGGGATGCGCCCGATGGTCGCGTCACCCTGCAGGAGCACGCCGCCACCGGCGAGCTCGTAGGAGACGATCACGTCGCGCTCCTGCGTGTCGCCGCCGTTCAGGACGCTCACGTCGATGGACGGGTTCTGCGCGCGCACGTTGGTCGCCGAGTCGGGGCTGAGCTCGACGTTGCCGGGCCGCATCACCGTGCTCACGATCTCGGTGCCGTGGACGCCCTCGCCGGCGGCGCCGGTGACGCCCGCGATGTGCGCCATCGCGGCGCCGACCGACAGCCTGTCGAGCCAGTTGGTCGGGTCCGTGAGGAAGACGCTCTGCGGCACCTCGCCGTCGATCTCCTGCTCCTGGAGCACCCTGACCATGTCATCGCGCGCGCGGCGGTAGAGGACGTCGCTCGCGAGCAGGACGCGCATGCTCTCGACGATCCCGTCGATCGCCTCACCGCGGCCCGTGCGCCCGAGCGCGTTCGGGATCTGGTTGGACAGCGTGCGCATGGCCTCGGCGCGTAGCTCGTAGGCGAGGACGAGGTCGCCCTGCGCCTCGGCGAGCTCGTCGGGGCGGTCGAGCCCCTGCGCCCGGCGCAGCAGATCGTCGGCGGCGCCGCGGTACGAGGCGATCTGCGCCTGCAGCGCGTTGCCGGAGAGGTCCCCCGGGTCCCGCAGCGTCCCGAAGAACTCCTGGGAGAGCTGGTTGGTGTTCGAGACGAGCGCGGAGAGATCGCGTAGGTAGTCGTCGAAAGCACGTTCCTTACGCGCGTTCAGGCAGCCGCGCACCGCCAGCAGGAGCAGGATCAAAACGAGCAGCCCGATGCCGAGCGCGATCAGCCGGCGGACGATGATCTCGCGCGAGGCACCGCGCGGACGCCGGGGTCCACGCGGACGGCGCGGCCGCCGGGCTGTGCTCTGGCGCCGGGAAGGCGCGGGATCGTCGGCTTCGAAGAATTCCACGGTCGACCGGAGCTCCGAACGCTATCGCCCATCGCCCCGTGCGGGCACCCTAAGGGTCGGCTACCCCACTGGACGTGAGTATGACCCGGGCACCGGTCGCTTCCGCTACCAGGGGCAGGATCGGGCCCGGCGGCGCCGAACGCCTCAAGTTGGAGTGGCCGCCGACGTCGTCATGGACCGGTTTCAGATTCTCGAGCGCCTCGGCTCGGGTGGCATGGGCGTCGTCTACAGGGCCCTCGACGAGCGCCTGCAGCGCCAGGTCGCCGTCAAGGAGATCCACCAAGCGGGCTCCGAGCGCGTGCTGCGCGAGGCCCAGGCGGCGGCTCGCCTGAACCACCCGGCGATCGCGACCCTGTACGAGCTCGGCGAGCGCAACGGGCACGCGGTCCTGGTCTCGGAGCTCGTCCGCGGGCGGACGCTCGACGAGCTCGCGCGGGCCGGGGAGCTCTCCGACCGCGACGTGGCGGAGGTCGGCGCCGACCTTTGCGACGCGCTGGTCCACGCACACGAGCGCGGCGTCGTCCACCGCGACATCAAGCCGCAGAACATCATGGTCCGCCCGCCCGACCAGGCGGGCCGCCGCGCGAAGCTCATGGACTTCGGGATCGCGGCTATAGCGGGCGCCCCGACGCTGACCGCGACGGGCGAGGTCGTCGGGACGCTCGCCTACATGGCGCCCGAGCAGGCGGAGGGCGAGGAGGTCGGCCCGGAGGCGGACGTCTATTCGCTGGCGCTCACGCTGTACGAGGCGTGGACGGGCACGAACCCCGTAGCCGGCCGCACCCCGGCGCAGACGGCGCGCCGCATCGGGCGCGAGATCCGCTCGCTCGCTCGCGAGCGCGAGGACCTGCCCGCGGAGCTCGCCGACGTCATCGACGCCTGTCTTCTGCCCGAGCCGCACATGCGCCCGGGTCCCGAGGAGCTGGGAGACGTGCTGCGCCGGGTCGCGCCCGAGCTCGACGACGAGTACGCGGTGCCGGGCGCTGAGGTCGAAGAGGGCGAGCGCGAGTGGAACTGGCGCGCGCCCACGCGCGTGGCCGCCCTCGCGGGCCTGGGGGCGGCGCTCGCCGCGCTCGCGGGCCCGGCGGGGCGACCGGGCCTCACGCTCGCCCTGGCGGCGATCATCGTCCCCGCGCTCGCGGTGGCGCGCAGCGCGCTGCACGCGGCCCTGCCGTTCGCGGCGATCCCGCTGGGCGCGGTCGGCGCCCTCGCGGCCTTTCCGGTGCTCGTCGGCGTCGCCTGCGAGCGCTGGCGCGAGCGCGCGGTGCTGGGCGGCCTCGGCTTCGCCGCGTACCTCGTCGGCGCCGCGGGGTTCGGCGCCGGCCCGCGCGCGGGGATCGCCCCGGTCGCGGCCGAGGACTGGCAACGCTCAGCGGGGAGCGCGGCTCACGATCTGCTCCTGCCGATGCTCGACCCGCACGCGCTGCTCGGCATCGCCGCGCTCGCCGCGGGGTCGGTCGCGATCGCGCTCGCGCTGCGCGCGCACCTCGCCGTCGCCATGGTCGCGGCGATGATCTGGGCAGCGGGGATCACGGCGGCGCTCGCCGCAGTGGGCAACGGCGTCCTGGGCGAGGGCTCGTTCGCCGCGGTGCTCGCCGGGGCGGCCGCGGTGGCCTACGAGGCCCACCGTCGCGCGCGCTCGGGCGAGCCGCAGCGGCCGGCTGGCGAGGGCGACCCGCTCGCGGGCGCCCAGCCGATGCTGCACGGCGGCAGGTAGCGCCTGGCCGTTCGTCCACCAGCGGGCCCAGCGCTTACCGCGACGGGCGGCGCGCCGATGCGTGAACGGGGGATGCGGCGGCCCGCTGGGCCGTCCCGCAGGCGTCCCCGCCACCCATGCAGAACCGCTTGCCCGCAGCACTCAGCGGGGCGCGCCCGTTACGCGCCCTCGTCCGATCGGCCGCGATCGCCGCGATCGCGGCGATCGCCGTGGCCGCGCCGGGTGCGGACGCCCACGCCAAGGGCAAGCGCGCCCCGCTCGTCGGCTTCAACGAGCAGATGCTCGTGGGCGTCGACGGGCTCTCACCCGAGGAGAAGCTCGAGCTCGCTGACGCCGCGGGCGCGTCCACCGTCCGCATCAGCCTCGACTGGCGTCCGCTGGAGCCCTACCCCGACTACTGGCACGAGCCCGCCTGGGAGAGCGCGAGGGAGGTCTACGCCGACGCGCGGGCGCGGGGCATGAGGCCGATCCTCACCCTGGTTGCGGCGCCGTGGTGGGCGCGCGCGGGCGACTGCGGCGGCAACTGGGCGTGCGTCGCGCCGCCCGCGCCCGAGATGGATGAGGAATGGGCGGAGTTCGCGGCCGAGGTCGCCGACCGCTTCCCGGGGGCCGTGCTCGAGATCTGGAACGAGCCCAACCTGCGCAGCTACTGGTGGCCGGAGCCCGATCCGAAGCGCTACGCGGAGCTCCTGGACGTCGCCTACCGCGCGATCAAGGACGCAAACCCCAAAGCGCCCGTGCTCGGCGCGAGCGTCTCGGGCACCCAGGAAACGCAGCCCGGCGCCCAGGTCGCCATGCCGGCGTTCCTGCGCGCGACCTACCGGGCCCGGCCGCGCGTCGCGAAGCGCATGGACGGCCTCTCCTTCCACATCTACGGGCTCGCGGGCGGCCTGGGGCGGCGCGGGACCTACCGCAAGGTCCTCCGGCAGGCGACCCGGATCAGCAGGCGCTTCGCGGGCCGCACGCCGCTCTGGGTGACCGAGGTCGGCGTCTCGACCGGCGCGCCCGAGAACGTGAGCGAGCGGCGCCAGCGCGATCTGTTGTGGCGGGCGTGGCGCTCCCTCAGCAAGCGTCGGGCGGTGAGGGCCGTCGTCTTCCACCGGCTGGTGGAGCCGCGCGAATCGGTAAGCGACGAGTGGGAGTGGGGGACCGGCTGGGTTCGCTACGCGCCCGAGCGAGCCGGCGAGGCCCCGCCCGTGCGCCCCGTGTTCTGCCTCTTCGCCAAGCGCCTGGGGCGCGGATACCCCGGCTGTCCGGGCTAGGCAGCGGGCCTGCGACGCCGGGCGTTGCCGCGCGGTAAGTCCGGCGCACTTGCGTAGGATTGGCTGTCTGAGCAAGCGGGCTTTCCGGCCCGTCGCGTCCTGGAACCTCGTCGACGAGGAGAGCCGAGATCAGCGTTCTGAGGAACCTCGAAGCCCGGATCGAGAGCCTCGTCGAGGGCGTCTTTTCGCGTGCCTTCTCCTCGCAGGTCCAGCCGGTCGAGATCGCCCGCAAGCTCGCCAAGGAGATGGACGCGCACCGCACGGCATCGGTCTCGCGCGTGTACGTGCCCAACCAGTACACGGTGTGGCTCGGCCCGGAGGACCACAAGCGCCTCGCCGGATACGAGAGCTCGCTCGCCCAGGAGCTCGCCGCGTACCTCCTCGAGCACGCCCGCCGGCACGACTACGCGCTGCTCACGCGGCCGGAGGTGCGCATCGAGATGGACGAGCGGCTGCGGCTGGGCGAGTTCGGCATCCAGACGCGGCTCGTCAAGCCCGCGGCGCAGCAGGGCGAGTCCCCGTCGCTGGGGGAGGAAGGCCGCACGATGGTCTACTCGGTGCCCCCCAAGCAGAAGGAGAGCCGCGCGAAGGCCCCCGTCGACCGGGTCCGGGAGACGCGGGCGATCGTCACGCTCGACGACCGTCGGTACGTGCTCGAGGGCCCCGTCGCGGTACTCGGCCGCTCCCGCGACTGCGACTGCGTGTTCGCCGACCCCAACGTCTCGCGCCGCCACGCGGAGCTCCGGCGCCGCTCCAACGGCGATTGGGAGATCGCCGACCTCGGGTCGACGAACGGGGTCAAGGTCAACGACCGCCGCGTCGACCGCGCCCGGCTCGCACCCGGGGACGAGGTCCAACTCGGCACGACCCGCTTCACGTTCGACATCGAGGCATGATCCCGGCGGCGCGCCGGGAATAGGGCGATATTCGATGGTTGACAGCGACCCGATAGCCGTTGCCCTGAAGTTCGGGTTCCTCGCCGTCCTCTACCTCTTCCTGTTCTGGGTGGCGCGGAGCGCTCTGCGCGAGCTGCGAATGACGAGCGCGCCGGCCCCGGAGGCGACCGGCTTTCACCCCGTGGGCGCGGGCGGCCGAGCGCCCGCGACGGACGCCTGGCTCGTCGTCGTGAGCGGCGGCGGGCTCGAGCCGGGCCAGCGCTTCGACCTCTTCGGCGGGGTCACCATCGGGCGCTCAGGGGCGGTCGACGTCGCGATCAACGACAAGTACGCGTCGGGCACGCACGCCCGCATCTACTCGCGCGGGCCCCGCTACTACATCGAGGACCTCGGCTCGACGAACGGCACGTACATCAACGGAGCGCGCATCTCCGGCGAACGACCGCTCGACGATCTCGACGAGATCCGCATCGGCGACACGGAGCTGCGCTTCGAGCTGGACGTCCCAGGAGGCTCCTGACGTGCTGCGGGTCGTCGAGTACGCGCACCGCACCGACACCGGGCGCCAGCGCCAGGCCAACGAGGACGCGTACTTCGCGCGCGCGCCCTTGTTCGCGGTCGCCGACGGCATGGGCGGCGCGCAGGCTGGCGAGGTGGCCTCGCGCATCGCCGCCGAGGCGTTCGAGCCCGCCCAGCACACCGGCGCCGAGTCGCCGGAGGCCTTCCTGCGCAAGATCGCCCAGCGCGCCAACCGCCAGATCCACCAGCTCGCGCAGCGCGACGTGACGCGCTCGGGCATGGGCACCACGCTCACCGCCGCGATGGTCGACGGCGACGACGTGGTGATCGGCCACGTCGGCGACAGCCGCGCTTACCGTTTCCGCGACGGCGAGCTCAAGCTGCTCACCTCCGACCACTCGCTCGTCGAGGAGCTGCGCCGCCAGGGACGACTGACCGACCAGCAGGCTGAGGACCACCCGCAGCGCTCGATCATCACCCGCGCGCTGGGCCCGGAGCCCGAGGTGGAGGTCGACACGATGACCTTCCGCGCGCGGCCCGGCGACATCTACCTGCTCTGCTCGGACGGGCTCACGACGATGGTCAAGGAGCCGCAGATCCGCGAGGTCCTGGCGGCCGGCGGAAGCCTCGACGAGGTCACCAAGGAGCTCGTGCGGCGCGCGAACGAGGCGGGCGGGCGCGACAACATCACCGTGGTCGCCTTCCGGGTCGAGGCGGCCGACGCAGCCGCCGAGCCCGAGGAGGCGACGCTGATCGGCCCGACCGCGGAGGCGGCCGGACTCACCGGCGCCGCCGTGCGCGAGGCGGCCGCGCGCGGCGAGGCGGAGCTGGGCGGTTCCGCGGCGCGCACCGTCCCGCGCGAGCGCCGCGAGCCTGTCGCGCCGCCGCGCAAGGGCGGTCTGCGGCGCGCGCTCAAGGTGCTGGTGGTCGCGGCGGCGGTGGCCGGCCTGGTCGTGCTGGCGGTGATCGGCGCGCGGCAGGTGTACTTCCTCGGGGCCGATGAGGGCGGCAGGCTCACGCTCTACCGCGGCCTGCCCTACGAGCTGCCGCTCGGTATCGACCTCTACAGCGAGGTGCGCTCGACGCCCGTACAGGTGAGTTCGCTGCCGCCCGAGCGCCGCGACGCCGCGACCAACCACGAGCTGCGCGGGCACGACGACGCGGTGGACCTGCTCGAGGACCTTGAGGCCGCAGCGATCACGGCCCCGCCGCGCGAGAGTGGCGGCGGCGCCCACGACGGCGAGCGCGACCGCGGGCAGCGCGGCAACGGAGGCGGCCGGCGCTCGGGTGAGCGCGGCGGAGGCGCTGGTCGGGGCTCGCGATGAGCGCCCGCACGCGTGAGCTCTTCGCGCTGATCCCGGTTGCCCTGCTCGTCACCGCCGGGTTCACCGAGGTGTTTTTGGTCGGGTCCGACGAGATCGGCGACCTGAGCCTGATCTACGGCGGCTACTTCCTCGCCGTCTGCGTCGCGGCGCACATCTTCCTGCGCATCGCCCTGCCGCACGCGGACCCGTACCTCTTCCCGCTCTGCGCGCTGCTCGCCGCGGTGGGGCTCGTCGTGCTCTACCGGATCGACGAGACGCTCGCCGTGGAGCAGGCGACGGTGTTTTTGATCGGCCTCGGCGCGTTCGCCGCAACGATCGTGTTCCTGCGCGACTACGAGGTCCTGCAGCGCTACCGGTACCTGATCGCCATTGGGAGCCTGGCGCTGCTCCTCGCGCCGCGCCTGCCGGTGATCGGCTCGCAGGTGAACGGCGCGTACCTCGCGGTCGACCTGGGGCCGCTCTCCTTCCAGCCCGCGGAGCTCGCCAAGATCGGCATCGTCGTCTTCCTGGCGAGCTACCTGAACGAGAAGCGCGAGCTGTTTTCGGTCGCCGCCCGCCGCTTCCTCGGGCTCACGATCCCGCCGGTCAAGCACTTCGGCCCGCTGCTGATCGTCTGGGGCGCGGCCATGGTGCTGCTCGTCTTCATCCGGGACCTGGGCAGCTCGCTGATGTTCTTCGGCGCCTTCCTGGCGCTGATCTACGTGGCGACGAACCGGTTCTCGTACGTGCTCGCCGGCCTGCTCCTGTTCGCCGGGGGCGCCTGGTTCTTCGCCAACACGGTCGGGCACGTGCAGGACCGCATCGACATCTGGCTCGACCCGTTCGCCCCCAACGCGCCCGAGGGCGCGGGCCAGATCACCGCGGCGCTGTTCACGCAGGCGGAGGGCGGGCTCTTCGGGCAGGGGCTGGGGCAGTCGCTGCTCAGGCTCCCGGGGCCGTTCTTCCCGGAGAGCTGCACGCAGGGCTTCCCCTACTGCGGCTCGATCCTGCCCGAGCCCCACACCGACGCGATCTACGCGGTGATCGTCGCCGAGCTCGGGCTGTTCGGGGCGTGCGGGCTGATCGCCTGCTACGCGCTGATCGGGGCGCGCGGGTTCAAGACGGCCGTGATGGCGCCCGACGGCTTCTCGAAGCTGCTCGCGGCCGGGCTCACCTCCGTCTTCTGCCTGCAGGTGTTCGTGATCATCGGCGGGATCGTGAAGCTGATCCCCCTGACCGGCGTCACCCTGCCGTTCATCTCGTACGGGGGCAGCTCGATCGTCGCCAACATGATCCTGCTCGCGCTGCTCATGCTGGTCTCCGAGCGCGCCCGCCGCCCGCCGGCGCGGTACGAGGAGGGGGCGGGGCCGTGAACAAGCCGATCTTCCGCCTGTACGCGTTCGTGCTGCTGCTGTTCGCGGGCCTCGTGGCGTTCACGTCGCGTTGGTCGGTGCTCGAGGCCGACGAGCTGCGCCAGCACTCCCAGAACAGCCGGCCGCTGATCGAGGAGCAGCAGATCGCGCGCGGCTCGATCACCTCGAGCGACGGCGTGCTGATCGCCGAGAGCGTGGGCCGCGGGCGCGGGCCGAACCGGGTATTCGTGCGGCGCTACCCGCAGGGTGCGCTGTTCGGGAACCCGGTCGGGTACTCCTACGCGGACGTGGACCGGGTGGGAATCGAACAGTCGCTCAACGACCTGCTCACGGGCGAGGAGAACGAGTTCGCCACGCTCATCGACCAGATCCTGAACCGCACGCGCGCGGGCGCGGACGTGACCCTCACGCTCGACGCGAACGCGCAGCGGGTGGCGATGGACGCGCTGCAGCGGGCGATCGCCTCGACGCCGGGCGCCACGGGCGGCGGGTCGGTCGTGGCGATCGAGCCGGACACGGGGGCCGTGCGGGTGATGGCGTCGGTCCCGAGCTTCGACCCGAACGGCCTGCAGGACGAGGCGGTCTTTCAGGAGCTCTCCGAGCAGGGCACGTCGAGCCCGCTGTTCAACCGGCCGACCCAGGCGACGTATGAGCCCGGCTCGACGATGAAGGTCGTGACCGCGGTGGCGGCGATCGACTCCGGCGAGTTCGACACGGACACCGTCCTGAACGCGGACTCGCCCAAGGAGATCTCCGGGGCGCCGCTCGCCAACTCCGGGGACCGGAGCTTCGGCGACATCGACATGGAGACCGCGCTCACGTTCTCGGTCAACACCTACTGGGCGCAGGTCGGCGAGGCGCTCGGCGCGGAGACCTACATCGAGTACATGAAGCGCTTCGGCTTCTACCGGGACCCACCGCTCGACTTCCCCGACAACCAGATGGCGCCGAGCGGCATCTACTCGGAGGGCAAGCTGATCGACGATCCGGGCGTGATCGACATCGGCCGCGTCGCGATCGGCCAGGAGCGCCTGCTCGCTACTCCGTTGCAGATGGCCCAGGTCGCGGCGGCGGTGGCCAACGACGGCAGGCTGATGGAGCCGACGTTCCTGCAGGAGGCCCGCGACCCGGACGGGCGCGTGATCGAGGAGCTCGACCCCGACGAGCAGGCGGAGGTGATGAGCGAGGAGACCGCCGAGGCGGTCACCCAGATGATGGAGAAGGTTGCCAACGAGGGCACCGCGAGCCTGCTCTCCACGAGCGCCGGGCAGCTCGCGGGCAAGACCGGCACGGCCGAGATTGACGTCGCGCAGCGCATCAACCGGCCGTGGTTCATCGGGTTCGCGCCCGCCGACGATCCGCAGATCGCGGTCGCGGCGATGCTCGAGCGCTGCACGGGGTGCTCCGGCGGTCAGGTCGCCGGGCCGATCGCGACAGCGGTGATGGACGCGCTGGCAGGCGGATGAGGCTGGAAGAGGGACAGAAGGTCGGCGGGCGCTACCGCCTCGTGCGCCGGCTGGGGGCCGGTGGCATGGCCGACGTCTGGCTCGCCGAGGACGAGATGCTCGACCGCCGCGTCGCGCTCAAATTCCTGCACGAGCGCTTCAACGCCGACACGCAGTTCGTGGAGCGCTTCCGGCGCGAGGCGAAGGCCGCGGCCGGGCTCCAGCACCCGAACCTCGTGGGCGTCTACGACCGCGGCACCGAGGACGGCCGCCACTGGATCGCGATGGAGTACGTGGAGGGCGCGTCGCTGCGGGACCTGATCGCGCGCGGGCTCTCGGTGCCCGAGGCGATCGAGATCGTGCGCCAGATCCTCGCGGGTGTGCGCTACGCGCACCAGCACGGCATCGTCCATCGCGACCTCAAGCCGGGCAACGTGCTCGTCGATGCCGAGGGCCGCGCCCGGGTCACGGACTTCGGGATCGCCCGCGCCGGCGCGTCCGAGATCACCCAGACGGGCTCGGTGCTCGGCACCGCGCAGTACCTCTCGCCCGAGCAGGCGCAGGGCCTCGACGTCACCCAGGCCGCGGACATCTACTCGATCGGGGTGATCCTCTACGAGGCGCTCACCGGCCGCGTGCCCTTCGACGGCGACAGCGCGGTGGCCGTCGCCATGCGGCAGGTGACCGAGACCCCGCGCCCGCCCGCCGAGCTGAACCCCGCCGTGGGGCCGGCGCTGAGCTCGGTCGTGATGCGGGCCCTGGAGAAGGATCCCGAGCGGCGGTTCGCGTCGGCCGACGAGTTCCTGCGCGCGCTGGACGCCGCGGAGGCGGACCCCGCCCTCGCCGCGGCGGCGCCGCTGCCCCCGGCTCCGCCGCCCCCGGAGCCGCCGCCCAAGCGGGAGTTTTGGACGCGGCGGAAGCTGATCGCGCTCGGGGTGATCCTCGCGCTCCTGATCGGCGTGGCCGCGTGGGCGCTCACCCGGGCCGAGCAGGTGCGCGTCCCAGCCGTGGTGGGCTTCAGCCAGGACCGCGCCGAGCGCGTGCTGCAGGAGGCGGGCTTCGAGGTCGCGCCGCGTACGTTCGAGAGCTGCGACGAGCCGCAGACGGTGGTCGAGCAGGACCCGGCCGGCGGCACGAACGCCGACGCGGGATCGACCGTTGTCATCCACGTAAGCATCGGCAGCCAGGTCGCCGTGCCGAACCTCGCGGGCATGCGCGTGGATCGGGCCGCGGCTCGGCTCAAGGACGCGCAGCTGCAGGCTGACCAGCGCGAGGTGTTCTCGAACCGCGTCGAGCCCGGGCGCGTCGTGCGCACCGAACCTCCGGCGGGCGAGCAGGTAGCTTGCCAGTCCGTGGTTGAGATGCTCGTCTCACAGGGCGCGAACCTGGTTCCGGTTCCCGACGTCGTCGGGCTCGACGAGGCGGACGCGGAAACCGCGATCCGCGATGCGCGGCTGATCCCGAACGTGGAGACGAGGGACGCCGACGAGCCGGAGGGCACCGTCATCGACCAGAGCCCGGCGCCCGGCACGGAAATCCGCCCGCGGAGCGAGGTGACGATCGTCGTCTCCACGGGGGCCGGATCGGTTGAGGTGCCGAACGTGGTCGGCCAGCCGGAGCGGACCGCGCTCAACACGCTGCGCGAGCGCGGCGTCACCAACGTGGAGATCCGCAGGCAAGAGACCGACGTGCGCTCCGAGGACGGCCGCGTCCTGGACCAGGCGCCGAGCCCGGGCACGCGCATCCGCTCGGGCGATCGCGTGACGATCTTCGTCGGCGAGTACGTCGCGCCCGCGACGCCTCCCGAGGACGACGTCTCCGCCGACGACGCCGCAGGGCGCCCGCTCGCCTGGAGGCCGCGATGAGGGTGGCCGTGATCAGCGGGGGCCGCTCGAGCGAGCACGAGGTCTCGCTGCGTTCGGGCGAGTCGGTGGCGGCCGGGCTACAGGAGGCCGGGCATGAAGTCCTGCGCATCCTGATCGACCGCGACGGGCGCTGGCTCATGAACGGGGAGGAGCTCGACCTGCGCCCCGCGGGCGGGCTCGCCGGCGCGGACGTCGCCTTCCCGGTCCTGCACGGGCCGTTCGGCGAGGACGGCACCGTCCAGGGGCTGCTCGAGTGCCTTGACATCCCGTACGCCGGCCCGGGGGTGCTGGGCGCGGCGGTGGCCATGGACAAGCTGGTGTGCAAGCGCCTACTGGCGTTCCACGGTCTCCCGCAGGTGGACTTCTGCGAGGCAGGCGAGCCCGGCTGGCGCGAGCGAGTCGAGTCGTTTGGGACGCCGGTGTGGGTGAAGCCCTCGCGGCTCGGCTCGAGCGTCGGGATCTCGCGAGTGGATGATTTGGCCGACCTCGACGAGGCGATCGAGGAGGCCCGCCGGCACGACCCGCGCGTGATCGTCGAGGCGCACGCCGAGGCGCGCGAGGTGGAGTGCTCGGTGATCGGCAACGACGAGCCGGAGACCTCGCTCCCAGGGGAGATCGTGACCGTGGGCCACGAGTGGTACGACTACGAGGCCAAGTACTCGGAGGGCGGGATGCAGCTGCGCGTGCCCGCGCCGATCGGCGAAGAGGCGATCGCGCGCGTGCGGGAGCTCGCGGCGCGCGTGTACCGCGCGATCGGCGGGTGCGGCATGGCGCGCTGCGACTTCTTCTACGTGGAGAGGTCGGGCGAGCTGCTCGTCAACGAGATCAACACGATCCCCGGGTTCACGTCCACGAGCGTGTTCGGGAAGCTGTTCGAGGCGAGCGGCGTCCCCTACCCAAGGCTCTGCGACCGGCTCGTGCGGCTGGCCGTCGAGCGCCACGAGCGCGAGCGCTCGTACCAGTTCTGATCGAGCTCAGCTCGAGAGAGTGAGCTCGCTGATCGAGGCGGAGTAGCCGCCGTCCGAGTTCTCGGTGAGGGTGGTGATCCAGATCAGGATCGACTGCGCCTCGTCGTCCAGCTCGAGCGTGACGCTGTTGCGGTCCTCGGCGGCGTTGAACTCGGCTACCGGATCGCCCCAGCCGGCGAGATCCGCGGGCGGGTTCCCGGGCGGCGCGGCGTAGATTTCGCCGCTGAAGCCAGGCGCGTCGGTGCCGATCTCGAGGGTCGCGCTCGTGAACGGCTCGCTCGCTTCGACGACCAGGCCGACGCCGGTCTTCTCGCCGCCGGTCGCGTCGGCGATCACGGGGGCGGCGTCGTAGGTCTCGGTTGACCAGGCGGTGCCGGGGTCGCCGTCGAGGGGCAGCTCGACCTCGGTGGGATGCTCCTGGCTGTCGCCCTCGGGGTCGAAGTCCGTGGCGGAGGCGAGCTCGATCTCCGCGCCGCTCGGCTGCGCCCCCTGGTTGTTGCCGCTGGCGCGTTCCGGCCGACGCTCGTCGTTGCCGAGGCCGACGATGAGGAGCGCGGCGATCACCCCGACGAGGACGAGCAGGGTGCCGGCGACCGAGGCTCGGCGGGGAGTGAGCAGGCGCTGGCGCTCTGGGACCGACTCGAGCACGGTCGTCGCCTCGCCGGTCGCGCCGCCGGCGCGGGCGACCTCGACCTCGAGCGCGGCCTCGAGATCGGCGAGCATCGCGGCCATGTCCGGGTAGCGCTTGCGGGGCTCCTTCTGCGTGGCCCGGTCGACGACCGCGGCGAGGGCGGAGGAGACGCCCGGGCGGCGGCGCTGCACGTCGGGGACCTCCTCGTTGACGTGCTTCATGGCGACGCCGACGACGGTCTCGGCCTTGAACGGCACGTCACCGATCAGCATCTCGTAGAGGACGATCCCGAGTGAGTAGATGTCCGAGCGGGCGTCGATCTCCTTGCCCATCGCCTGCTCGGGCGAGACGTAGTCGGTGGTGCCGAGGACGCGGCCGGTCTTCGTGAGCCCGTCGGAGTCCAGCGACAGCGCGATGCCGAAGTCGGTGACCTTGGCGCGGCCGTCGGGGTCGATGAGGACGTTCTGCGGCTTGACGTCGCGGTGCACCATGTGCACGGCGTGCGCCGCCTGCAGGCCGCGGCCGATCTCGATCGCGTAGGCGGCCGCCTCGTCGAGGGGCAGGCGGCCGAGGCGCTCGATGCGCTCCTTGAGCGTCTCGCCCGGGACGTACTCGAAGACGATGTAGGGGCGCCCGTGGTCCTCTCCCGCGTCGATCACGGCGACGACGTTGGGGTGCGAGAGCTGCGCGACCGCCCGGGCCTCGCGCCGGAAGCGCTCCTGCTGCTCCGGCTGGTCGGACATCTCGCGGTGCAGGACCTTGACCGCGACCTGGCGCTCCAGGGTGAGGTCGGTGGCCAGGTAGACGGTTGACATCCCGCCGCTGCCGAGCTTGTCGTCGAGCCGGTAGCGCCCGGAGAGAACGGTGCCGACCAGGCCCGTTCCGAGTCCCTGTTGCGGTGCGTCAGCGCTCATCAAAGCCTCAACAGCCTATTTTTCGACACGCGCCCTGCGGCTCGCCGGCCGGGCGCATCCCTGCACGATGACCGTCGAAGTCCGATACCTCACAGATCCAGCCTGCGCTTGGTCCTGGGGCGCCGAGCCGAAGCTGCGGCGGCTGATGTGGGAGTTCGGGGATGGCCTGCGCTTCCGGTTCGTTCTCGGGGGTCTTGCTCGATCCTACGGCCCCGAATACCGCGACAGCGACGGAAAGATCGGCACGGGCTCCGACCCCTACGCGGACCTGATGGCGCACTGGCTCGAGGTGGGCGCGCAGACGGGCATGCCGGTGGACCCGCGGATCTGGAAGGTCGCGCCTCTGAGCTCGACCTACCCGGCCTGCATCGCGGTCAAGGCCGCCCAGGACCAGGGCCCTGAAGCCGCCTACAAGTACCTGCGCCGCCTGCGGGAGGCGATCATGCTCGAGCGGCGCAAGGCCGACAACCTGGAGGCGCTCGTCGCCGAGGCCGAGCCCGCCGGGATCGACGCGCAGCGCTTCCGGATCGACGCGCAGTCGAACGACGCGCTCGAACGCTTCGGGTACGACCTCGAGGAGGTGCGCACGATCCCCGACGAGGCGCGGGCGGTGGCCGGCGCCGTGGCCGAGACCGAGGGCCGCGAGCGCCTCGCCTTCCCCGCCTTGGTCTTCGTCGCCGAGGGCGGCGAGCGCCACGCCGTGTACGGCCGCGCGGACTACGACGCCTGGCGGGCCGCGGCGATCGCCGCGGGCGCGGAGCCCGTGGCGACCGGCAAGCCCGGGGTCGCGGAGGTCGTGGAGCGCTTTGGCCGCGTGGCGACCCGCGAGGTCGAGGAGATCACGGGCCTCCCGGCCCCGGTGGCCCGGGCCGAGTTGTGGGCGCTGGCGCGCGAGTGGCGGCTGCGCGCGGTGCCGGTGCTGGGCGGGGAGCTCTGGGAGGCGGCGTAGGGCCGGTCTCTCAGCCCGGCTAGAGGTTCCGCACGGCGTCGGGATCGGGCGGCGGAGACGGCGCGGCGCGCGTCGTTGTCGCGGATTCGCGATGCGGGATGGCGCGGGACGTGCGCTACGCCCCGCCGCGCTCCAGCTCGCGCACTGCCCCGACGATCTCGGCCGGGGCGCGCTCGGGGGAGCCGGTGCCGAACGGGGGTTTCGGGTCGTACTCGATACCCAGCTCGGCCGCCTTGGCGGCGTCCTCGCCGAAGAGTTCGGCGGCGACGGTGAGGCCGAGCTCGATCCCCGCGGAGACGCCGGCGGCGGTGATCACCTTGCCGTCGCGGACGACGCGCTCTGCCACGGGGGTCGCGCCGTACTTGGGCAGATCGTCGCGGTAGGCCCAGTGGGTGGTGGCGCGCTTGCCCTCGAGCAGGCCGGCGGCGCCGAGCAGGAGCGCGCCCGTGCAGACGGAGGCGGTGACGCGGGTGTGCTCGTGGACGCGGCGGATCCAGCCGAGCAGGCGCTCGTCGTCCAGCAGGGGGCGCTTGCCCTCGCCGCCGGGGACGATCAGCGCGTCGGCGGCCGCGATGTCCGCGGTGGTTCCGCCGGCGACGAGCGCGAGGTTGCCGGTGTCGGCGATCACGGCGCCCTCCCGGGGCGCGACCATGATCACCTCGGCGCCGGGGATGTGGGCGAGCGCCTCGTAGGGCCCGACCGCGTCGAGCGCCGTCAGCTTCTCGTAGATCAGGATCGCGACCAGCATCAGCGGCGCACCACGCTACCGGCTCGGTCCGTGACTTTCCCCACGACGCGCGCGCCGGGGTGGTGGCGGGCCAGCAGCTCGGTCGCCGCCTCGGCGTCGGCCTCGGGCACCACGCACACAAACCCGAGGCCCATGTTGAAGACCTCGTGCATCTCCTCGTCGTCAACGCCGCCGAGCTCCTGGATCAGGTCGAAGATCGGCGGCACGGGGAGCGGGTCGGTGAGCTCGTAGCCGACGGTCCGCGAGAGGCGCAGCAGGTTGTTGAGCCCGTCGCCGGTGATATGCGCGAGGCCGCGCACGTCGGCGCCGGAGCGCAAAAGCTCGAGCACGGCGCGCACGTAGATCGCCGTCGGCTCGAGCAGCACATCGCCCAGCGGGCGACCGAGGCGCTCGTCGTCGAGGGGGACGTCGGCCAGCACCTTGCGAGCGAGCGTGTAGCCGTTGGAGTGCAGCCCGGTCGAGGGCAGGCCGATGAGCGCGTCGCCGGGCGCGATCCGGTCGCCCGTCACGATCTCGTCGAGCGCGACCAGGCCGATCGCGCTCCCGGTGAGCTCCCAGCCGCTGACCACGTCGCCCACCTGGGCGATCTCCCCGCCGGGGATCTCGATCCCGGCCAGCTCGGCCCCGGCCCGCAGGCCCTTGCCGATCTCGCCGATCACCCCGGCGTCGGCGGTCGCGCACAGGATGAAGTCGAGCATCGCGATCGGCTCGGCCCCGACGCAGATCAGGTCGTTCACGTTCATCGCGATGCAGTCGATCCCGATCGTGTCGAAGCGCCCGAGCTTCTCCGCGACCAGCATCTTCGTGCCGACCCCGTCGGTGCCGAACGCGATCCCCGTGCGCTCGTCGATGCGCAGCACACTCGCGTAGTGGCCGGGCAGTTCGACCACGCGCGAGGGCTTGCCCGTGTCGATGCGCGAGAGATGCTCGACGAGCGCGCTCACCGCCCGGTCGGCGGCGCGCTGGCTCACGCCTGCAGCTGCGTACGCGTCCTGGCTCACCGCTTCAGTTTGACCACAATCGCGGCGGCCAGGCCGAGCCGGTAGGCCGCGTACGGCCACAGCGCCCGGTCGCGCTCGACCAGCCGGATCAGGCGCTGGGAGGCGAGCGTGGAGACGAACGAGGCCGCGGCGCCGACGGCGAGCTGCCGCCCGGTGCCCTTCGCGATCCCCCGGCGTCGCAACCGCACGCCCTTGAGCGCGACCGCGCCGACGATCACCGGCAGCGCCACGGTGCGCGAGAGTAGGTTCGCCTGCTCGCGCGAAAAGCGCCGCGCGCGGGCCGCCGTGAGCGTCGCGCCGTTGCGTGAGACGCCGGGCATGAGCGCGGCGGCCTGCGCGAGCCCGAGCAAAAGCCCGTCGACCGCGCCCGCGTCCCCGGGTCCGCGCTCCTGGGGCGAGCGGTCCGCCAGCACCATCGCCAGCGAGCCCGCGGCCAGCCCGAGCGCGGTGGCCGCCGGCGTCCCAAGCCGGGCCTCGATCCAGCGCTCGAACGCGAGCCCCGCGATCGCCGGCGGCACGAACGAGAGCGCCACCACCGCGGCCCGCCGCCCGTCGAAGGCGCGCAGCTCCGCCGCGATCTCGTCGCGCAGGCCGATCAAGAGCGCCGCCGCCGTGCCGCCGTGCAGCGCGACCTCGAAGCTCTTGCGGGCCTCGGGATCGAGCTCGTGCCAGCGCCAGCCCAAGAGCCACGGGAGCAGCGAGATGTGCGCGGAGCTCGAGATCGGCAGGAGCTCCGCGGGGCCCTGCACGGCGCCCAGCAGCGCCGCGCGGCCCGTCCCCAGATCCAGCGCTGCCGGCGAACCAGCTATGGCTGCCTCCCGCGAGCGGGCCCGCCGCTCACGCCTCGTCGGGGGTGGCGGGGCTGGCCCCGGGCCGCTTGCGCTTGTAGATCAGGTACGCCACGCCAACCACGATCGCCGCGAGCACGACGTAGTCGCCGTAGTGCAGGTAGTCGCGCCACTCCTCCCAGCGGTCGCCGACCTCCCGCCCGATGAACCCCAGCAGGAGCACCCAGGGGATGCAGCCGAGCAGCGTGAGCGCGGTGAAGCGCCAGAACGGCATCTTCGCGACGCCGGCCGGCAGCGAGATGAAGGTCCGGATGATCGGCAGCATGCGCGTGAAGAACACGGTCGCGTCGCCGTGCCGCTCGAACCAGCGGTCCGCCCAAGCGAGGTGCTTGGGGTTCAGATGGATCAGGCGGTTCTTCTCGAGCAGCTCGATCCGCCCGTAGTAGCCCGCCGCCCAGGCGATCCACGAGCCCACCACGTTGCCCAGCACGCCCGCGGCGACGATCCCGAACAGCGTCATGTCGCCCTCCGAGACGTTGAAGCCCGCGAACAGCATGATCGCCTCGCTCGGCACCGGTATGCAGGCGCTCTCGAGCAGCATCA
Source organism: Solirubrobacterales bacterium (assembly GCA_036564135.1). Classification (GTDB taxonomy): domain Bacteria; phylum Actinomycetota; class Thermoleophilia; order Solirubrobacterales; family 70-9; genus RSA11. The sequence continues at coordinate 21,257 of DATCLC010000168.1, forward strand.
GGACGAACACGCCGAAGAGGCCGACCCGCTCGATGAACTCGGTCGCGACGTCGACGATCGGATCGACGATGAAGTCCGTGACGCTGGCGTGCGGGAGGTAGATCGCTGACATCGCGCTCGTGCGTGGGCGCGGGACGTGGCCACGCCTAACGGACGGCCGAGGATAGCCGTCGTCCGGCCCGCCGGCCCCGCCTCGCATATCGTCCTGCGCCAAGGAAGGTCCCCATGGCGCGCGTCCTCTACGTCATCAGCCGCGACAACACGTTCACCCGGATCGACCGCGAGGCGCTCGCCGAGCGGCACGAGGTCGTCGATTACTTCCAGTACGGCGTCCGCCCGCGCCCGGGCGAGCTCTGGCGCAAGCTGCGCGCCTGCGACGTGGTGGTCGGCTGGTTCGCGTCCTGGCACACCGCGCTCGCGCTGCGCATGGCGCGCCTCGCGCGCAAACCGTCGGTGCTGATCTTCGGCGGCTTCGACACCGCCGCCGTCCCGGAGATCGGCTACGGCTCGCAGCGCGGCGGGATCCGCAGGCACCTGGTGCGCTCCACCGCGAACCTCGCCACGCGGCTCGTCACCAACTCGAACTACACGCTGGGCGAGATCGAGCGCAACGTGCGCATCGATCCGCGGCGCGTCGCCGTCGTCTACCACGGCGTGCCCGACCGCTTCGGCGAGCCGTCGCCGGAGCGCGCGCGCATGGCGCTCAGCGTCGGCGTCGTGTACGAGCTCAACCTCAAGCGCAAGGGACACGGGCCGTTCATCGAGGCCGCCCGCCTCCTGGACGACGTGGAGTTCGTGCTCGCCGGCAAGTGGCTGGACGACACCGGCGAGCGCCTGGCCGCTACGGCGCCCCCGAACGCGCGGCTCACCGGCTTCCTCGAGGACGAGGAGCTCGACGAGCTCTTCCGCACGGCGGCCGTGTACGTGCAGGCCTCGGTGCACGAGGGGTTCGGCCTCTCGCTCGCCGAAGCGATGCTGGCCGGCGCGGTGCCGGTGGTGACCCGGGCGGGCGCCCTGCCCGAGGTGGTCGGCCCGACCGGCGTCTACATCGAGGAGCCCACCCCAGAGGCGGTCGCCGCCGGGATCCGCAAGGCGCTCGAGCTCGGCCCCGCGGCGGGCCGCGCCGCGCGCGAGCGCGTGCTCACCCACTTCCCGTACGAGGCGCGCCGCGACGGCCTGCTCGAGCAGGTCGAGCGCGCGCTCGCCGGAGAGCGCTCCTAGCGCGGGAAGTCGGGCGCGCAGAGCCGCTTGCGGCACCCACGGGGCCGCCCGCGAGCCGTAGACTGCTTCGCGATGCGTCGGTTCATCGACCCGGTCCACCGCCACCGGGTGCTGGTCTTCCTCGCGGACGGCCTGCTGGCTGCGGCCGCCTTCGCGCTCGCCTTCCAGCTCCGCTTCCTCGACGTCGCGGGCGGCATCCCCGCGCGCTACGAGACCATGCTCGCCGGCTCGATCGTCTTCGTCGCCCTCGGCAAGACGATCCTCCTCGACCTGTTCCGGCAGCACGACCAGTGGTGGCGCTACTTCCGGCTGCCGGACCTCTGGCCGCTGCTGCGCACCCTGCTTCTGGCGACGGCGGCGATGGTGCTCGTCTTCGAGCTCGCCAAGCCGTTCGAGCACAGCCTGCCGCGGTCGGTCGTCGTCTTCGACCTTCTGCTCTCGGTCGCCCTGCTCGGCGGCGCGCGCCTCGCCCGGCGCACGATCCACGAGCGCGCCTCGCGCGGGTGGCGGCGCCGGGGGCGCAGGCAGCGCGACGTGCTCATCGTCGGCGCGGGGTCCGGCGGTCAGATGGTCGCCCGGGAGCTCAAGCTCAACCCGAACCTCGGCGCCCGCCCGATCGGCTTCATCGACGACGACCCCGGCAAGCGCGGCATGCGCGCCGAGGGCCTCAAGGTGTTGGGCACCACCGATCAGATCGGCGAGGTCCTCGACCGCTACTCGCCCGACGAGGTGGTGATCGCGATCCCGTCCGCGCCCGGCGTACTCCGCGCCAAGGTGGTCGCCGCCTGCCGCGACCGGGAGATCCAGGTGCGCACCACGCCGACCGTGTTCGAGATCCTCAAGGGCGGCGTCGAGCTCACCCGCCAGCTCCGCGAGGTGCAGGTCGAGGACGTACTCGGGCGCGATCCGGTGGTGATGGAGCTCGACCGCGTGGGCGCGTACCTCGAGGACCGCGTCGTGCTCGTCACCGGGGCCGGCGGCTCGATCGGCTCGGAGCTCTGCCGCCAGATCGCGCGGGTGGGCCCGCGTCTTCTGGTCATGCTCGACCACGCCGAGGACAACCTCTTCCAGATCGACCGCGAGATGCGCGAGCAGTGGCACTTCAACCGCCTCGAGGCGGTGCTCGCGGACTGCAAGGAGGCCGACCGGATGCTGGACGTGATGGGCCGCATCCGGCCGGAGGTGGTCTTCCACGCGGCCGCCTACAAACACGTGCCGCTCATGGAGGCGAACCCGCTGGAAGCGATCCGCAACAACGCGATCGCCACCCGCGTCACAGCGGAGGCCGCCGCGCTGAACGGCGCCGCCCGCTTCGTGCTGATCTCGACCGACAAGGCCGTCAACCCGCGCACCGTGATGGGCGCCTCCAAGGCGATGGCGGAGTGGATCGTCGCGGCCGCGGGCCAGCGCTACACCGCGACGAAGTTCGTGACGGTGCGCTTCGGCAACGTGCTCGGCTCATCGGGCAGCGTGGTGCCGATCTTCCGCTCGCAGATCGAGCGCGGCGGCCCGGTGACCGTCACCGACCCGGAGATGACCCGGTACTTCATGACGATCCCGGAGGCCGTGCAGCTCGTCATCAAGTCGGCCGACCTCGGCGCCGAGACGGGGGAGGTCTTCGTGCTCGAGATGGGTGAACCGGTGCGGATCGTCGACCTCGCCCACAACATGATCCGCCTGGCTGGCTACGAGCCCGGGGTCGACATCGCGATCGAGTACACCGGGCGCCGCCCGGGCGAAAAACTCCACGAGGAGCTGTTCAACCCGGACGAGCGCGCGCAGCCGACGAGCGCCGACCGCATCGTGCGCGCCGTGCGCTCCTGGCGCATCGATCCCGACTGGGTCGACTCGCAGGTGAAGCGCCTCACCGAACTGGTCGAGGCGGGGGATGAGGCAGGGTTGGCGGCGCGCGTCATGGAAACTGTGAGTGGCCGCCCCGCCTCCACGGGACTCGACCTGGACGCCTGACCGCCCGGGGCGGTCGCGTCGCAGACCCCGACCCGCCCATAAGATCCGCCGCTGACCTATGGACTTCCTTGAGCGAATCGGCCCGTTCCTCGGCATCGCCGCCTTCCTTGGGTTCTCGCTCCTCGCCTTCCTCTTGATCGGCCAGGCGCGCGAGCTGCGGCGCCTGCGCGAGTGGGCGGGCCGCGCGCCCGAGCGCGCCAAGGAGGCCGACGAGGCCGCCGCCGCGGCCGCTGAGGCGCGCGGGCAGCTCGCCGAGGAGGAGGGCCCGGGCGTGCGCGAGCGCGTCCGCGAGCGCCTGGCCCCCGCTTGGGACGCGATCGACCGCCGCTCGCCCGTCGACCCGCCCTGGCTGTTCGCGGTGCTCCTGGCCGGCGTGATCGCGGCCGGGGTGCTGACCAGCGGCTTCGGCCTGCTCGGCGAGGACGAGCCTGTGCGCGAGCGCGGCGAGCGGCGCGCGCAGGGCGGCAACCGCGGCGAGGGTGGCCGGCGCGAGGAGCGCGAGCGCCCGCCGCGGGTCGCGGTGCTGAACGCGACCGCCGTTCAGAACGAGACGGGCACGGTCGAGGCCGTCCCCGGGCTGGCGGGCGTGATCGCGGAGACCGTCGTCGAGCCCGCGGGTTTCCGCGTGCGCACGACGGACACGGCGCTCACCGGGAGCGAGGTCACGGTGGTCATGTACGAGGAGGGGAACGAGGAGGACGCCCGCGAGTTCGCGTCGGCCATCGAGGAGCAGCTCGGCGCGGTCGAGATCGAGCCGATGACCCCGGAGGTGCGCGACCTGGCAGCCGGCGCGGAGCTGGCCCTCCTCGTCGGGGCCGACAACGACGACTTCGTGGCGCCTTTGGCGCAGTAGCCGAGCGTGAGCGAGGAGCTCCTACAGCTCGACCGGATCGCCGCCGTGATCTCGGCGATCGGCTTCGTGGGGATCCTCCTGCTGCTGCCGCTCTACATCTCGCAGCGGCGCGATTTGAAGCGGCTGCGGGAGTGGATGGAGCGCGACCCCGATCACCCGCGCCGCGACATCCTCGCGAGCGAGGCGCGGCTCGACCGCGCGGAGCGCGAGCTCGAGCGGATCTACGCGGAGCGTGGCGAGCCCCTCCCGGACGTGACCGCGGTCTATCCGGACGGGCTGTCCGTGGAGGAGGGATCGGGCATCACCGCCGAGCGTCCTGCGCTCGTGCAGCTCACGATGGAGCGCGAGGCCCTGCAGCCGCACCGGCGCTGGCGCCGCTTCTCGAGGCGGATGAGCCAGCCCCGCTGGCTCGCCGCGATCGCGCTCGGCGCGGTCCTTTTGGCCGTGGGCGCGGTGGCGCTCTCGCAGGTGCTCCTGCAGTCCGACGACGAGCCCGCCGGGCCGGGGATCCGCGGGCTCGACCCGGCGGCGATCTCGGTCGCGGTGCTGAACGCCACGACGAACGCAGGGCTCGCGGGCGACGCGGCGGCGGACGTCCAGAACGCGGGCTTCACGCTCACCGAGACCGGCGTCCTGGAGGAGCAGCGGCCGGAATCGGTGGTCATGTTCGCCCCGGAGCGGAAGGCGCTCGGCAGGAAGGTGGCGCGCGACCTGAGGATCAAGCGCGTCGAGAAGATGGACAAAGCGGTGCGACGTGAGGTGGGCAGCGCGGACGTCGCCGTGATCGTGGGCGAGGACCGTGCCAAGCGGTGAACGCTTGGGCGCCACGCTGCTCTGCGCCCTCCTCGCCGCCTCGCTGATCGTCGCCATCCTCGTCTTTCGCGAGCGCACGCCCGACCTCGCGCTCGAGGTGGTGCGGATGAACCGCCACCTCCCGGAGGACGGGATCGCGCGGATCGAGTTCTTCACCAGGGTCGGTGACGACGACGCGCGGATCGAGATCGTGGGCCGCAACCGGGTCACCGCGCGCACACTCGCCGAGGACGTGGAGCTGCGCCCGGACGAGATCGTCCGCTGCAGCTGGGACGCCGCCGCCGACGACGGCTCGATCGTGGAGCCGGGTCGCTACCGGCTGCGCGTCGTGCTGCCCGACGCGGACCGGGACATGATCTTCCCGCGCCGGCTGCGGGTGACGCGCGGGGACGCCCGGCGCCTGGAGCGCGAGCACACGTCGCTCTCGGGCGGGTCGCTCTGTGAGGTGGTGGGGCCGCGGCCGTGAGCGCCACGGCGTTCGAGGTGGTGGTCTCGCTCCTCGCCTGCGGCGGCGGCGCCGCCGCGCTGCTGCTCCGCGACCCGCGTTGGCGCTACGGCGCCCTGGGCCTGGCGCTCGTCGCCGCCCTCGCCCTGATCGCGGGCGAGGTGTGGGACCAGCCGCGCTTCGAGGAGGTGCGCTCCGAGCCCGCCGCGGTTCTCGCCGCGATCGTGCTCGGCGGGGTCGCGCTGTGGGCGACTGCGGCCACGTTCGTGCGCGCGCCGGCGGCGTTCGCGATCGCTGCGTTCGCGGTGATCTCGCTGCGCATCCCCGTGCAGGTCGGCGGCGAGACCAACTTCCTGCTCGTGCCCCTGTACGGGGTGATCGCAGGCGGCTGGCTGCGCGCGGCCTGGCTCCTCGCCCGCGGACGGGACGAGGAGCTCGAGAACGCCGGGTCGCCGCGCGCCGGCGCGCCCGCGCTGGCGCGCTGGCTGTGCATCGCGCTCGCCGCGTCGCTCGTGATCTACGGGATCGGGGTCGCCTGGACGAGCGACCCGACCAACGCGACGCGAAACGTCGCCTTCTTCTTGGCCCCGTTCGCAGCGCTGCTCGCCCTGCTCCGAGACCTGCGCTGGCACCGCAAGCTGCTCGGGCAGTGCCTGATCGCCGTGACCGCGGTGGGCGCCCTGATGGCGGTGATCGCGCTGTGGCAGTACTTCAGCCGCGAGCTGATCATCAACGAGGAGCTGCGGGCGGCCAACCAGCTGCACATGTACTTCCGCGCGAACGCGCTCTTCCGCGACCCGAACATCCTCGGCCGCTACCTCGTGCTCGCGATCGTCGCGCTGGCCGCCTGGATCGCCTGGGGCCGGCGCAGCCGCGGCCAGATGCTCGGGGGCACCGCGGTCGCGGCGCTCCTGCTCGCGGGCCTCGCCGTGACGTTCTCGCAGACGAGCTTCATGGCGCTCGCCACCGGGCTCGGCGCGCTCGTCTGCCTGCGGCTGCGCTGGCGGGGCGTCGCGATCGCCGCGGGGATGGGGGTCGCGGCGGCGGCCGTGTTCCTTGCGCTGGGCGGCATGCCGGAGAGCGATTTGGAGAAGGAACGCAACGACCTCGCGGAGGTCTCGAGCGGCCGCGCTGATCTGGTCGCGGGCGGGATCGAGCTGTTCGAGCGCAGGCCGCTGGCGGGCTGGGGCTCGGGATCGTTCACCACGTCGTTCCGGCGCGAGATCGAGCGCATCAAGCGTCCGGTTTCGCACAACGAGCCGATCACGGTCGCGGCCGAGCAGGGGGTCATCGGGCTGATCCCGTACATCGCCGTCGTGGCGCTCGCCGTGGCCTTGTTGATGTGGCCGTGGCCGCGCACGGCGGGCAAGGCGGCGGTCGCGGGGTGCTTCGCCGCGCTGCTCGTGCACTCGCTCGGCTACGCGGGCTTCGCGAGCGACCCGGCGACGTGGGCGCTGCTCGCGCTCGCCCTGGTGCTGCGCGAGTGAAGCCGTCCGCTCCCGGGCGCAGAGTCTGGGGGCAGCGAGGTTTGAGGCGGAAGCGATGTTCGACTACCTGAGACGCCTGGCGACCACGGGAGCGGCCTACACCGCCTCGAGCGTCCTCTCGAAGCTGATCCAGGTCTTCCTGCTGCCGGTCTACACGGCGTACCTGACGCCGGCGGACTACGGAGCGGCGGAGGTGATGATCGCCTCGCTGGTGGCCGCGTCGATCGTCGTGCGGTTGGGCGTGATCGAGGCGATCCTGCGCTTCTACTACCTGGCCGGCGAGGACCCCAACCGCGTGGTGCGCACCGGGTTCGCCTCGCTGTTCTGGACGACGACGCTGGCGGCGCTCGTCGCGCTGCCGTTCGCCGGGCCGATCTCCGAGGCGCTGTTGGACGAGCGCGACGCCGGCCTCGCCCGCCTGGGGATCCTCGGCCTCTGGCAGCTCACGCTCTGGGAGTACGCGCTGACGCTGCTGCGGTTGGACGAGCGCGCGAAGGCCTACTTCGGCTTCACGGTCGCGGCGGTGATCGTGACGATCCCGGTCACCGTCGCTTTGGTGGTCGCGACCGACATGGGCGCCTCGGCGATCCTGCTCGGGAACTTCGGCACCGGGGTCGCGTTCCTCGTCGGGCGCCTGTGGGTGGAGCGGCGCCGTCTGGGGTTCACCGTCGACCCGGCGCTTTTGCGGCGCATGGTCCGCTTCGGCTTGCCGACCATGCCCGCCGAGCTCACCCTGTACTCGCTCAACTTCATCGACCGCATCCTGATCGTCCGGCTCGTTGGGCTCGCGGAGGCCGGGCTCTACGCGCTGGCGGTGAAGTTCGCGAACGGGATGCAGGTGCTGGTCCGCGGCTTCCATCTCGCGTGGCCGCCGCTCGCCTACTCGATCCAGGATGACGACGAGGCCCGCCGCGCCTACGCGCTGATCGTGACCTGGGTGGTGGCGGTGATCGCCTTCGCGGTCGTCGGCCTGTGGCTGGCGGCGCCGTGGCTCGTGCGGCTGCTCGCCACCGGGGAGTTCTTCGAGGCCCACGAGGCGGTCGGGCCGCTCGCCGCCGGCACGGCGCTCTACGGGCTCTACCTGGTGCTGGTGATCGTCCTCGGGAGGACCGGGCGCACGGAGTTCAGCTTCCCCGCGACGCTGGTCGCCGTCGCCGTGAACGTCGGGCTCAACCTCCTGCTCGTACCGGAGTACGGCATCGTCGGCGCGGGCGTCGCGCTGATGGCCTCCTACGTGGTCGTGGTTGGCGTGATGTACGCGCTGGTCGAGCGCCTCTTCCACGTCCCGTACGAGTGGCGCCGGCTGGCCCTGGCGGTGGGCGCCGCCGCGGCGCTGATCGCGGTCGGCGAGCTGTTCGTGCCGCACGACGGGCTGGACGGCCTCGCGCTCACGGCGCTGGTCTGCGCGGCCTACCCGCTGCTGTTGTTCGCCGCCGGCTTTTTGAGCCGCGCCGAGCGCGAGCGCCTGCGCGAGCTTTTGCGGCCCGCGGCGGTGATGGAGCGCATGCGCGCGGCGCGCGCGGGCGAGGGCCCGCCAACCGAGGAGACGGAGGCCCCGCACGGCCCGGCGCTCACGGCGGAGGCGATCGAGCAGGCCACCCGCGACACGGACCGCGGGGGCGCCTGACCGCCAAGCCGCAGCTCGCGCGCCGCGCCACCGGGGCGCAGATCCCCACGCCGACCGTGCGACACCGTTGGCTGTCTCAACGTTTTCGCACGCTCGGCCGGGGCGGGATCGGCGTGCCCGCCGCGGGGGTTGCGTCGGTCACTCGCGCCACTGGCCGTGCTCGCCCTCGGGGGCGCGCAGGCAGTCGTAGGCGGTGAAGATGCGCTCGAAGCCGATCCGCTCGTAGAAGCCCTGGGCGACGTCCGGCGCGGCGAACAGGTACACGGCGCGGGCGCTCACGCGGAAGGCGGCCGCGGTGGCGGACAGCACCGCCGCGGAGCCGTGCCCGCGGCCGCGGAAGCGCCGCAGGGTCGCGACGTCCTCGATCACGGCGATGTCGCCGCGCAGGTACAGGTCGGCGAGCGCGACCGCCGTGCCGTTGGCGACGCCCGCGTGCGTGAGGCGCGCGCCGACGCGGGCGCGCAGCGCGTCGTAGCGGTCGAACTCGGGAACGCTCGAGGGGTCGAGTCCTTGCTCCACGCCGAGGCGCCCCTTGAGCCGCCGCATCGGCTCGCCGTCGATGCGCGCGGCCGCCGGCGGGACGCGGCGCGGCGGCTCGCGGCGCACCATGAGCCAGAGTTCGCTCACGTGCCAATCGCGGCGCGCGAGCGAGAAGGCGAGCTCGCGGCCCTCGTCGGTCCCCGCGACGTGGATCTGCCGGTGACGCAGGCCGGGGAACCAGCGCGCGGGCAGCTCGGCGAGCTCGACCGCCTCGTCGACCGACGGCGCGGGCAAATCGGGCTCGATCTGCAGGCGGCTCGCGTCCCAGACCGAGGGGAGGCTGCCGTTCGCAGCGAGCCAGCCGCAGGGAACCCGCTCGAAGCGCTCGGCGGCGGCGCGGTGGAGGAGGCGCTCCAACTCGAAGGCGGCGAGCACCTCCATCGGGATCCGGTCGCTCATGCTGGGCTCTGGCCTCCGGCAGCCTGCGCCTCGGCGAGGCGGCGGTTGTACTCCTCGGCGGCCTCGCGGACCCCCGGCCCGACCGGCCGCAGGGCCTTGCGGGCGTGCAGCCAGTACCAGCCCGGATCGTGCCCGCGGAGCAGCAGAGCCGCGGCCGCGCGCGCCGCGTAGCTCCAGGCGACGAGCACCCGCACCACCCAGGCCGCGAGCGGGCCGTGGTGCTTGCGCATGTACAGGTCGCGGTTGCGGTGGAACTCGACGACGCGGCGCGTGCCGGAGCGGCGGTCGTAGGTGAGCTGCTCGTGGTGGATCGCGCGCGCGGCCGGCACATGCAGGATCCGCCAGCCGGCGTCACCGAGGCGCTTGCAGAAGTCGGTCTCGTCGGAGTAGACGAAGAACGCCGGGTCGAGGAACTCGACTTCCCGAGCGGCGCGCCGGCGTACGAGCATCGCCGAGGACTGCACCCAGCCCACGGCGCGCGTCTCGGGCCCCTTGCCGCTCTGGGTGACGAAGCGGCGGTGCACGAAGAGCGCCTGCGCGAGCGCGGTGCCCACGCCCGGCAGGCGCCAGGCGCACGCCGAGGGCTTGCCGTCCGGCTCGAGCAGCTGGGCGCCGGCGGCCGCGGCGCGGGGGTCGGCGCGCAGGGCGTCGAGCAGGGCCTCGACCGCGCCGGGCAGCAGTTCGGCGTCCTCGTTGAGAAGAAGGCAAAACTCGCCCCGGGCCTCGCGGAGCAGCAGGCTGTCGTTCTCGGCCTTGCCGGCGCGCCGGTCGCGCGCGAACAGCCGCAGCCGCTCGCCAGCGTCGCCGGCGCCGCTCGCCCAGGCCCGCACCGCGTCGGCGGAGCCGTCATTCGAGGCGTTGTCGAGCACGAGGATCTCCCACTCGGCCCTCGCGGGCGCAGTGGCGCGAATCGCGTCCAGGCAGCGGACGAGAAGGTCCCGGCCGTTCGTGTTGACAACGCAATAGCTGAGCTCCACCGCGAGAATCGTTCCCGATGCGCGTCCAAATCGTCGACCCGGCCGCACAGACGCCGCCGTTCGACCGCTCCCTGGCGGCCGCGCTCGCGCGCGCCGGGGCCGATGTCGAGCTGCAGACTTCGCACTTCGTGCACGGTCCCGTGCCGGATCCCGAGGGGTACGCGGTCAGCGAGTTCTTCTACCCGCGCTCCTCGCGGCTCCCCAGCGGCTCGCTCCAGCGCCGCGCCCTCGGGCTGGCCGAGCACGTGCCCGGCATGCTGCGCCACCGGCGCGCCGCGCGCAACGCCGACGTCGTCCACTACCAGTGGGTCCCGCTGCCGCAGATCGACGCGCGCCTGCTCCCGCGCGGCCGCCCGCTCGTGCTCACGACGCACGGCTTTCTGCGGCCCGGCGCCGGCAGCCCGGCGGGCTTCCGGCGGGTGCTCGAGCGCATGGACGCGGTGATCGCGCTCGCCGAGTACGGGGCCCGCCGCCTGCGCGAGGAGGCCGGCGTTCCCGAGGAGCGCATCCACGTGATCCCGCACGGCGCGCTCGACTACCTCACCCGCCTGCCGGAGCGGCCGCTGCCCGCCGAGCTCGGCGACCCCGGCGAGCGCCCGGTGATCCTCAGCTTCGGCCTGATTCGCCCGTACAAGGGCGTGGACCTGCTGCTGCGCGCCTTCGCCCAGCTCGAGGCGGACGCAGCCGAGCTCTGGGTGGTCGGGCGACCGCTCGGGGTGGACCTCGCCGAGCTCGAGCGCCACGCGGCCGCGGCGCCCGGGCGCGTGCGCCTGCTCACCCGCTTCGTGCCGGACGCGGACGTGCCCGCGATCTTCCGGCGCGCCGACGTCGTCGCGCTGCCCTACCGCGAGGTCGACCAGTCGGGTGTGCTGTACACGGCGCTCGCCTTCGGCAAGGCGATCGTGGCGAGCGCGGTGGGCGGCTTCCCCGAGGTGGCGCGGGCCGGCGCGGGCGGCACCCTGCGGCTCGTGCCCCCCGGCGACGAGGCGGCGCTCGCCGAGGCGCTCGCGGAGCTCGTCGCCGACCGCGCCGCGCGCGAGCGCCTCGAGGTCGCCGCGGCCGCCGCGGCGGCCGGCCCGTACTCCTGGGACGCGATCGCCGCGCAGACCCTCGACCTCTACGAGCGGCTCCTGCGCCGATAATCGAGCGCGCATGGGAATCGTCGCCGTGATCTTCTGGCTGTGCGCGCTGCTCCTCGTGCACACCCACGTCACCTACGCGCTTTCGCTCGAGGTGCTTGCGCGCCTGCGGCCTCCGCGCCGCGCCCGTCGTCCGGCGGCGCCCACCACGCCCCGCGTCTCGCTGATCATCGCCGCGCACAACGAGGAGGACGTGATCGCCGATCGCGTGCGCAACGCGCTCTCCGCGGACTACCCCCGCGAGCGGCTCGAGGTGATCGTCGCCTCGGACGGGTCAACCGACCGGACCGTCGAGCTCGCCGAGGCGGCGGGCGCCGACCTGGTGCTGGATCTGCCGCGCGGGGGCAAGGTCGAGGCGCAGAACGCCGCGGTCGCGCGCGCGCACGGCGAGGTGCTTGCGTTCTCCGACGCGAACGCGATGTGGGAGCCGGTCGCGCTGCGCCGCCTGGTGGACCGTCTCGCCGAGGCGGACGTGGGCTACGTTTGCGGGCAGCTGCGCCTCGTAGGCGCGGACGGCGCGAACGAGGAGGGCGCTTACTGGCGCTACGAGATGCGGGTGCGCGAGCGCGAGTCGCAGCTCGCGAGCATCACGGCGGGCAACGGGGCGATCTACGCCGTGCGCCGCGATGCCTACGTGGTCATGCCCGGCGACCGCGGGCACGACCTCTGCCTGCCGTACCTCATGGTGCGCCGCGGGCTGCGCGCGGTGTACGAGCCCACGGCCGTGGCCACGGAGCGCATGGCGCCCAGCGTGGGCGGCGAGTTCCAGCGCAAGCGGCGGATGATGAACCGCACCTGGGGAGTGCTCCTGCAGGACTCGATGCTCGCGCCGCGCGGGTACGGGGCGATGTACGCGTACGAGATGTTCTCCCACCGGGCGCTGCGCTACGCGTCCCCGTTCCTACACGTGATCGCGCTCGCCGCGAACCTCGCGCTGCTCGGCGAGGGCTGGGTGTACGTCGCGACCCTCGCAGTGCAGGTGGCGGTGCTGCTCGGCGCCGCGCTGGCCGGCGTGGTGCGCTCGCGGCCGCTGGCGATCGCCCGCTACTACGTGGTCGTCACCGCGTCGATCGCGATCGGGCTCTGGGACAGGCTGCGGTCGGGCCCGGCGATCACCTGGGACTCCGTGGAGGGAACTCGCTGAGCACCGCGCCGGACAAGCCGCGCCCCGGGCTGCCCCGGGCGGTCGACGTGCTGCTCGCCGCCGTCGGCCTGATCGTGGCGTCGCCGCTGCTTTTGGTCGCGGCGATCGCGATCAAGCTCGACTCCCGCGGCCCCGTGATCTACCGCCAGCGGCGCGTGGGCTTGAACGGCGAGTCCTTCGAGATGTGGAAGCTGCGCACGATGACCCACGGGGCGCCGCTCGGCGGCGTGTGGGACCCGCTCACCGCCGACGACCCGCGCGTGACCAGGGTGGGCGCCTGGCTGCGGCGCACCTCGCTCGACGAGCTGCCCAACCTGGTGAACGTCCTGCGCGGGGAAATGGCGATCGTCGGCCCGCGCCCGACGATTCCCGAGCAGGTCGCCGAGTACACGCCGCACCAGCGCCGCCGGCTCGCGGTGAAGCCCGGGCTCACCGGCTGGGCGCAGATCAACGGCCGGGCGTCGATCCCTTGGGAGGAGCGGATCGAGCTCGACATCTGGTACGTCGAGAACCGCAGCCTGCGGCTCGACCTGCGGATCATCGCCAAGACGTTCTCGCTGCTCGTCACCGGTAAGGGCCTCTACGAAGCGTGAGCGCGCGCCTGCTGACAACGAGCGACGCCGCCGCATGGGACGCGGCGCTGCCCGCATCGGCGAGCGTCTTCGGCAGCCGCGGCTTCGCCCGCGCCCAGGAGGAGCTCGGCGCCGGCGAGGCGCGCCTGCTCGTCTGCGAGGCCGACGGCGCGCGGCTCGTCTACCCGCTGCTTCTGCGGCCCCTGCCCGATGATCTGCCGAAACCAAACGGCGCGCGCTGGGACTCGGCCTCGCCGCCGTTTACGGGGCCGCTCGCCGCGCCCGATGGCGCCGATCGCGACGGCTGGGCGGAGGAGATCGCGGCGGCGCTCGCGGAGGAGGGGGTCGTCGCGGAGTTCGCCCACCTGCATCCCTGGCGCGCGCGGGCCGAGCTGGTCGGAGGCGGGGAGTTCGACCGCGAGATCGTGTGGGTGGACGTGACGCTGGACGAGGAGCGCCTCTGGCGCGACTCGTATTCGCGCGCCTGCCGCAAGAACGTGAAGCGCGCCCAGCGCGAGGGCGTGGTCGTGCGGCCCGCGCGCGACGAGGGCGACATCGCCGAGTTCCACCGCATCTACATCGCGACGATGGAGCGCAACCGGGCGCTGCCGAGCTACTTCTTCGAGCTCGACTACTTCCTTGCGATCTGGCGCGAGCTGCCCGACAACGCGCGCTTCGCGCTCGCCGAGCACGAGGGCAAGGTGGTCGCCGCAACCCTGTATTTGCACGACGACGCTGACGTCTACTCGTATTTGGGTGGCGCCGACCACGCCTACCAGCGGCTGCGCCCGACGAACGCGGTGGTCGACGACACGATCCGCTGGGCGCGCGAGCAGGGCAAGCGCCGGCTCGTGCTCGGCGGCGGGTATCGCCCCGGCGACGGGATCTTCCGCTTCAAGGCGAGCTTCTCGCCCGAGCGCGCGGAGCTGCGGCTCGCCAAGCGCGTCCACATGCCCGGCGCCTACGAGGAGCTCGTCGCGGCCTGGCGCGCGCGCCACGGCGCCGAGCCGTCCGGCTACTTCCCGCTCTACCGCGCCCAGGCGCAGGTTCCGGAGGAGCGGTGAGCGAGGCGCGCGACCAGCGCTCCTTCTTCCGCGAGGTCGAGCGCGACTACTGGGCTGCCGCGGAGGGCCTCAAGCCCGAGGAGCGCGCGCTGATCGAGGCGCACCTCGACCGCGACGGCGTCACGCTCGAGGCGGGCACGGGCGGGGGCCGGATCGTCCGCGCGATGGCCGCGCTCGGCTTCACCAGGCTCGCCGGGTTCGACTTCGCCCCGGAGCTGATCGACGCGGCGCGCCGGGCCGACGCCGCGGGCGCGATCGACTTCCGCGTGGCCGACGCGACCGCGCTGCCCTACGGCGACGCCGAGTTCGACCAGGCGCTCTACCTCCAGCAGATCGTCTGCACGATCGAGTCGCGGGGAGGCCGGCGCGCGGCGCTCGCCGAGGCCGCCCGCGTGCTGCGCCCGGGCGGCGTCGCGCTGTTTTCCTTCCTCTGCCTCGAGGGCCGCGAGCGCTCGACCGTGCAGCGCGCCTACGTCGCGTACCTGCGCGCGCTGCGGCGGGTGCGCGGCTCGCAGCGCGAGCCGCAGCTCATGCCGCGCCTGCGCCTGCGGGGGAGGGTGAACCCCGGGGCGCTGCGCGACGCGGGGCCGTACACGTACTGGTACCGCGCCGCGGAGGCCGCGGCCGAGCTCGAGGGCGCCGGGTTCCGGGTGAAGGGCCTTGCGTGCGGGCCGGACGCCGCGCAGGGGGCGCTGTTCGGCGACGCGACGCGGTTGCTGGCTGAGGGGGAGCTGGATCAGACGCTGTACGTGGTCGCGCGGCGCGCCGCGGATTAGGGCGGCGAAGGCGGGGCGGTGCGCGTCGCTGTCGCGGACTCGCGCCCGTCCTCCCCGCGAATCCGCGATTCATACGACGGGGGCGTGGTTATCGCGGAATCGCGCGAGGGGGCGTCATGAGTCCGCGATCTCGACGATGGGGCCGTATCTATCGCGGTTTCGCGATGGGGATCAGCCGCCTACGCCGCCGGAGCCCCCGCCCGGGTCCTTCGGGTCCTTCGGCTTTTTGGGGTCCTTGAAGCGGTTGATGCGGCGCTGCGTCTTCCGGGTGATCTTCTTGATCTGGCGGTTGAGGGCGTCGCCCGGGCAGGCGGTGAGGCCGACCCGGCGGTGGCCGATGATGCGCTTGGTGCGCACGACCCTGCCCTTGGGGTAGCGGCTCGCGGGGCCGCCGCCGGACTTCATCTTGGCCTTGCCCTTGGTCGTACGGCCGTGGCGCACGAGCTTCCACGCGAGGAACCTCACGACCCCGCGCATCGCCTTCTTGCTGATCCCCTGGTCGTTGAACGTCCCGAGGACCGCGACGCCCGTGGTGAGCGAGTTGAAGCCCTGGGCGTGGGCGCCGACGACGGCCTTGCGCAGACCGCCGGCGCGCCCCTCATAGACGTTGCCGAAGCGGTCGACGAGCGCGTTGTAGCCGATGTCGTCCCACCCGTTGCCGTTGCGGTGGTAGCGGCAGATGCCGAGGATCATCGAGGGGGCCTCGGCCTCCGAGTAGGTGTTCGCGTTCACGGTGTGATGGACGACGGCGGCGCGGACCCCGCCGATGGCCGGCTTGCGACGCGGGCGGCAGCCGCGCTTGCCCTTGCGCTCCGCTCCCCAGCCGGCGCGGCTGATGACCTTGGGACGCGGCGGATCGGCCTTGGCGGTCGTCCCGAGCAAGGAGGCGGCGGAGATGAACGCGGAGCTCACCGCGGCGCGGGCGCGGTTGAGCAGGGAGTCGACGGGCGTCGCGTCGCCGGAGACGTTGACGTAGTGGATGCGCCCCTCGGGGCGCCAGCCGTGGGCGCGCACCTGCAGCTCGTCGGCCCCGCCGAACCAGACGGGGTCGCCGTTCGCCGTCTCGGTCCAGGGGGTCCACTCACCGCCGCGCTCGCGGCCGCGCAGCTCGTAGGGCCGCATCTCGCCCGCGATCCCGGCCAGGTCGAAGCGTGCCGGCGCCTCGATGACCGGGGAGCGGTAGACGGCCTCGGCGCGCCCGCCCTCTTCGCGGTGGCCGTGGGAGCGCAACGCCCGAGCGGCGGGCGCGGGCGCGCGCTCAAGCGCCGGCAGCGCCTGCCGGAACTCCTCGATCTCGGGCGCGTAGGGCGTGGTCGAGAGCGCGGGAGCGAGCGCCCAGGCCAGCCCTCCGGCCAGCGCGAGCGCGAGCACTCCGGCGATTCGCCGCAGCACGCGCGCGGTCCGATTGTGAGCGTTTGATTGCAAAGCCTTGCCTAACCCCTAACACGGCGGCCACCAGAAAGGTTCGCCTTCGGCGTCGCCCTTCTTCCCGCTGCAACCGCGCCTGCCCGAAAGCGTGACACGCAAACGGCCGCCCGCCCGCCCCGAGCGGGCGGCCTGCAAGTCGTCGCTCAGCCGGGACTACTCGGGGAGGACGACCGGGATGTCCTCGGGCCCGCGCCCGCGGAACGTGTCGCGGAAGGCGCGGATCGCGTCGATGGTCGCGGCGCCCTCGTAGGAGTCGCAGAGCAAAAGCTGAGTCCACGCCGCCGCGGCGACCTGCGCGTCCATCGTCTCGTTCGGCATGAGCAGCATCGCCTCGGGCGACTCCTGGAACAGCCCCTTGAGCTCGAGCTGCTGCTCCTCGGGAAGGTCTGGCTTGTAGGCGATCACGATGCGTCCGTGCTCGAGGGAGTGGACGTAGTACTTGGGCTCGACGGGCTCAGAGTAGGCGCCGTCGGCCTGGACGAGGTCGGGGTTGATGTGATCGCCGGAGTTGGCGGGGTCGGTCTTGTAGTCGGGCGGCTCAGCGCCCTCGCCGAAGTGGCGGTTGCCCTCGTCCTTGAGGTCGAGCTGCAGCTCGCAGTTCGCCTTCTTCGCGGCCTGCTCGAGGCGCGCCTCCTGCACCGGCGGAGGCGTCGTGCCCTCCCGGGTGTCGAGGGCGTAGTCGTTGATCACGCCGCTCATCGTCTTGATCCCGGCGGCCCGGAGGTCATCCTCACTGATCTCCTGCCCCCCGGACGTGACGGTGCTCTCGTCGCCGCCCGCGACGGCGACCACGAGCGCGGCGCCGATCGCGATCACGATGATCCCCGCGACCGCGTAGGCGATCATCAAGCGGCGCCGCTCCGCCTTCGACGCGGCCTGCTGCGCAGCGAGTCGCTGCTGGCGCAGGCGCTCGCGTTCTTCCCTCCGACTGCTCATGAGCACGGGAGCCTAGCGGACACGCGTCTTCTGTCCGCCGTAAACCGCGTGGTTATGCGGCGTCGCGCCCCGCGACGGGGGCCTCGGCGTAGGCCCCCTCCAGGAACTCGGCGAGAACCCCGTTCAGCCGCCGCGGCCGGATGCGCCACTCGACGATCGAGCTCGCGTTCACGAGGCGCGCGTTCGGCATCTCCTCGGCGAGGTTGCCCGCGTCCGAGAACGGGTGGATCGGCTCGCCGGGGTGGCCGATCACGAGCGCCGGCTCGGCGATCCGCTTGCGCTCGGGATGGGGCGGGGCGGTCCGCCCGAACAGGATCCCCTCGAGCACAGCGGTCGAGGACTCCGGATCCTGGCGGGTCCAGTCGAGCAGGATGTCCACGAGGAAGTGCGACCGGGGCACCCGCGAGGTGAGGGCGGCCAGCCCCCTCAGCGCGGGCCTGCCGAAGCGCAGGCCGACGAGCACCGGCGTGAAGAAGAGCGACGCGCCCAGCAGCGCGTTGTCGAGTACCGGCATCTCGATGACGAGCGCCCGCGCGCGGCCGGGATTGGCCACGGCGAACTCGAGCGCGGTGTTCGCGCCCAGGGACGTTCCGCCGACGACGGGCTGGTCGAGCCCGAGATGGTCGACGAGCGCCGCCACCTGCTTGGCGAACGCCGGCATGTTGTAGAGGTGCATCTCCGGCGGCCGATCCGACTGCCCGTGGCCGAGCAGATCCAGCGTCACGACGCGGAAGCCCCGCTTGGCCATCGCGGGCGCCAGCAGGTCGTACATGCGCCGGTTCATGAGCAGCCCGTGGACGAGCACGAGCGCGCGCTCGCCCGAGCCCCAGTCGCCGTAGGCCAGACGGTAGCCCTCGAACTCGAACTCGCCCGCGCGCTCGGTCAGCCTCGCGGCCGCGCTCACGCGGGTTCCTCGATCCGCGGCTGCGCCCGCTCCCACGGGCGCGAGGCGCGCAGCGCACTCAGCACCGCGCGCGTGCCGGGGGCGCGGTTCAGCGCGTAGAAGTGGATCCCGGGCGCTCCGCCGGCGAGCAGCTCCTCACACTGGCGCGCCGCGTAGGCGACGCCCAGCAGCCGCTCGGCCTCCTCGTCGCCGCCCAGCTCCTTCATCGCCGCGTCCAGCTCGGGCGGGATCGATGCATCGCAGAGCTTGCAGATGCGGACCACCTGCGCGTAGCTCTGGATCGGGATCACGCCCGGGATGATCGGTACGTGGATGCCCATCTCCCGCGCGCGCTCCACGAAGTTCCAGTAGACGGAGTTGTCGAAGAAGAGCTGCGTGATCAAAAACCGGGCGCCCGCCTCGACCTTGGTCTTCAGGTACTTGAGGTCATCCTCCAGGCTCGGCGCCTCGGGATGCACCTCGGGGAAGCAGGCACCGCCCACGGTGAAGTCCCAGCGGGCGGTGATGAACTCGGTGAGCTCGGCCGCACTCCTCAGCCCGCCGGGGAACGGGACGAAGTCCTTCTGCCCGCGGGGCGGATCGCCGCGCAGCGCGAGCACGTTCTCGATCCCCGCGGCTGCGTAGCGGTCGAGGATGCGAGCGAGGCCCTCGCGCGTCTCCCCGACGCAGCTCAGGTGCGCCATCGTCTCGATCCCCTCCTCGCGCTTGATCCGCTCGGCGATCTCGACGGTGCCGTCGCGGGTCGTGCCGCCGGCGCCGTAGGTGACCGAGACGAAGTCGGGCTCCAGCGGCTTCAGCGCCTCGATCGTCTCGAAGAGCTGGTCGACCCCCTCCGGGGTCTTCGGGGGGAAGAACTCGAACGAGAAGACGGGCTCGTCCTTGGCGAACGCCTCGGTGATCCGCATGAGCTGATGGTAAGTGAGAGCGCTAGCGGCGCGGGCCGGTCACGCGCTTCGTGGTAACCGCCTGTCGCCGGACCTCGCGCCGGCAGAACGGCACTGCGTTCCAGCGCTTGCGCGAGAACGCCTTCGTGTAGTCCGTGGAGTGCGGCGAGTCCGGGTTCTCGCTCTGGCTGTAGGTGACGAACGTGAGCGCCTTCACCGGGCAGCCCCTCCTCTTGAAGCCGATCGAGGCGATGAAGCTCGTGCCGTGTGGGACCTCGGAGTAGCCCTCCTGCGGGTCCCACACCGACGAGATCGCGTTGAACAGCCCCAGGCCGCCCTCGCCGCCGTGGATCGGGATCTTCTCGCCCGCGCGCTGGTCGTACTGCCACTGCCGTGGGGCGGCGTCGAGCGGGATGCCCGCGGCCTGCAGGTCGGCGACGGCGTTCTGCAGCGAAGTGATGATCAGCGGGTTCAGCTTGTTCATCCCGTTCGGGGTGTTGACCGGGTCGCCCGGCGAGAACTGGTTCGTCCACAGCACGTTGCCGCCCAGCATGTAGCCGGAGGAGGTGCCCGACGGCAGCGCCGGAAGGCTGGAGAAGAGGTGCTCCGCGAAGCGCTGGAAGAGGATCGCGCCCTTCGAGTTCAGGTTGTTGCGCAAATCCCAGCCGGCGAGGGCCTCGCAGGCGCCCGCCGAGACCAGCGCCTGATTCGTCCCGCACAGCGCCACCAGGTCGTCGCGCCAGAGCTCGCCCAGGTACTGGCGGTTGCCGAGCGCGACCTCGCCGAGGTTGCGCAGCGAGAAGCCCTTGCCGGGCAGGCCGTCGGTGCCCGCGATGCGCTCCTGGGCCATGATCAGGCCGATGCGGGTGCGCAGCGAGCGCTCGGTGCGCTCGTCGCCCACGATCCGGTCGAAGCCCTCGAGCAGCTCCGCCGGGTTCGTGGCCCAGTGGCTGTCGTTGCCGTTGTGCGTGAAGTCGCGGCGGATGAGGCGCGGGATGCGCTCCGGCGGCATCAGCCCGGGCGCCACCGCGCGCTCGTCGGCGTCCCACTCGCACGCCGTCCGCGAGCCGTCCAGCACCGGGATGCCGGTGAGCGGGAAGAGGACCAGGCCGAGCACGCCGGCGCAGCCCGTCGCCTTGGAGTCGGGCACGTTGGGGATCGCGCCGTCCATCGAGTAGTAGGCGCGGCCCGCGGAGTCGGCGGCGATCGAGTTGACCCACGGGATGCCCTGGATGCGCCGGTTGATCCGGTCCAGCTCCAGGACGCTCTGGGCCATGTTGACCCGGACGAAGTGGTTGAGGTAGCGGAAGTTGCGCTCGTTCACGTCGCCGAGCGCGAACGCCTTGAGCGGCGTCCACGGGAAGAGGTTCAGGCCGAGCAGCGACGTGAAGAGCGGGCCGTGGTGCGTGCGGTAGAGCGTCTTGCTGCGCTTCTCGATCTCGCCGCTCGGCGTGCGAACCGGCACGGTCACGTCGATCGCCTGCATGTCGACGAACTTGCCGTCGCGCAGGTACTGGTAGGGGTTGAGCGGGTTGATCGTGAGCTCGTAGGGCGTAAAGCGCCAAGCGCTCGCCACCGTGTGCGACCAGGCGAGGTTGCGCGTGTGGCCGATCAACACGAGCGGGGCGCCGTAGAGGGAGGCGCCGGCGACGTCGCCCTTGCCGGGGATCGTGAGGTGCACCTGGTAGAAGCGCTCGGATCCATCCCAGGGGAAGTGCGGGTTGGCGAGCACGAGGCCGTTCCACTTCCCGCGCGTCGCGTCGGAGCCGATCGCGTAGGCGTTCGAGCCGGACTCGATCGGGAAGAACTCGTCCGCCTCGCCCGCACGGAGGCGCTCGAGCGCGCGCTCCTGACGCCGCTGGGCGAGGCCGAGGTCAAGGAGCGGCTCGGCGTTCGCGATGCCCTCGATCGCAGCGCCGGAGCTGGCGAGGATGCCGAGCTGGAAGAAGCGCCGGTAGGCGTCGATCTCGCGGATCGGGCGCACCCACGGCTTGCCGCGGCAGCGCTCGTCGGGGAGGTTTTCGACCCCGGTGCGGCGCAGGTACGCGTTGTAGCCCTTGACGTAGCCGCGCACCCCCTGGCGCACGATCCTGTTCGGGCCGTGCGGAGGTTTGCGCTCGATGAGGTCCTCGACGATCCCCTGCTCCTTGATCGACTGGAAGTAGAAGTCGGAGGCGAGGTTGTTGTTGACGGTGCCGTTGCCGGCGAAGACCCAAAAGTTTTCGGGGCCGAACCAGCGCGAGCGGCGGGCGTTGACCGTCACGTAGGTCTCGGCCATCGTGCAGATGTTGTCCTCGGCGAACGCGTAGCCGTAGCCGAAGGCGACCGACATCCAGTCGCGGCCGCGGATGTGCGGCACGCCGTAGCGCGTGCGCGTGATCTTCGCGACCAGGCGCTTGCCGCCGGCCTTGGCGGCGACCTTCGCGGGCCGCGCGGCGTCGGCGCTCGCCGGTCCCGCGGCCAACGCGCACGAGAGGATCAGCGCAACGAGCGCCGCCCTGGGGGCTCGTCGAAGCCCTAACCCCAACACCTGGCGGCGACTATAGGGCCTGGGCGTGGCGCCCGCGCCGGTTCCGGCGCGCGCCGTTACCGGCGCGGGCCAACGCGCGCGCCGGGACATGACCGCGATCGGCGTGCTGGCGGCGTTCGCAACCTGCGCGAGCTCGCCGCCGAGGAGCCTGCCGCGCCCCGTCGCGACGCGCGATAAACGCCCATTTTGCGGGATCGGTGAGCTTCGCCCCCTTGCATTCGTGAGCACTCCGCCCTAGGTTGCACAGCACAGCGGTCCGGGAGAGAGATGAGCCGCCAAAGCCAAGCGGCGAGGCTCTCGAAGGCGACTGACAAAGCTTCCGACGCGCGCAGGCTACGCGCGAGGCAGGCGGAGTACAGGCGCTACCGGGCCGCTTTCTTGTGCCGTTTTGCGCCGTTGCGTCCGCACCCCTTCGTAGCCTGATCGGTGCGGCGCGCATTCGGGCGCCGTCGGCCTCCGGGCACGCCTGCCGCCCGGACGCCGGGCGACCGGGGCGCTTCCGGTTCCAGGGAGCAGGCGTCGCACCGAGCCCCGGAACGCGGTGCGACTAGCCCGCTTGCCCCTGGCGCGTGCGTGCGTGGTCGCGTGGCCCTGGGGTCGTAGGTATCGCGGACTCGCGATACGAGATGGCGCATCTCACCAAAGGCCGGATTGCGCGCATGCGTACCATGATGTTCGTGGCAACGCTGCCAACGCTCGACCCCGCCGGGGTGGCGGAGATCGGCGCCGCCGTTCGCGCGAACATCAAGCGCGCCGTCAAGGTCTCCGACGAGGTCCTGCGCGACTTGCTGGTCGCGCTCATCGCCGAGGGCCACGTCCTGATCGAGGACCGGCCCGGAGTCGGCAAGACCGCGCTCGCGCGAGCCCTGGCGCGGTCGCTCGAGGCGGAGTACGCGCGCATCCAGTGCACGGCCGACCTCCTGCCCTCGGACGTGATCGGCACCAACGTGTTCAACCAGCGCGACGCGCGCTTCGAGTTCCACCCCGGCCCGGTGTTCGCGAACGTGGTCCTGGTCGACGAGATCAACCGGACGTCGCCGAAGACGCAGTCGGGCCTGCTCGAGTGCATGCAGGAGCACCGCGTGACGATCGACGGCCAGACACACGAGCTGGCGCGCCCGTTCATCGTGCTCGCCACGCAGAACCCCACCGAGTACGAGGGCACCTACCCCCTGCCGGAGGCGCAACTCGACCGCTTCATGGTGCGCGTCTCGCTCGGCTACCCGAGCCCGGCGGACGAGGCCGAGATGCTCGCCGACCACGCCGCCAGCGACCGCGTGCTCGAGCTCGAGCCGGTCACGGACGTGGCGATGGTCCGCGCCGCGCAGGCGGGCGCCGCGGAGCTCCACGCCAGCGAGGAGGTTCGGCGCTACGTGGTCGCCGTGTGCACCGCCACGCGCGACGACCCGCGCGTGGAGCAGGGCGCGAGCCCGCGGGCCGGCCTCATGCTGTTCCGCGCCGCGAAGGCGCACGCCGCTTTGGAGGGACGGGACCACGTGCTTCCCGATGACGTTCAGGCGCTCGCGCCCTCGGTCCTTGGGCACCGCCTGATGATCGCGCCGGACGCGCTCGGCGGAGGCGGCGCGGAGGCGGTCGTCGCCGACGCGCTGGCGAGCGTCCCGGCGCTGTGATGAGCAGGGCGCTCGGCACGGGCGTCCTCGGCGCCGCACTCGCCTTCACCGCCGCGGCCTTCTCCACGCCGTCGCTCTATGTGCCCGGGCTCGCGCTGCTCGGCCTCGCCGGGCTGAGCTGGACGTGGGTGTGGGCCGCCGCCGCCGGCGCGACGCTCGAGCGCGCCCCGGGCCCGACCCGGATCAACGAGGGCGACGAGTACGACCTGCGCCTGATCCCACGGGCGGGCCCCATTCCGCCCCCGGGCGGCGAGCTGCACGACCCCCTGCTCGCCGAGCCGGTGCACGTGCGGGCGCTGCGGCCCCGGCCCGTGCAAGCGCGCCTGCGCTTCCCCCGCCGCGGCCGCCACCGGCTCACGGGATCGGCCTGGGTGCTCCGCGACCCGCTCGGCCTCTGCGAGCGCCGCGTCGAAGCGCCGGCCGGGCACGACCTGATCGTCCTGCCCCGGATCGAGCCGGTCGTCGCCGGGCCTGGCGGCGGCGCCGGGCTCGGCATGGGCCGGGGCGTCGGCGAGGAGGGCGCGGGGGCGCGCCTCGAGGCGCGGGCCAACGAGTTCGAGGTCGACGGCCTGCGCCCGTACCGCGACGGCGCTCCGGCCAGCCGGATCCACTGGCCGACGCTGGCGCGCGTCGGCGAGCTGCACGAGCGCAGGCTCGCCGTAGGCCGGGCGGCCGGGACGCTGGTCGTGCTCGACGCCGCGTCGCCGGAGTCGGAGGAGGCGCTCGACCAGGCCGTGCGCGCTGCCGCGTCGCTCGGCTTCCACCTGGCTCGCCGCGGCGGGTGCTCGATGCTTTTGCCCGGTCATCGCGCGCCGTTCGAGCTCGACGCCTCGATGCGGATGTGGCCCACCGTGCACGCCCAGCTCGCGCTCGTCGCCCCCGGGGCCCCGACCGAGCTCCCGTCGCGCGCGCAGCGCGCGTCCGTGGTCTGGGTGACGGGCGGCTCGGTCGGGCGCGGAGCGAGGGTCGCGCGCGCGTTCGGGCCCGGCCCGCACTTCGTCGTCGCGCCGGTCGGCGCCGTCGAGGGCCGCTCGGCGTTCACGGTCGCCGGCTGCACCGGGCGCCTCGTGGGCACCGGGCGCGTCGCCGCGGAGGTGGCGGCGTGAGCAGCGCCCCGCACGTCCCGTCGGTCCGCCGCCTCGCCCTCGAGCTGGCCGCCTTCTCCGCGACCGCCGCCTTCGCCGCGTTCCACTGGGGCGCGCTGCTCGCCGATCCCCCCGACGGCAGGATCGCGGCTTGCATCGGGATCGCGACCTTCGTGGGCGCGCTGCTGGCGCTGAGCGGCCGCCTGCGCTGGCCGTCGCCCTTGCTGCTCGCTGGCCGCCTCGCCCTCGCGCTGGCCGCACTGGTGGTCGGGATGCGCCTGCTCGGGTTGCCGGGCGAGTACCTGGCCCCCGCGCGCTGGGGCGAGTTCGCGGACGGCCTCGCGATCGGGCTCGAGGGCTCAAGCCAGATCGACCTGCCGTACGCGGGCGGCGACGCCTGGACCCGCCTGGCGCTTCTGCTCGCCATCCCCGCCGCGCTCATCCCGGCCGCCGCGCTCGCGTTCTGGCCGGCCCGAAGCCGCGGCCGGCTGCGGATCGCGGCGCTGATCGTCCTGGTCGGCCTCTACGCGGTGGCGGTCACCTGGGACGCGCCCTCCGCCGAGGTCGCGCGAGGCATCCCGCTCCTGCTGCTGATCGCGGCCTGGATCTGGCTCCCGGTCCTGCCGGCAAAGAGCGCGCTGCCGGCTGGGCTCGCCGTTCTCGTCGCGGGACTGGTTGCCGTCCCGCTCGCCAGCCGCGTCCAGGCCGCCGACCCGATCATCGACTACAAGGATTGGGCGATCTTCGGCAACCAGCCCGACGTCGAGTTCGACTGGAACCACTCCTACGGACCGCTCGACTGGCCGCAGCGCGGCACCGTGGTCCTCGAGCTGCGCAGCCCGCGCCCGCTCTACTGGAAGACGGCGACCATCGACGTCTTCGACGGCACCCGCTGGCAGGACGCCCCCGCGCTCGCGATCGAGCAGAGCCCGCGGATCCCGAGCGATGAGCTCGCCGGCGCGCCGGCCGAGATGATCGAGAACAACGCGCGCTGGCAGGATGACTTCCGCGTGAACATCCGCGGCCTGGCCTCGGACGTCCTCGTGACCGCCGGGACGACCGTCTCGGTCGAGGGCGTCGAGACCACGGACAGCCTCCCCAACGGGGAGAGCGTGCCCACCGCCCTGCCGCTTCGGCGCGGCGACGCCTACACCGTCACCGCCTACGTGCCCGACCCCTCCGAGGCCGAGCTCCGCGCGAGTCCCGGCCGCTACCCGCGCGAACTGGAGCGCTACGTGTCCTTCCTGCTCCCGCAGGAGGGGTTCTCGACCGACCCCCCCTCCGCCACCGCGCGCATCGGCGACTTCTCCAGCGAGGCGGCGCAGCACATGCGCGAGCAGCTCGACGGCACGCCGCTCGAGGAGGTGCACGAGCTCGCCCTGCGCCTCACCGAGGACGCGGTCAGCCCGTTCGACGCGGTCGAGGCGATCGAGGAGCACCTCGAGGAGAACTACACGTACTCCCAGAACGTGCCCGAGCACGAGCACCCGATCCCGGCGTTCCTCTTCGAGGACCGCGCCGGGTACTGCCAGCACTTCGCGGGCGCGATGGCGCTGATGCTGCGCATGGTCGGGATCCCGGCGCGCGTCGTCTCCGGGTTCGCACCCGGGGTGCAGGACGAGGAGGAGCCGACGCGCTTCACGGTGCGCGACCTCGACGCGCACTCCTGGGTCGAGGTCTGGTTCAACGGGATCGGGTGGGTGACGTTCGACCCGACGCCGAGCATCTCGCCCGCGTCCGTCAGCGAGAACGTCTTCGCGAACCGCTCCGCTGCGCCCGCCGCGCCCGACGCGCCGGATAACCAGTCGCTTTCGATCGAGGAGGCGGAGCGCGAGGGCGCGCTGCGGGACCTCCCGCAGGCGGGCGGGGCCGGGGGCGGCGACGGCGGCTCCTCGCCGGTCGGCTTCCTCGTGGTCGCGGGCCTCGGGTCCGCCTACGGCGGGGTGGCGTTTTTGCGCCGCCGCCGCATGCTCTCGCCAGCGGGCCCCGAGCTGCAGGTGCGCGAGCTCGCCCGCGCGCTCGAGCGCCTCGGGTGGGAGGTGCCGCCGGGCGGCACGCTGCTTGAGATCGAGCGGCGTCTGCGCGCCCAGGCGGGCCCGTCGGCAGCGCGCTACGTGGCGGCGCTGCGCGAGCACCGCTACCGCGCGACGCGGCCGCGGCCGCCGGGTCCCGAGGAGCGCAGCGCGCTGCGCCGCGCGCTGCGCCGCGGCGCCGGTCCCTTCGGCTGGTGGCGCGCGCTGCGGGCGCTACCGCCGGGAGGACCCGCCCTCTTCGGCTAGCCGCACGGCGGCGCCGCCGTGCGAGGGCGTAATTTGCGGCGCGAATGAGCAGCCGCCCGCGCAATGGAGGGGTGCCGGTCCCCGCGGACCCCAAGGTGCCCGCCGGACCCGGCGAAGGCACGAAGCTCCGCCGGGCGATCACGCCGCCCCTGCTCCTCCTCTTCATCGTCGGCGACATCCTCGGCGGGGGGATCTACGCGCTCGTCGGCGAGGTGGGGGCCGAGACCGGCGGGGCGATCTGGTCGGCGTTCGCCCTCGCGCTCGGGATGGCGGCGTTCACCGCGGGCTCCTACGCCGAGCTCGTCTCCAAGTACCCGCGCGCCGGCGGCGCGGGCATCTACGTGCACCGCGCGTACGGCAAGCCGTTCTTCTCGTTCATCGTCGCCTTCGCCGTGGTCGCCTCGGGGATCACCTCCGCGAGCGCGCTGTCCCGCGCCTTCGGCGGGGACTACTTCGCCGAGTTCGTGGACCTGGGGACGATCCCCGTAGCGCTCGGGCTCCTCGCCCTGATCGCGCTGGTCAACTTCCGCGGGATCTCCGAGTCGGTGAAGCTGAACGCGGGCTTCACCCTCGTCGAGCTCGGCGGCCTCGCGCTGATCATCCTGATCGCGGCGGTCGCCATCGGCGAGGGTGACGCGGACGTCGGGCGCGCGTTCGAGTGGAAGGAGGGCACCAGCGTCTTCGCGGCCACCCTCGCGGGCGCGGCGCTCGCGTTCTACGCGCTGATCGGCTTCGAGGACTCAGTGAACGTCGCCGAGGAGACCCGCTCGCCGACCCGCGTCTACCCGAGGATCCTGTTCGCCGGCCTGTTCATCACCGGGACGATCTATGTGCTGGTCGCGATCGGCGCCTCGGCGGTCGTCCCGACCGCCGACCTCGCCGCCTCCAGCGGCCCGCTGCTCGAGGTCGTCGACCAGGGCCCGCTGGACGTGCCGCAGAAGCTGTTCTCGGCGATCGGGCTGCTGGCGCTCGCGAACGGGGCGCTGATCAACATGATCATGGCCTCCCGGCTGCTCTACGGCATGGCGGACGAGGGCGTCCTGCCGCGCCCGTTTGCGCTCGTCCACGAGCGCCGCCGCACGCCGGTCGTCGCGATCCTGTTCACCACGCTGATCGCGGTCGTGCTCGTGAGCACGACCGACCTCGCGAAGCTCGCCGACACGACCGTCGCCCTGCTGGTGGTGGTCTTCGGCATCGTGAACGTCACGGTGCTGGTGCTGCGCCGCGATCGGGTCGAGCACGAGCACTTCCGGGCGCCCTCGATCGTTCCCGTGATCGGCGTCGGCGTCTCGATCGCCCTGCTCACGCAGATCGAGGGCGAGGTGTACGCGCGAGCGGCGATCCTGATCGCGATCGGCGTCCTGCTCTGGGCCGTGAACGCCTGGCTGGTGCGGCGCGAGCGCTCGGCGTCGCCGCCGAACGCGGCCTGATCCCAGGGACCCTCGCCATGGTTTCCCCGATCGGGTGTAATGTCCCGAGCGGGACAGGGCGTTCCCGCGATCCGGGGAGGTACGGAATGAAGAGTGGGCTGTCCCGCCCGCTTGGCATAGGCGGCCTCGTTGCGGCGGTCGTCGCCTCGGCGGTGTCGCTCGCTCAGGGCGGCACGACCGTCGACCTGCGGATCGCCTCCACCGGGAAGGAGCCCGAGCTCGTCAAGAAACTACCGGTCGCGAAGCGCGCGGGCCAGAAGCCCAAGGTGATCGCGTCGCTGGGCCCGTCCGCGCTCGGGAACCTAAAGCCCGGCGACCGCCTGCTCGCCGGCGCTGACTTCGAGGCGACCATCTGCCTGAAGCCCCATCCGCGCTACGTCGGCTTCCCCTGCGTCGGGCGCGTGTACGGCTACGACCCTACCGTCAGGGGCAAGCTCGTGCTCGGGCCGAGCGCGGGCACGCGCGGCGGCAAGAACTCGCTGCAGATCGGCAAGGCCGAGGGCATCACCTGCAGGCAGAAGCAGCCGCACCGCAATCGCCACTGCATGGTCAGCATCCCCCTCCGGGAGAGACGACTGCCCGACGAGCTGCCCTGCGACCCGTGCTATTTGAACCTCGTCGGCGAGGCCACCGACAAGAAGGCCCGCAAGGGCGAGGTCGTCGTCGTCGGCTCGCACGACCGCGACGGGGCGATCAACCAGGCGCGGACCAATCTCGTGGCGATGCGCCTGCGCCCGGGCGACGCGCCCGTGCCCAAGCCGAGGGCCACCTCCAGGCCGGTCACCCGGAAGATCCCGGTCGCGGACGAGGGCGCCGGCACCCGCGACCGCGTCGTCTACTCGATCCCGGTGAGGGCGCCACGGGAGGGCGAGAGCCTGTTCGTGGAGTCCCGCCTGAAGCTCAGCATCGGCCATTTGCCCTACAAGGTCACGTTCCGCAACGGGGGCGTGCTCGCCATGAGCCGCAAGGCCGTCGACTCGGCCAAGGGCTCGCGCCGCGTGGCCCACGACAAGCTGGCGAAGATCTCGCTGCGCAACGGGTGGACGTGCACGCACGGCCGCAGCGCCCATCGCACGCCCTGCGTCGTCCACAAGGTCGGCGGGATCACCTTCACGCGCAGTTCGCAGAAGACGTTCCACGTAAACGTCGTGGTCGGCGCCGAGGCGCGCCTGCTCGACGGCCAGCGGTTCAAGAAGGGCAGCGTCCGGGTCCGGAAGGGCTACCTGCGCGTCTGGCGCGGCTAGGCCGGGCGCGCGCAGCGGCGCGCCCCGGGACGCTGAGCTGCCCCCGGCTGCTCAGCGCTTGCGCCTGCAGTCCTTCCCGTCGACGTGGACGACGGGCAGCTTCATGGACGGATCCCACGACCCCGACTCGCCGTCGGGGAAGAGCGCGCACTCCTCGGGGGTCGCGCACCCACACTGCTTGGCGACCTCGAGCCAGCCCTTCATCGCCTGGGTCCGCTCGAGCAGGGCCTCGATCTCGCTCAGCTTGCGCTCCGAGAGCGCGCGCATCCGCTCGGCCATCCGGCCCTCCTCATCGATGCCCGCAAGAAGTTCCTTGATCTCGCGGAGCTTGAACCCGGCGCCCTGCGCCACGCCGATGAACCCGAGGCGGCCGAGGACCTCCGGGTCATAGCGGCGCTGCCCGCTGACGCGGTCCGGCTTCGAGAGCAGGCCGACGCGCTCGTAGTAGCGGATCGTCGAGGTCGCGACGCCCGCGCGCTTGGCTACCTGGCCGATCGTGAGCTCACCCAGAGCATCCACGGCGAACCCCTTGACTTAAACCGTGGTTCAAGGCCCATCGTAGCTCCGCACGGTCACCCGAACAACCGATTCAAAGGAGGTGTGCCATGACCGTGAAGACCACCGCGGGGCTCGACCTCGAGACCCTCAAGCGAGGGTTCGAGCAGTGGGACATCGAGGCGCTGCTGTCCCTGTTCGCCGAGGACCCCGAGCAGATCCAGGTCGACCGCGAGAACCCGCCGAGCTCGCCCCTGCGCCGGCGTGGGCTGGACGTCTACCGCGGCATGTTCGAGCACTGCAAGTCGGCGGGCGTCAAGGCCTCCGTCGAGAACGCCGTCACCAACCCTGAGCTCGCGGCCGCGACCATCGCCTGCGAGTTCCCGGGCGGGCGCACCGTCGTCGCGAACTCGATCTTCGAGCTGCGCGACGGCCGGATCGCGCGCGAGCACACCGTCGCCTGCGGCGACTCCTAGGGCCGCGCGAGGAACGCGAACGGCTGGGCCCGCGCCGTCAGGTGGCGGCGCGGGCCTCGCTGCGCAGGCGCGCCGCCTCGCGGACCAGGTGGTTGCGCTCGGCGACGTTGGTCGCGCGCCCTGCCGCCTCGGAGTAGGCATCGGCCGCGGCCCGCGGGTCGCCGGCGAGCGCGTGAAGGTACCCCCGCGCGGCGTGCCAGCGGTGGCGCTCGCCGAGCACGTCACGGAGCCGCCCGGTCTCGCGCAGCCCCGCCGCGGGGCCGAGCGCGTGGCCGACGGCGATGGCCCGGCCGAGGACCGCGGCCGGGTCCTCGCGGACCGGGTCGGCGCTGAG
>DATCLC010000169.1:0-4146 GCA_036564135.1 Solirubrobacterales bacterium
GTACTGCTCGGTGATCGCGTGCAGGTCGAGCTTGGGGTCGCGCGCGAAGGGCCTGAGCATCTGCTTCTTGGGCTCGAGCGCCGCGAAGATCTTCTGGCGCAGGATCTTGGGGTCGAGCAGGTCCTGCACGCGGATCCCGAGCCGCGCGGCCTTGTCGGCGTAGCAGGGGCCGATGCCGCGCTTGGTGGTGCCGATCGCCAGCTTGCCCAGCTTCTGCTCGCCCACCGAGTCGAGCATGATGTGATAGGGCATGATCAGGTGGGCGTTGGCCGAGAGCTTCACCCCCGTCACGTCCACCCGGCGCTTACGTAGCGCGTCGAGCTCGGAGATCAGCACCGCGGGGTCGACAACGACGCCGTTGCCGATGATGCAGGTGAGGCCGGGATGCAGCACCCCCGACGGGATCAGGTGCAGCTTGAACTCCTCGCCGTCGCGCACGATCGTGTGCCCGGCGTTGTTGCCGCCCTGGAAGCGCACGACTGCGTCGGCCCGCTCGGCGAGCAGGTCGACGATCTTGCCCTTGCCCTCGTCACCCCACTGGGTGCCGACGATCACGATTCCTGGCATTGCCCTCTGATTATGGGGAACTCGGGGCCGCGTCCGGCTCCGCCCGGGCGGCGCTCGGAGGGAGATCGAGCTCCGCCGGGGGTCGGTAGCGCTTGTCCTCACCCTCGAGCCGCAGGGGATCCCCGCAGATCTCGACCAGGCGCGAGACGGTGCGCGCGCCGATCTGCTCCTCGAGCTCGGCCTCGTCGAGGTTGGTGGTGACGATCACCGCGCGCTTGGAGACGTAGCGCTCGTCGATCAGCGCGTAGAGCTGCTCGAGCACCCAGTCACTGCGCTTCTCGGCGCCGAGGTCGTCGATGTGCAGCAGATCGACCGAGGTGAGCCGCTCGAAGAACGGCAGGTAGGAGTCATCAGCCGTCTCGGCGTCGTAGGTGCGGCGGATGCGGGCGAGCAGGCGCGGCAGCGAGTACACGGCGAGCGTGTAGCCGGCCTCGGCGGCGGCGGAGGAGACGAGCATCGCGAGCGTGGTCTTGCCCGTGCCCACGTCGCCGCTCAGCCAAAGGCCCCGCCCCTCTGCGAGCCGCTCGTCCAGCGCGTCCACGTACTCGCGCACGGCCTGGACCACGGTGCGCGTGGCCGGGTCGCGCGCCATGTCGGAGACCGGCGGGCGGTCGAAGGAGACGCCCCGGTAGCGCGGCGGGATCGCGGAGGCGACCCCGCGGGTGCGCTTGCGCCGCAGGCTGCGGCACTCGCACGGTTCGACCGCGCCGGCCTCCGTCTCCACCCAGCCCGTGCCGTCGCACTTGGCGAGCGGGCAGGCGCTCACGGTCGCGTCGCCGGGGCGCAGCGGCACGACGTTGCCCGCCCCGGGCGCAGCGAAGCGCGGCACGGACGCCCCCTCCGCCCGCGCCGGATTTGCCCCGCGCTCAGAACTCATCGTCGACGGCGAACGGGTCGTCGTGCGCGGCCGCCTCGTCCTCGCCGCTGGCGGCGGGCGGCGGCGGGCCCGTGCGGTCGGACCGCGCGAGGTTCATGAAGCGCGGGTAGATGCTCTGGAAGGCGAGCTCGACGGTGCCGATCGGGCCGTTGCGGTGCTTGGCGAGGATCAGCTCGGCCTTGCCGCGGATGTCC
Organism: Solirubrobacterales bacterium; assembly: GCA_036564135.1. Taxonomy (GTDB): domain Bacteria; phylum Actinomycetota; class Thermoleophilia; order Solirubrobacterales; family 70-9; genus RSA11. The sequence continues at coordinate 1,639 of DATCLC010000169.1, forward strand.
TCGTCGGGGTCCTGCTCGTAGTACTCCTGGCGGAAGATGAAGCAGACCAGGTCCGCGTCCTGCTCGAGGTTCCCGGACTCGCGCAGGTCGGAGAGGATCGGCCGCTTGTCGGGCCGCAGCTCGGGCGCGCGCGAGAGCTGCGAGATCCCCAGCACGGGGACGTTCAGCTCGCCCGCGAGCAGCTTGAGCCCGCGCGAGATCTGGCCGACCTGCTCGACCCGGTTGGCGCGCGGGTCGTCGGGACGCATGAGCTGCATGTAGTCGACGATGATCAGCCCGAGGCCGCCCTCGCGCGAGTACAGGCGCCGCGCCTTCGAGCGGAGCTCCAGCACGCTCAGGTCCGACGAGGTGTCGATCCAGATCGGCGCGTTCTCGAGCTGATTCGATGCGCGCAGCACCTTCGGCCAGAGGCTCTTGATCTGCCCCTTGCGCAACTTGTCGCCGGCGATGCGCGCGCGGCACGCGAGGAAGCGGTGCGCGAGCTCCGTCTCGGACATCTCGAGCGAGAAGAACGCGACGGGCAGCCCCTTCTCGACCGCGACGAAGTCGGCGATGTTGGCGACGAGCGCGCTCTTTCCCATCGCCGGCCTCGCCGCGAAGATGATCAGGTTGCCGGGCTGGAAGCCACCCGTCAGGTTGTCGAAGTCGACGAAGCCGGACGGGGTGCCGGTGAGGTCCCGGCGGCCCTCGGAGAGCTCCTCCAGGCGGGTCGTCTCGCGCTCGAGGATGTTCGTGATCGAGACGAAGTCCTGCGCCGACGTGTCGTGCGCGACCTCGAACAGCATGCGCTCGGCCTGCTCGACGAGCTCGCGCGGCTCGGCCTCGCGCTCGTGCACGGACCGCTGGATCCGCTGCGACGCCGCGAGCAGGCGGCGCAGCATCGAGTTCGCCTTGACGATCTTCGCGTAGTGCCCCGCGTTGCCGGGGACCGGCACCGTGGAGGCGAGGCTCGAGACGAACTCGCGGCCGCCGGCCTCGGCGAGCTCGCCGAGCTGCGTGAGGTACTCCGTGACCGTGAGCGCGTCAACCGGCTCGCCGCGCTCCGAGAGCTGGCGGATCGCCCGGAAGATGATCCGGTGGCGCTCCCGGTAGAAGTCCTCCTCGGTCAGGTGGACGTCGAGGATCACCGAGGCGATCGCCGCCTCGGAGACCATCATCGCGCCGAGAACCGACTCCTCGGCCTCGAGATTCTGCGGCGGTACCTGTGCCTCGGCTGTGCTCATTCCCCATCCAATGAAACGCCACACCGCGGCGGGTTTCTCCCCCGCCGCGATCTAGCCGCGAGCAAAGCAGAACGGGGCGCGTCGCGCCCCGCGTGTTTGCCGGTTTTGCGCGAGCTTTTTTCGCGGGAGCGGCTAGCGCCCGCTCGCGTGCCCGCGGGCGTCATCGAGCGTAGCCTCGAGCTTGTCGAGGATGCGCTCGATCTCCGCCGGACGGTCGGGCACGGCGACCGTGCGCCGCGCCTTCGCGATCAACGCCTCGGCCCCGACGAGGGCGTCATGCACGGAAGTCGGCACGCTCTCGCAGGCCGCCTCACGCGCGTCCGCAAGGGCGCGCAGGAGCTCCGTGGCCGAGTAGAGGCCGACGCGGTACCGCGCCGACGCATCGCGCACTCGGGCGATCAGCTGATCGATGCAGTCCACCGCGGTCGCCTCCGAGTCCACGCAGCGCCGGCACGCGCACCGCGGCGGCTCCGCCTGGTCGGCCTCCGTGCGTTCGGACTCGTGCCGGGTCGGCCTGTGCCAATGCCCGGCCGCGGACGCGGCGACGCCGTTTCTACGCGAGGCAGCTGGCCACCGAAGTCCTGAGTCCGCAACGGCGACCTTGGGAAACCACATCTCTCATACCCCTCGTGTGCGTCGTTCTCCATTCCGGCAATCTCTCCGTCCTAACAGTTGGAAAAGGAGCCGCAAAGATCACTCTCTCCCCCCGAATTTCTTTGCACGAGCTCTCGCGCGCACCGTTGCGACTGGCAATCCCGGGCGTCCTCGGCTACCTTCCCTACGGGGTGACTCGCCTCGGATGGCGGGCGAACGATGGAGTTAGGGACAGGCCCACACACGCAACCCGACGAGCTCGTTGAACGCTGTGTCGCGGGCGACGAGCGCGCCTTCGAGGAGCTCGCGCGGCGCTTCCGCCTCGGCATGCTGGGCACCGCCCGGCAGATCATCGACCCCGATGCGGCCGAGGACGTCGTCCAGCTCGCGCTGATCGAGGCCAACAAGGAACTGAAGCGCGGCACGCGCCCCGAGAGCCTGGGCGCCTGGCTGCGGGGGATCACCCGCAACGTCGCGCGCGAACAGCTGCGCGCGCGCCTGCGCACGCCGCCGCCCTACCCCGTCGCCAGCACCGCGGCGCTGGTTGCAGCGCCCTCCACGCACGAGATCGCGGAGGAGCGGGAGACCGTGCGCGGCGTGGTCGCCGGCGTCGAGGAGGAGCTCACCGACCTGCAGCGCACCGCCTTCGTCGGGCACGTCCTCGAGGGCAAGAGCCACAAGCAGATCGCGC
>DATCLC010000170.1:0-14711 GCA_036564135.1 Solirubrobacterales bacterium
GACTGGAACGACCTGGTCCGGCTCGGTCGCTGGGAGGAGGCGATCGCCCAGCTGCACGCGACCAACAACTTCCCCGAGTTCACCGGGCTCGTCTGCCCCGCGCCGTGCGAGTCGGCCTGCGTGCTCGACATCAACGACGACGCGGTGACGATCAAGCAGATCGAGTACTCGATCATCGACCGCGCCTTCCAGGAGGGCTGGGTCAAGCCGCGCCCGCCGCAGGAGCGCACCGGCAAGCGCGTCGCCGTGATCGGCTCCGGGCCGGCGGGCATGGCGGCCGCGGACGAGCTCAACCAGGTCGGGCACTCTGTCGTCGTCTTTGAGCGCGACGAGGCGGTCGGCGGCCTGATGCGCTTCGGCGTGCCCGACGCGAAGCTCGAGAAGTGGATCATCGACCGTCGCGTGCGGGTGCTCGAGGCCGAGGGCATCGAGTTCCGCTGCCGCGTCGACGTCGGCCGCGACGTCACCGTCGAGGAGCTGCGCGAGCGGTTCGACGCGATCGTGATCGCTATCGGCTCGCGCGTGCCGCGGCCGCTGGACGTCCCGGGCAGCGACCTGAACGGCGTCCATTACGCGATGGACTACCTCTACCAGCGCAACCGCTACGTGGCGAAGATGCAGGGCGGCCCCGAGGGCCCCGAGCCCGAGGTGGTGATCACCGCCAAGGACAAGAACGTGGTCGTGATCGGCGGCGGCGACACCGGCATGGACTGCATCTCGAACGCGAACCGCGAGCGCTGCAAGTCGGCGATCCTGCTCGACGTCTACCCGGAGGTGCCCGAGAGCGGGCGCTACCCGGACACGCCGTGGCCGATGCAGCCCCGCCGCTCGGTGACGACCTACGCGCTGGAGGAGGGCGGCGAGCGCCGCTTCGGCCGCCAGGTCACCGACATCATCGGCGACCAGCACGGGAACGTCGTGGAGGTCGCGGGCCGCGAGGTGCGCGGTACGTCCTCGCGCACGCTCGAGCCGATCCCGGGCTCGGAGTTCACGATGCCGGCCGACCTGGTGTTGATCGCGGTCGGCTTCACGCACCCCGAGCACAAGGGCCTGATCTCCGACCTCGGCGTCGAGCTCGACGGACGCGGCAACGTGAAGGCGCCCACCTACGAGACCTCGGTCGACGGCGTGTTCGTCGCGGGCGACGCCCGGATCGGCGCCTCGCTGATCGTGAACGCGATCGCCGAGGGCCGCCGCTGCGCGCGGATGGTGGACCGCAAGCTGCGCAGCGAGCAGCCCGCCGCGACCGCGGCTTAGCGCGCACGCGCTCGACTTTCCTCGTCTGTAGGACCAGAAACCTCGATCACCGCCCACACCCCAGCGTCGTGATCGACTTTCCTCGTCCGTGAGACGAGGAACCTCGATCACGGGTTGGGGACGCCGGGCGTGATCGAGTTTCCTCGTCTGTGTGACTAGGAAACTCGATCGCGTGGTGGGCTAGATCCACTTGCCCGGGTTGAGCAGTCCCTTAGGGTCGAAGGCGCGCTTGATGCGGCGCTGCAGCTCGAGCTCGGCCTGGCTCGCCTGGTAGGCGAGCGCGTCGCGCTTGAGCCAACCCAGGCCGTGCTCGCCGGAGACCGTGCCGCCGAGCGCGACCGCCTCGCGCAGGAGCTCGCCCACGGCCGCCTCGACGCGCTCGAGCTCCTCCGGAGGCGCCGGGTCGCCCGAGACCAGGAACGTGGCGTGGACGTTGCCGTCGCCCGCGTGTCCCCACGAGCAGGCATCGAGGCCGTGCTCGGCGCCGATGCGCAGGGTGGCCTCGATCGCGTCCGCGAGCCGCTCGACCGGGACCGCGATGTCCTCGGAGACCTTGCCGCCGCGCGCGGTGGCGACCACGTTCGAGACGCCGTCGCGCCAGCGCCAGAGCTCGTCGACCTCGCGGCCGCGCGGGCGCGCGACGCGCTGGGCGAGCGGCTCGACGGCCGCGGCGATCTCGGCGAGCTGGCGTTCGGCCTCGTCGGCGGTGCCGTCGGCCTCGGCGATCACGAGGAAGCCGGCCCCGCCCGCGTCGAGCACGGGCAGCGCCCCGCCGGCGAGCTCGAGCGTGCGACCGTCCAGGTACTCGATCGCAGACGCCTGGACGCCGGAGCCGAGGATCGCCTGGACCGCCTCGCAGCCCGAGCGCACGTCGGCGAAGGCCGCGACCAGCGGCAGGCGCGCCTCGGGCGCGGGGACGAGGCGCAGGTGGGCCGCGGTGATGATCCCGAGCGCTCCCTCCGAGCCGACCAGCAGGCGCTTCGCGTCGAAGCCCGCGGCGTCCTTGCGCACCGCGCCGCCCAGGCTGACCATCTCGCCCGGCGGGAGCGCGACCTCCAGTCCCGTGACGAAGTCGCCGGTGGTGCCGTAGCGCAGCGCGTGCGGGCCGCCCGCGTTCGTCGCGATGTTGCCGCCGATCTGGGACTGCTCGGCCGCGCCCGGGTCCGGCGGGAAGTAGAGGCCGACCTCGCGGGCGCGGCGCTGGACCGTCGCGGTCGTCACCCCCGCCTCGACCTCCACGCGCCACTGCCCCGGGTCGAGGGCGCGCACCCGGTTGAGGCGCTCCAGCGCGACGACCACGCCGCCCGCCACTGGAGTCGCGCCGCCGGTAAGCCCGGTTCCGCCGCCGCGCGCGGTGAGCGGGACCTCGCGCTCGTAGCACCAGGCGAGCAGCTCGGCCACCTGCTCGGGCGACTCGGGGTAGGCGACCGCGTCGGCGCGCGGCTCGATCGCCGGGCCGCGCAGCGCGTCGCGCGTGGCGCGCGCGTCGAACGGCGCGACGCGCTCGGCGCCGAGCAGCGCGGCCAGGTCGTCTACGAGCGAGCCGGTCACGGCGGAGACGCTAGCCGAGGTGCCTCGCCGCGCGGCCGAGAGCCGTACGCTTCCGCGTGATGGCCGAGCGCGTCACCCGCGTCAACGACCAGATCGAGCTCTGCCACGAGAGTTTCGGGGACCCGGTTGACCCGCCGCTGCTTCTGGTCATGGGGCTCGGCATGCAGATGGTCGGCTGGCACGACGAGTTCTGCGCGCAGCTCGCCGCGCGCGGCTTCCACGTCGTGCGCTTCGACAACCGCGACGCCGGCCGCTCGACGCACCTCGACTTCCGGCCGCCGACCCTGCGCCAGCTCGCCACGCGGCGGTTCGCGCCCGAGCAGTACACGATCGAGGACATGGCGGCCGACACCGCCGGCCTGATCGACGCGCTCGAGCTCGGCCCCGTGCACGTGGTCGGCGCCTCGATGGGCGGGATGATCGCCCAGATGCTGGCCGCCCGGCACCCCGACCGGGTGCGCTCGCTCGTCTCGATCATGTCCAACACCGGCTCGCGCTTCTCCGGCCAGCCGGACTTCAAGCTGCTGAACGTGCTCCTGCGCGCCTCGCCCCGCGAGCGCGAGGCGTTCATCGACCACTCCGTGCGCATCTTCGAGCTGATTGGCTCGCGGGAGCTCGGTATCGACGTGGAGGAGATCCGCGAGCAGGCCGCACGCTCCTATGAGCGCGGGCACAGCCCCGCCGGCACCGGCCGCCAGCTCGGCGCGATCCTCAAGTCGGGCAACCGCACGCGCGCCCTGCGCGGGATCCGCGTGCCGACGACCGTGATCCACGGCACCCGCGACCGGCTCGTGAAGCCCTCGGGCGGACGGGCGACGGCGCGCGCGATCCGCGACGCGCGCCTGATCATGCTCGAGGGCATGGGACACGACCTGCCGCGGGTCTACTGGGACCGGATCATCGACGCGATCGCCGCCAACGCCGCGCGCGCCGGGGAGGCCCCGCGCGGCCCGGCGGTTGGTGCGGGCGCACAGGGGTAGGCGGCGGGGCCGTGTTCATCTTCTTCTCGAACCAGGTCGGCTGCCTCGGCTCGCTTTTGATCTCCGCCGTGGTCACACTGATCCTGCTGCTCGTCTTCGGCGTGATCGACCTGGGCTGAGCCTCCGCGGCGGGGACTTGACAAAGGGTGTGAGTGAGTGCATACTCACACCTGCAGATGACTTCTCCGGCCACAACGCCGCGCACCCTCTCGACCGCCGAGCAGCGGCGGGCCGAGCTCGTCGAGGCCGCCGTGCGCGTGTTCGCCGAGCGCGGCTACGCGGCGCCGACGACCGAGATCGCGAAGGCGGCAGGCATTTCGCAGGCGTACCTGTTCCGGCTCTTCCCGACCAAGCCCGACCTCTTCGCGGCCGCCTACGAGGTCGCGAGCGACCGGTTGTATGCCGCGTTCAGCGAGGCGGCCGCCGAGGCGAAGGCGTCGGGGGCGGACCCGCTCGACGCGATGGGCCGCGCCTACAGCGAGCTCATCCGGCGCGACCGCGACGTGCTGCTCATGCAGATCCACTCCTACGTCGGCGCCGGCATCGACGAGCAGGCGCGCGCCGCCGTGCACCGCTGCTTCGCGCGCCTCTACGACCTCGTCAAGCGCGAGGCCGGCGCGTCCGAGCAGGAGGCCAAGCAGTGGTTCGCCTACGGGATGCTGATCAACGTGATGGCGGCGATCCACGCCGACGAGGTCGACGCCGAGTGGGCCCAGGTGCTCACCTGGGAGCCGGAGGAGGGCGACTGCTAGCCGCAACCGACATGCGGGCCCGTGGCGGCTTGAGCCGCCTTCTTTTCGGGCCGCGGGGTGAGTGACTACTCACTCATTAGCCCATCCCCTCAGCCAAGACATGAAAGGAGACCCAGTGACAGCCACAACGAAAGCCAGAGCGACGGTCTGGACGCTCGCGATCACCGGCGCGGCGCTGTTCATGACGGCGCTCGACAACCTCGTGGTCGGGGTCGCGCTGCCCTCGATCCGCGCCGACTTAGGCGGCTCGATCGAGTCGCTCGAGTGGACCGTGAACGCCTACACGCTCGCCTTTGCGGTCCTGCTGATCACCGGCGCCGCGCTCGGCGACCGCTTCGGCCGCCGGCGGATGTTCACGATCGGCCTCGGCATCTTCACCGGCGCGAGCGCGCTCGCCGCGCTCGCGCCCTCGATCGAAGCGCTGATCGCGGCGCGCGCGATCCAGGGCGTCGGCGCAGCGATCGTCACGCCGCTCACCCTGACCCTGGTCTCCGAGGCCGTGCCGCCTGAGAAGCGCGGCGGCGCGCTCGGGATCTGGGGCGCGATCAGCGGCCTCGGCGTCGCGGTCGGCCCGTTCGTCGGCGGGCTCGTCGTCGAGGGCGTCTCGTGGCAGTGGATCTTCTGGCTGAACGTGCCCGTCGGGCTCGCGCTGCTGCCGCTCGCGATCCGCAAGCTCGCCGAGTCGCGCGGCCCAGACAAGGCCCTCGATCTGCCCGGCCTCGGGCTGGCCGCGGCCGGCCTCTTCGGGCTCACGTTCGGGATCATCCGCGGCGAGGCGCTCGGCTGGACGAGCGCCCCGGTCGTGACCTCGATCGCCGCCGGGCTCGCGCTGCTCGCGTTCTTCGTGTGGTGGGAGCTGCGCGCCCGGGAGCCGATGCTGCCGATGCGCTTCTTCCGCTCGCGCTCGTTCAGCGCGACCAACGGCCTCTCGTTCGCGATGTTCTTCGGGACGTTCGGGGCGATCTTCCTGCTCAGCCAGTTCTTCCAGACGGCGCAGGGCTACGGGCCGCTCGAGGCCGGGCTGCGCACCCTGCCGTGGACCGCGATGCCGATGTTCGTCGCGCCGATCGCCGGCGTGCTGGGCGCCCGCTTCGGCACGCGGCCGCTGATGGCCGCGGGGCTCGCGATGCAGGCCGTGGCGCTCGCCTGGATCGGCCTGATCTCCGCGGTCGACACGCCGTTCGCGGCGCTGATCGCGCCGTTCATGCTCGCCGGCGCGGGCATGGCGCTCGTTTTCCCGACCGCCGCCGCCACGGTGCTCGCCTCGGTGCGGCCCGAGGAGGCCGGCAAGGCCTCGGGCGCGACGAACGCGATCCGCGAGATCGGCGGCGTGATGGGAGTCGCGGTGCTCGCCACGGTGTTCTCGGCGAACGGCGGGTTCCAGACGCCGCAGGCGTTCACCGACGGCGTCGTCGCCGCGCTCCCGGTCGCGGTCGGCGTGCTCGCCGTCGGCGCCGTGCTCGCGCTGATCGTGCCCGCGCGGATGGGCCGCTACGGGCACGGCGGCGAGGCGCACGAGGACGTGCGTGATCTGCCCGCGAAAGCGGGTACACGCACAGCGGAACCCGCGCCTGCCCCCGGCGCGGGTATGTAATCCCCTCCTCCCACGGATCGCACGCGCGGGGGCGCCCGTCTTTCATGGCGGGCGCCCCCGCGACCGCGTACCCTGAGGGCGTATGGCACGGCACCATCTCAGGCCGCTTTTCGATCGGGTCGTGATCAAGGAGCTCGAGCCCGACCGGATGCGCAGGTCGGGGCTCGTCGTCCCTCCCGGCGCGTCCGACCCGCCGCCCCAGCACGGCATCGTGCTCGCCGTGGGCCAGGGCGTCGACTGGTGGGAGGCCGCAGGCGTCCAGATGCCCGTCCGCCCCGGCGACCACGTCGTCTTCCCGGCAAGCGCAGGCGTCTGGGTCGAGGTCGACGAGGAGCGCCTGCTCGTCTGCCGCGTGACCGAGCTGCTCGGCGTGCTCGAGACGGTCGATGAGAACGCGCCGTCCAGCACCGAGCTGGGTGACGAGTTCGCCGACCGCTGACCGCGCCCTACACCGGCGGCTTCAGCTCAGGGTCATCCAGGTCGAGTACGACCGCGAGCTTCGCGTCCTCCCACAGGAAGACCAGCTCGTTGGCGAGGGGGTCGTGCTCGACGGAGTCGGGCTGGTCGATTCCGTTCTCGCGCAGAAGCTCGCGGAAGCGCCGCTCGGCCGCCTCGGGCGTGGGTGGTTCGGAGTTCGTCGCCATGCGGGGACGCTCGCAGCCCGCGGCGCACGACTCAGCATCGTTTCGCGCCGGATGTGCGGCTTGCGCGTCGCGAGGCCCGCTCAGGCCTCCGGGAACTCCACCGCGAGCCGCTGGCGAACGCGCTCCAGGTACGCGGTGCTGAGCGGACCCTTGGCGCGAAGCCGCCTTGCGAGGGGGCGCGGATACCCCATCAAGTAGCCGCGGACCTCAAGGGTCCGCAGAAGCGGCAGCTCCGCGCGAACGCCGAAGCAGAGCGCGCCGTGCACCGGAACGGTCGGGTCGAGCGCGCCGACGGCTTCACGTACCAGGCCCACCTGCCAGTCGAGTGTGTCGATCAGCTTCGAACGGTTCCACCCATCGATGACGAGCTTCGGTCTCCCGGACCGCGGGCGGACGATGCGCACCTCGCCCTTGTAGTCCTTGGCGTCGATGACCCAGACGCCGCTGGGAGCGAACGCCAGCATGTCGATGTTCGCGCGGCTGCGCTGGATGCGCCGGTCGTAGAGCCACGTCACGCGTTCCCCGCACTTGCGCGCGAGCGATTCGGCCATCCGCTCTTCGCTTTTGCCCCCGGCCCCCCAGTTGCGCTCGTGCTGAGGAGCCTTCTGCAGCGCCAGGATCACCCCGCCGAGCAGCGGGTGCCGCTCGCGCACGCGGCGCTCGCGGTTGGCTCGCCGGCGCTCGGCCTCGCGGCGCGCGCTCGCGCCGGGCGTGCCCTCGCTCCATCCCGGTGGACCCACGGACGCCACGGTGCCGCCGCTAGTCGAAGTCCTCCGGGCCGAGGTCGGCCACCGCCGCCGCGATCTCCTTCACGCGGTACGGCGGGAGGCGCACCGGCTGGGCGCGCAACCAGTCCGCGAGGCGGTCGCTCCGCACAACGGTGACGCTCTCGCCTTCGACCGCACCGGGCTCGAGCTCGCCGTGCACCACGATCACGGCGTTCACCCAGCGCACGCCCACGTAGTCGAGCGCGTGGCGGAGGGCCGCCGCGCGGGCCCTAGCCCTGTCGGCCGTCCACTCGTCCCTGCTCTCCTCGACGGGCTCGTCGGCCCGGCGGGTGATCAGCCGGTCCCTCTCGAACCGCACCTTGCCCGGCCGCGACTTCGTCTCGAGCAGGTAGACGCCGCCCGGCCCGACCAGGACGTGGTCGAGGTTGCCGTGGCCTATGTCGACGTCGTGGACCGCGTGCCAGCCCTCGGCCGCGAGCGGGCCGATCAGGCGCTCGGTCTCGCGCTCGGCCTCGGCCCCCTCTCGCCACTTCTTTATCCACCACGGCGCGAGCTCGGGGAGCACGGCGAACGCCCCGATCAGCATGCCCGCCATCAGGGTCGCGAAGAACAGCCCCTGCCTCGGGAAGAGGATCCAGTATGCGGCTGCGATGGCGACGCCGGCCGCCGTGATCCGAAGCGCGATCCTGAGCACCCGCGGGCGCCACTCGGAGCGCACGAGCGCGCGGTAGCGCGCCTCGGCGTAGCGACCCGCCTGCGGCTGTGGTCTCGCATGGGCCACGGCCCCCGGATCGGCAGCGAAGGCCAGCCCCCTTAGACGCGACAGCGGTCGCTCAACGCCCATCCGACGCGCCCGCGAGCTGCCCCGCGCGGAACGCCGGGTAGACGCGATAGCGCGGGATCGGCGTCGGGCAGTGCCCCGCGCGGCCCAGGACCTGCTCCGAGCGGCCGACGGGCACGTCGCGCACGGCGTCGTAGATCGCGTGCTCGGGCTCACCGCCCACGCCAAGCCCGAGCGCCCAGAGCTCCAGCCGCCGCAGCGGCCGCTGGGCGTCGATGCGCGCGAGCGCGACGCAGCCGCGCGGTCGCCGTTCGATTCGCACGTCGAGCCGCGCCGGCGCCCGGACATCCGGCGGGCCCTCCCGCGCCCAGACGCGCCCCGGCTCGGAGCGCGCTTGCGGATCGTCGCTTGCCACCGGGTGCAGGGCGAGGCCGCGCTCGCCCGGCGCGAGGTTCACCGGGACCTCGACGTTGAACGCGCCGACCTCGTCGCGCTCGCCGCCCGCGACCTCAGCGAGGGCCGGGCGCGCGTCGAGCGCCACGCGCTCGCCGCGGTTGGTGAGCTCTACCGCGTGCACGCGCATCCCGCGGCCGAAGTCGACCGTCCAGGCGCCGGTGACCTCCACATCGCTCGCGCGCTCAAGCGGCGGGCGCTCCTCCGCCGCCTCGTCGAAGACATCCACGCCCAGGAGCGCGAGCCCGCCCAAGACGAACGTGGCCGCGAAGGTCGCGTAGAGCGCGAGCCACACCACGCCCACCACGATCGTGAGCAGGGCGATCCCGATCCAGCGGGCCGCCGTCGCGACCGCGTCGACCACCCGGTCCACCGGACCGCGCCTGCGGCGCGCCAGCCCGCCGACGGGTACGCCCCCGAGCGGCACCACCCCGCCCGCGAGCCCGGGCTCGTAGTCGACGCCCAGGAGGTCCGCCACCGTGCGCGCGTCGATCCCCCAGCCGCGCTTCGCGCACGCCAGCGCCGGAGTCTCCCCGCGGCCGAGCCGGATCAGCTCGCAGCCGTAGCGGCGGGCGAGCCGCTCCACTCGGGCGCGCTCGTCCGCGAGCGCCGCCTCGCGCACGAACAGCGCGACCGGCCGCGCGCGCTCGGCGCGAAACCCGTCGGCGTGCAGCTCGACCCGCCCCCACGCCTCCACCACGCCCAGCACCTGGTGGTGGTACGCCTCGATCGCGGAGCTGAACGGGTGGAACGCGTACAGCCCGCAGCCGCAGCCCCGCGCGGGCGGCGCGCGGTGCGCGTCGCACGCCGCGCGCGTCACCCCGCCGGGCTCCCAGACGGTCTCGCGGTAGGGCGCGACGAGCCGGCCGCGCCGCACGCTCCACCCGCGCACGCCGTGGATCGCGCCGGCGAAGAGCGGCGCGTCCTCGGTTGCGGCGCGGCGAAATGGTGCGGGCGTCATCGGGCGTCCTCGCCGCGTGGGTCGGCAACCGCGACGCGCTCCTGACACCACGCACGTCAGTCGCGCAGCCCCGCCTGCGACCCTTATGGGTATCGGCGAGCAACTCGACTTCAGCGCGGGCCTTCCCGAGCCCACCGAGCCGGACGCGCCGCTGCCCGAGCCGCGCGATCCCGAGCTGCCCGGCCCGTACGCGGTCGGCGTCTACGCGAAGCGCCTGCGCGACTTCCTTCGCAAGCGCGCCAACGTGCTGCTGATCGGCGAGGTCGTCAACCTGAAGCGCGCCCGCACGAGCACCTACTTCGAGCTGCGCGACGCCGACGGCGCCCTGCCCTGCGCGATCTGGAACGACCAGCTCGACCGGCTCGAGCTCGACGGCCAGCTCGCCGACGGCGTCGAGGTCGTCGTCGGCGGCGGGCTCGACTACTACCCGGGCTCGCAGACCTCCTCGCCGTCGTTCAACTTCCGCGTGACGCACCTGCGCCTCGCCGGCGAGGGCGATCTGCTCGCGCGCCTGCAAGTGCTGCGCAAGCGGCTCGAGGACGACGGGCTCTTCGCGCCGCAGAAGAAGCTCCCCCGGCCGCTGATCCCGAAGACGATCGGCGTCGTCACCGCTCGCGGGAGCGCCGCCTGCCGCGACCTGCTCGCGGGGCTTGAGCGCCGCGGCTGGCGGGGCACGATCGTCTGGGCGGACGCCCCGGTGCAGGACCGCCGCGCGGCGCCGCAGATCACCGAGGCGCTGCGCGCGCTCGCCGAGCAACCGCAGGTCGAGGTCGCGGTGGTCTGCCGCGGCGGCGGCTCGCTCGCCGACCTGTGGGCGTTCTGCGACGAGACCCTCTGCCGCACCGTCGCGCTGCTGCGCCTGCCGGTGATCAGCGCGATCGGGCATGAGACCGACCAGACGCTGATCGACGACGTGAGCGCCGTCGCCTGCTCGACGCCCACGCACGCCGCCGAGGAGCTCGTCCGCGTCGACGTGCGCGCCGCGCGTCGCGACCTGCGCGCGATCGCCGCCACGACCCAGCGCCACTCGACCGCCGCGGTGCGCACACGCGGCCGGCGGCTCGCCGAGCTCGCGGGCGCCCCGGCACGCTCGGTGCGGGCCGAGCGCAGGCGCCTGCACCAGCTCCTGCGCGAGGTCCGCGCCTCGGCGACGCGGGGGCTTCAGGCGCGCAGGCAGCGCGCCGCCCGCCACGCGCTCGTCATCGCCCGCAAGGGCGGCGCGGCGAGCACGCTCGCCCAGGACGAGCGGCTCGGGCTCGAGCGCCTGGGCGCCGGGATCGCCGCCCGCGCCCGCGACGCCCAGCGCGAGCGCGCCGCGCGCCTGGCCGGCTTTGAGGTCGCCGTGCGCGGCCACGACCCGCAGCGCACGCTCGAGCGGGGCTACGCGCTCGTCGAGGGTCGGGGCGGCGAGCCCGTGACCACCGCGGAGGCCGCGCGCCGGGAGGGCAGCGTACGCGTCCGCTTCGCCGACGATGCTGTCGCGGCGCGGATCGAGGAGGAGGACGAGTGAGCGAAGAGACCGAGACGACCGAGGGCGGCCAGCCCGCCCGCACCTACGAGAGCGCGGTCGAGCGCCTCGAGCAGATCATCGCCCGGCTTGACTCCGGCGAGGCCGAGCTGCGCGAGACGCTCGCGCTCTGCACCGAGGCCAAGGACCTGATCGTCTTCTGCAAGCAGGAGCTCGAGGCGGTCTCAGGGGCGCTCACCGAGCTGCAGCTCGACGAGCTGGTGCGCTCGCTCGAGGAGCCCGGGGCCTAGGCCTTCGCCGGCACCTTGGCGGGCGCGCGCTTCGGCTCCGCCGGGGCCGGCTCGCGCTCGGGCCGCTCGCGCTCGGGCGCCGGCTGGGTGCGCTGCGGCGCGCGCGCCGGGCGCTCGATCGGCTCGACGATGATCGTGCGGGAGGGTCCTGGGAAGGTCATGCCGCTTGGGTCGGCGGCGGGGCCCGGGACCTGACGCGCCTAGGCGATCACCTTCGCGACGTAGTAGATCCCGAGCACGACCGCGATCGCGCCGAGGCCGCGGCGCACAAGGCGCTCGGGCACGCGCTCCTGAAGCGCCGCGCCCACGTAGCTGCCCGCGAGCCCGCCCGCGCCCAGCGCCAGCCCGAGGCCCCATTCGGGGGCGGCCTCGCCCGCGCGGCCCAGCGCGTCGAGCGCCACGAAGGCGGCGACGCCAACGACCGAGGTCGCGAACGTCGCCGTGATCGCGGCCGGCACGACCTCGCGCGGCGCGTAGCGCATCGCGACCAGGATCGGCCCGATCAGCGAGCCACCGCCGATCCCGTAGATGCCGCCCACGATCCCCACGCCGGCGGCGAGCCCGCTGACCCGCGCCGGGACGCCGAGCGCGCCGCCCGCGCCGGCGTCCTCGCGCGGCGGGTCCGTCGACGCCAAAAACAGACCGAGGGGCACGAGCACCGCCGCGATCACGAGCAGAAAGGCCTCGGGCCCGTCGAGGACCTCGACGCGCAGGAGCGCGCCGACGACGACGCCGGGCAGCGCGCCGAGCATCACGGCCCGCACGAGCGGGCCGCCGAGGCGCCCGGCCGAGTGGAAGCGCAGGAGCGCGCCGGGGGTCGCGACCACGTTGTAGAGGAGGTTGGTCGGGGTCACCGCCGGGCTCGGGATGCCGAGGACGCTCACCTGCACGGGCAGCAGGAACACCGCGCCGGAGACCCCGGCGGGCGTCGTCGCGACCGCGATGCAGAAGGCGATCAGCGCTCCCAGCAGCTCGTCAGGCACCGCGAAACCGTACCCGCGGGCGCGGCCCCGGGGCATACAATCCCCGCGTTCGGGGGACCGGACGGGTTGATTGTCAGGAGAGCGGCGACGCCGCCGACCCTTCGGTGTTGGAGAGCGCGCGCGTGACGTTCAGGGAGAGAAGCGAATCAGAGCTCGACCGCCTCGGCGACGAGGATCTCCTCCGCTACGTGGCCGCCGCGCGCGAGGCCGGCCGCAACGACGCGGCGAGCACCGCGCTCGCCATCTTCACCTTCCGCCGCTACGAGGACCTCGTGCGCTACGCGAGCACGTCCGTGCCCAACGAGCAGGACGCGGAGGACCTCGTCCAGCAGGCGCTGGCGGACGTCGTCCGCGCGACGTTCAACGGCTCGGTTCCCGGCGAGGCGGTCAACTTCGTCTTCACGATCCTCAAGCGTCGGATCGCCGACTTCCACGACAAGCGCAACCGCGGCGGCGGCCCTCCGATCGCGCTCCCCGAGGACCTCGACGACGAGGAGTCCGGCGGGCGTAACCTTGCCATCGAGGAGGACTTCTCGGACGCGGTCGACACGCGGGACGTGGTCGAGCAGGCGAAGGCGGGCCTTAGCCCGGCGCACCAGAGGGTCGTCGATCTCTACCTTGGAGATGAGTACGACGCCCCGGAAGCGGCAAAGCGGGTAAACGAGGAGTTCCCCGGCCTCAAGACCCCGATGACCGACGCCAACGTCCACCAGATCGCGACGCGCTTTCGCAGGAAGCTGCGCGAGCTGCTTGAGCCATGAACGAAGTCGAGCGCCTCTACCGCGAGTTCATCGCCGAGCACAAACGCGGCGGCGAGGCGAACCCGCGCGCGTTCCTCGACCAGCTCGAGGACGACCTCGACCGGCTCGAGCTCGCGGCGCTCATCCGCCACTACCTCGAGCGCGCGCCGGGCAGGCGGTGGGACCCCGAGGCGTACGCGGAGTCGAAGGCGGCACGGGTGGCGGACTCGATCCTGGCGGAGTGGGAGCTCGCCGGCGGGCGCGCGGAGGCGACCGTAGGCTGGCGCGAGCTCCTGCCGGAGCTGCGCGAGAGGGCGCGCATCATGCGGCGCGAGGTCGTGGCGCGGCTGGCGGAGTCGCTCGGCGTGCCCGACAAGGAGGCGAAGGTCGGCGCCTACTACCACCGCATGGAGCTCGAAGAGCTGCCCGTGGACGGGGTCTCAGACCGCGTCCTTGAGGCCCTCGCGAGGATCCTCGGCACGAGCGCCGAGACGCTGCGCGCCGCCGGGCGCGTGCGTAGCGGGCGCGACCAACCGGGCGCCGGGGTCGCGTTCGCGCGCAAGGCGACGCCGAGCCCCGACTTCTCCGTGACGCCGGCGGCGCCAAGTGCCGCGGAGGCCGCCGGTCGCGCCGAGGCCGAGCGCGACCTGGTCGACGAGCTCTTCACCGGCGGACCCGAGGCCGGGAATTAGGGCCCGCGGCGGCGTCAGCCGCCGGGCGCGCAGGGCGACCCTTCCGCCAGATGAAGAGCACGCGCGCCCACGACCCGCTTGCGCTGTTCGCCTTCGCGCTGCGCGAACGCGACTGGGTCCTCGCCGACCTGATCGCCGAGACCCACTGGCGGGCCGCGCCCCCGCGCCGCGAGTTCGAGCGCGTGCTGCGCGAGGTCGAGGCCAGACCGCGCCCAGGGTCGCTTGAGCGCCTGCACCGTTGGGCGGAGCTCGTGCGCCTGCTCGAGCGCGAGGCGAGACGTTGAGATGCGCCGAGGTGGCGCCTAGCATCCCCGCCGCTATGGAGTGGATCGAGCAACGGGCTCGGGCGATCCTCGAAACCGTTCCCGAGTACGTGTGGGACGGGGAGAGCCTGCCGGTTCCGGTCGAGGACATCGTCGACTCGGTCTTCGGCCTGCACGTGGTCGACGTCGACGACATGACCTCCGCTCCCGGGTGTCCGCCGTTGGAGGAGGGCCAGACGCTCTCCGGCCTGCTGCTCGCCGACCGCAGGGAGATCTGGTGCAACGCCTCCGAGGGCGTGCAGTGGCCGCCGCGGCGGCGGTTCACGATCGCGCACGAGCTGGGCCACTGGGTCCTGCACGCGCCCGGACAGGACAAGCTCTTTTGCCGGCGCGCCACCGTCGCCCCCGAGGACACGGCGCGCCGCAACGGCAAGGACGACCGCCCGCCCCTGCCGCCGACCGAGGAGGAGGCGAACGCGTTCGCCGCGGAGCTCCTCATCCCCGCCCGCCTGCTCCGCTACCACTACCGCAACACCACGCGCGACTTCCAGGAGCTGTGCGCGATGTTCGGGGC